>JAKRSB010000073.1 GCA_022402525.1 Thermosynechococcaceae cyanobacterium MS004
CTGAGGCCGCTCCGGTGATGAAAAAGGCTCGAAAGTCTGCAAAGGCAACGGGCAATAAGAACGCACTGGACAAGAACCCTCTTAGGCGATCGCCGAGGACAGCAGCGGCTCAGTAGCAGATTGATCGGTGCCCTCGTTTCGGCTAGCGGGGGCACTGCCACTTTTCGGATTTTTAACACCCTATACCTCGCCCCTGATGCTGCTCTCACTTCCCAAATAGATGGAAACTCGTTTGCTACTAAATAGAATGATGCAACCAAATTCACAAAATGGCGGGTGCTTTTGCAGGGGGAATGCGATCGCCTACACCAAGGCTAAAGCAGCGGCTCGGCAACAGATCGGCGGGTGCCCTCATTCGACTGGCAGGGGCATTCTCTAAACTTAGTACCATAAAGTGATACTATTAGGGTATGAATAAAAAGCAGCGAAACACCTACAGCGCTCTCTTTGCTGAACCCATTCGCCGCAATATTCTCTGGAATGATGTCGTTTCTTTGGTACTTGCTCTGGGTGGGCAGGTGCTTCAAGGTGATGGCTCTAGGGTACGCTTTGACCTCAATGATGTTTCACTCAACATTCATTCCCCTCACCCTCAAAAGGAGTTGAAGCGCTATCAGGTTAAGGCTGTTCGTGATTTTTTGGTTAATGCAGGGGTTGAGCTATGAACTATAAGGGCTATGAGGCAATTGTTGAGTATGACCATGTGGACAAGCTTTTTGTCGGGCGCGTCATTAATACCCGCGATGTCATTGCCTTTGATGGACTCTCTGTAGATGAGCTAGAAGCCTCTTTCTTTGCTGCGGTTGATGAATACCTTGACGATTGCGATCGCCTTGGTAAAGACCCCGACAAGCCTTTCTCTGGCCGCTTTAATCTCCGCATCCCCCCCGACCTCCATCGCCAAGTTGTCGTCTGTGCTGAGAAGGAAGGCGTGAGTCTCAATGCTTTTGTTGAAAAAACCCTCGCTCAGTCTGTCTCTGAGCGCTCTTGAGACTTTCCAGCGATCGCCTTTCTCGTCACCACTCGCACCAAGTCCCCGCTCTCATCCAGATCATAGGTACTGAAGCGCCTACATTCTGAGTTATAGCACTGGTAGTACAACCGCTTTCCCCGCGTTGAACGCTTATGAAGGATTCCGGTTTCGCAGTAGGGGCATCGTGGGGCTGTACTCTTCGGCGGCGCTCCTACGGGCTGCGGGGACTCTACAAACTGGTGCCCACACTGCTTACACTTGTACCGCTGCTTTCCCCTGGCATGACCGCTCTTGATGATCTTTGAGTGGGCGCATGACGGGCACTGCATGACAATAGTGGTGACGTGGACTATTTCTATTATTATAGAATGCTAAAAATTTCTATCGTAATAGAATGCTAAAATCAAATCCCCACATCGGCGGCTACGATCGCATGTCGTCTTGGCCTGCCTCGTAGGGAGAGATGCGCGGACGGCTAGAACGATTCCCGCTGGCGATCGCTTTCCATAAATCAGGCCGGAATCAAGCGGCGACTGTGCAACTGCTAACGTGAACAGGATTTCTACTTTAATAGAATGGTCGCATCCAAACCCCCAGTTCGGCGGCGGCATTAGCGGGGGTGGTGCAGCGGCGGGGCGATCGCCTTCACAAGAAAACCCCACGCTATGCCTACTCTAAAGCGGCACTGTGGGGCTGCATTTATGTGAGGACTTCGATCCTAGTCCTCTCAAATCCGCGCGATCGCTCTCCAACCTTTTCCCAACGGCAGCAGCACGGCAGCAGCAGACTAACCGGAATGACTTCACTTTGTGCAGGGTGATGGTGAGGGGGCAGCAGCGGTCTTGCCCTGGTGCAGTCTCTCGCTCTCTCGTATGGGCGGCGGCGGGGGAAATGAAGGGGCGATCGCTTAGCGCGGACGCTTTGCTCCGGCGCAGCGGGGGAATTCGGATTCTTTAGCCATCTAGAAAGTTACAGAGTTTGATAGTTACAAAATCACAATGTTACGAAATTCCTGAGTCACAAAGTATTGTTTATTCCTTACCTATCGATCCCCTAAGACTCTCTAAAAGCTCTCGTTCGTTATTTCCGGTAATTGATTCTCCGAAATCAACCAGCAACGATACAGCTATCCGAATTAAGGTGTTCTCGGTGATTCGCTCATCTCGCCCTGTCTTTTGACGATTGAGTCTACGAACTAATCTAGTTAATTCATCAATATGCTCGGAGGGTAAGCGGACTTCCTTCCGTTCTAACGATAAATACTTTGGTACTTTGGTAGCTACGAACTCTGTAACTACTGTACTTTGGATATCACTACCTTTAGATATCTGCTCATTTTCTACGGCCAACTCAGCATTAGGGGCAGTCAGAATCGGAGGTGGGGTACTCGTGCTGCTCGAAAGTTCCGTACTCTCGGACTCTGTAAGTTCTTCACCCAACAAGTCTGTGATGTTCCTTTTGGCCATATTGCTGTCCTTAGATTTCCCTCATTAATTCGTCTGCGGCTCGGCTGAAGTCTGCGACCCCTTCTTTAGCTCCTGCGCCTTTATATTCATTAATCAACTTGCCATCTATGATTGCTCTCTCATGGGCGACCAAGTAACGGATGATTGCATTGAAGACCGGAATATCTTTATCCATCAACTGACTCTGTATCGCCAACGCATCATTAATCCGTCTACTGTCCACACGCGATAGCAATACCCTAAAAGGGATGCCTGACGGCTTCACTACATGGTTAATAGTTTTCGTCAGCTCTCTGATATCAAGCGGTGATGGCGGTGATGGAAGAATCACAAAGTCTGTAAGTTTCAGAGTAACAGATAATGCATTATTATCCAACCCTGGCGGCATATCGCAAATAATGAGGTCATACCCTCCAACCTTCTTAAGCTTTTGGAGAACTTTGACATCGGTTTCCTGAGCAATATCAAAACTAGGCGCGCTCCGCTCACTCACCCACGACAATGAACCCTGTGGATCAGTATCAACTACAAGAATTTTTTTCTTCTTTGAAAGGATGGCAGCAAGACTCAATGCAGTGGTTGTCTTACAGCTACCACCCTTACCAGCAGCTACCGTGATGATTTTCATAAATTCCTTATAAACCGTAACTTACAGACTCTGTAATTTTCGTTCAACATGACTCTGTAAGTAACAGAAATATATAGCCTTCTCTGTCACTTGTAAAGATACAAACAACGAAAGAGACAGAATTACATACTTTCAAACCTACAATATTACAAACTTACAGAGTTACGGTTTTCGTAAGTTACTTCGCTCTGGCTTCAGGCTTTTTGGCTCACTCGCCAATGCTCTACTTCTGTTGACACTCACTGGCTGTGATAAAAGGCGATCGCTCTCCACTAAACCTCAGCACCCGTAAAGCACGGGTACAGCAGACGTGAACAGGGGCGATCAGCGCGGCGGCAGCTCATCACGGGCTGCGTGGGGGTGGGACAGGATATCTGGATTACATTAAAAATTACATAAAATACCGACATTCAGCAGGGCTGGAGGCTGGTCTTATGCCAGGGCTTTGGGCGATCGCTCAGATGAGGCTTGCGCGGGTGAGGCGGCAGTGTAGCTGGAATTAGTGGGACTCTGGCGAAACTCTAGTGAACAGGGGTGACTTGGGAGGGGCAAGTGGGCGATCGCAATGCTTCAGCTTAACGTGGGAGAAGCAGGGAAAGCATTCTGTGTGCTTGATTTACGAATGGGTGTTGGGGTTTAATTGAAAGTCAGGTTTTCCTGGGCTTGTGTTGGATGTGTCTGTGCTTTTAGCCAGGGATTTGGCGACCATGTTGGCTCAATTACAACGGGAGATCGGGTCTAAGTTACACCAGGATTTTGTGGCCAGATCAAAACAAAAATTGAGATGACAAATACTCCAATGGCAACAGACTTCCAAAACGAAGCAATAAAGAGAATTCAGGAAGCGCTAAGCACTGGTGCAGTTACGTTGAATTTGTCAGGGTTGGAGTTAACGGAAGTTCCAGAAGCGATCACTCAGCTCACCAATTTGCAAACGCTTGACCTCGATAACAATCAACTGACGAGTCTACCTGATGAGATTGCCCAGCTCATAAATCTGCAAATACTTGACCTCCACGAAAATCGACTTACGAACCTGCCGGATGCGATTACCCAACTCACAAATCTGCAAACGCTTGACCTCTCTTTCAATGAACTGAAGAGCTTACCAGATAGAATCGGGCGTCTCATAAACTTGAAAACTCTTCACCTTGCCCACAATGAACTGAAGAACCTGCCAGATGGAATCGGTCATCTCATAAACTTGAGAACTCTTATAATTCCCTACAATCAGCTAACGAGTTTACCATATGCGATTACCCAGCTCAGCTATATGCAAGGGCTTTTCCTCTCCAATAATCAGCTAAAAATCCTACCAGATTTGATCGCTCGGCTCACCAATCTAGAAACACTTTTTCTTTCGAACAATCAGCTAACAAGACTGCCAGATTCAATTATTAGTCTCACAAATCTGCAAACGCTTGTTCTCTCCGAGAATCAACTAACGAGCCTGCCGGATGCAATGAATCAACTTGCTCAGTTGGAAAGGCTTTACCTCCATGACAATGATGCACTTCATCTCCCAAACGAAATATTAGGGCCAACATGGGAAGAGGTAAACAACATAGATGCGACTCCTGCAAAGCCGTGCGATATCCTGGACTATTATTTCCGTACCCGCCAAGGAGAAAAACGTCCCCTTAATGAAGCCAAACTCATCTTGGTTGGCTATGGTGACGTGGGCAAAACCTCCCTCGTCAATCGCCTGGTCAATAACACCTTCGACAAATACTCCCCTAAAACCGAAGGCATTCAAATTACCCATTGGGACATCAAAATCAGCGGTACTGAGAATGTGCGCCTCAACATTTGGGACTTTGGCGGTCAAGAAATTATGCACGCCACCCACCAGTTTTTCTTGACCCAGCGCAGCCTCTATATCTTGGTGCTCAACGGTCGCCAAGGCCACGAAGATGCCGATGCCGAATACTGGCTCAACCTCATCGAAAGCTTTGGCGACGAATCCCCCGTCCTCATCGTCCTCAACAAAATTAAAGCCCATCCCTTCGACCTCAACCGTCGGGCACTCCGTCAAAAATTCCCTAACATCGTAGACTTCATCGACACCGACAGCGAAACCAGCCACGGCATCCACACCCTGCACCAAGCCATCGAACGCGAAACCGATCGCCTCAAACACCTCCGCGATGCCTTCCCCGCCAGTTGGTTCGGCATCAAAGACCAGATTGCCACCATGCCAGAAAACTTCATCAGCTTCGAGAGCTACCGCACCCTCTGCGCCAACCAAGGCGAAACCGACCCCACCGCCCAAGAGCGGCTCTCCACATACCTGCATAACCTCGGTATCATCCTCAACTACAAAGACGATCTGCGTCTGCGAGATACCCACGTCCTCAACCCTCAATGGGTCACAAAAGGCATTTACACCATCCTCAACGCAAAAAAACTAGCTCAAAACAAAGGCGAACTCAACGTCTGCGACTTTGCCGCCATCCTTGACCCTTCAGCCTACCCACCCGAACGCCATGTATACCTCTTCGAGCTAATGCGGAAATTTGAGCTATGCGTCCGCTTCCCAGAAGATGAAGGCCGCTACCTCATCCCCGAACTCCTTGATAAACAACAGCCCCCAGAAGCAGACAACTTTGACCCCACCAAATGCCTAAACTTCCAGTACCACTACCCCACCCTACCCGAAGGATTGCTGCCTCGCTTTATCGTCCGCACCCATCCTCTCAGCGTAGGCCAACCTCGCTGGCGCACAGGCGTCATTCTAAAATTTGATGACGATACTGCCCTTGTCAAAGCTGACATCCAAGATAAAAAAGTCTACATTTCCGTTAAGGGTTCATCCTCTAGCCGCCGCCTACTTGCCGTTATCCGCTCCGACTTTGAACGCATCCACAGCGACTTTTCCTTCACACCTCAAGAAATGGTGCCTGTTCCCAAACATCCAGAAGTTCTGATTCCTTACAAAAAGCTACGGATCATGGAAAAGAACGATATCTCAAACATTCAAGAAGTTACAGACGAAGACGTACTCAACCTTAATGTTGCCGAACTGCTCAACGGCGTCGATCTAGAAGGAACCCGAAAACCCGAAACCATGCGCCACCTCCACAAACAAGCCCTACGCCTGTTCTATAGCTATTCCCACAAAGACGAAGCACTTCGAGATGAACTCGAAACTCATCTTAAACTTCTACAGCGACAAGGATTAATCGAACCTTGGCATGATCGCAAAATTGCCCCAGGTCAAGAATGGAAAGGTGAAATCGACAGCAATCTTGAACGTGCAGATATCATCTTGCTCCTCATCAGTGCCGACTTTATCGCTTCAGACTACTGCTATGACATTGAAATGACCCGTGCCCTTGCACGATATGAAGCAAAGGAAGCAGAAGTTATTCCCATTATTGTCCGCGATTGTTCCTGGCACAGCGCACCCTTTGGCAAACTCCAAGCCCTCCCCAAAGAAGCTAAAGCCGTCACAAACAAAGACGCTTGGTACAGTCATGACCCTGCTTGGACAGATGTAGAACGGGGGATTGCAACTGTTATCAAACAGTGGAGACGAGATCGCCTCTCTTAAAAACAACGCAATCTTCAAGATCAGCTGGAATATCGCAAAAACCAACGCAAAAGCTCTGCATTAGACGATCGCTTTCCCTGCCGCATCCCCCATCCCTGCTGTAGCCCTGCTGCTGCATACTGCACCGTCTTAGCTCCAAACTGACGGTTGAGATTATCGAGGGTCTGCATCAGCAGCTTTGACCGCTCAGTATCTCGCTGCTCAAACAGATGCCCCTGCATTAGCGTCTCTGGCTGTAGCTCCAGCAGCAGCACCCCAGCTTTGCAGAAAACATGACCAGGGCGATAGATTGCTTCAGCCCCATGCATGGCAAAAAACAGCAGATCTCTCGTGTCTTGCGTGGCAACGGGAAGCGATATTGTGACCCCATTACTGTAGTAGTTGTCGCGGAATCAACTCGTATGGGCAAAGACCTGAAGCACATTTGCACGTCAGTCGATATAGCCTGAGCTTCTCGGCAGCTCGGCTTAGATGCGTGGCGATCGCCTCCTTTCTGGTTTTGTGTGGTCTTCACGAACGTAGGAATTACCGCTTCAAGTCTCAGAATAATGGCTCTTTTGATTTTTGTACAGATACTAATCTCAAGTGAGCAAGACCGCTCAACTGATCGCTGACGGTTGGCTCTGAATATATTCCAGTAGTTCTCCTTCCGCCTTAAACCACTCTCCCGCAAGACGTATTTCATAAAATCGCCGATGCAAAGATTTCTCAAGTTCTTCGGCTTCCTTAGCACTATTGACCTGAATCGACTTAAGTAATTGCAGTTCAGCAGGGCTTGAAGTTTGGAGCGCCTTCATCCGCTTCCCTAAGTCTCTAGCGCGGCCAATTTTAATGGCATTGCTATCTGCGTTTAAGATGAAATATACAAAATGAGCCTGATGAGCTAGCTTCTCACCTTCAATGGAGTACGCCCTATTCCCTGGGGTAATGATTTTTGCCTCTGGAGGTGCCCAAGTCCTAATCCAAGCGCACACTGCGTCATTTGTTAAAGACTTCTGTACATTTATCGTCAGAATCTCACCTTGAATATTGATCGCAAATTTTTTGCCGCCAGCTTTGCCTCTGGAGGGGGGACGAACAACGTGGTTCTGGTCAATATATTCATAAACTGAATCTGTCGTTTCGTCGTACTTTAACTTCCGCTTAGTTACCCTTCTTGAGCTAGGGTGCTCAGTCTTAATTCCAAACCGTTGTGCATCTGCAAGTGAAACTTCAACCCAGCCCCAGCCCTGGGCAGGGTCACTCAAATCTCTATCGATGAAGAAAACTTGTTTAATTTTTCTAACCACTGTCTCAAAGATTGTTACAAAGTAATCTTGGCTTTGTAGATTTGTTCTGTAGAGAGCGCAAGCCCTTCACGTAACAGTTTCACACCACGCTGTCATCTTTCCACCCACAGACCGCACAGTCCCAATGCACCAAATCTTCGCCTGGGATTGTGGCTCCGCACTTCGGGCAAACCCCAGTAAATAAAGGATGCGTCTCCAAAATCTCTAGCCGCTCCTCAGTCGTCAAGTAATGCTCTGGCTGTAGCACCAGCTCACAATCGTAATAGCCTGCGCCCAACGGCTCCCATTGACCGACTACTTCTGCAAAATCAGGGCACGGGATTTCGGCTGGGCCAAGCGGGTGGACAGCGCAGACCAGGTACTCAGCGCTCAAGTAGCCGCTAAAGCGCTGGCAGTGATCGCATTCCTCGGATCGACGGGGCTTGATCATGTGTCTTGATGAAGTGGCTCAATGCAAAGGGCGTCATCGACCTGGGCAGAATTGACTCTGGTGCTAACGGGGATCGCTTGCATCGGTTCATCAGAATAAGGCTTGAGAAATCCCACAAGCTGGCGTGGATCTTGAACACTGGGGTCTAGCCAAAGTGCATAGTTCTCCGGCTCTAAAACGACGGGCATTCGGTCATGAATGGTTGCCAGCAGTGCGTTTGCTGTAGTGGTCAATATTGTAAACGTCTCAAAGTCATTCCAAGATTCCCACAATCCGGCAAACGCAAATATGCTATTCCCGGTCAGCGTAAAGTGAAACGGCTGTTTTGACCCACCTTTGACCTTCTGCCACTCATAAAACCCATCGGCAGGAATGAGGCAACGACGATATTTGAAAGCGGAACGAAATGATGGCTTTTCGGCAACTGTCTCAGCACGGGCGTTGATGAGGTTGGCAAATTTTGACGGGTCTTTTACCCAAGATGGGATTAACCCCCACTGCATGAGTCTAAATTCGCGTCTGTCGGACTCTCTGCCTTGAACGATCACCCCCACGGGTTGCGAGGGAGCAATGTTGTATCGCAGAGGGAAATCAGGCACTTCAGGCAGACTGAACGCTTCTGCAATCTGCTCAGGCGTTTTAGCTAAGGTAAATCTTCCGCACATGGTCTTAAGATAGCCTTAACGCTAGCAAAGATTTTATGCCCACCATCACTGCTCAAGGAAAAACCATTCAATGTAGTGCAGGCGAAAATCTTCGCCAAGTCCTTTTGGACAACAATATAGACCTTTACAACGGAAAAGCGAAGTTCATCAACTGTCTTGAGATTGGTAGTTGCGGCACTTGTGCAGTCGAAATCAAAGGTTCAGTGACGACTCCTAACTGGCGCGATCGCACTCGTCGGTCTTTACCCCCTCACGACCCCACGCGCAATCTGCGCTTAGCCTGCCAAGTCAAAGTGACTGAAGATATTACTGTGACAAAATACGACCAGTTCTGGGGACAAGGGCACAGCGTTGTTTGGTAGTCGCTCTTTTATGGTGAGGCGTTCACACAAGCTTAAATCATTCCTAATATAAGCACATGAGTAAATCAAAGCTTCACTTAGTCGCTGCAATTACCACGGCAGTGATTTCTATCCATATTTCTAAAACTTTAGCAGCTTCTATTACAAACGGTAGCTTTGAAGATGGACTCACTGGCTGGACAGTAATAAGTGAACCAGGGGGTGCTGGTAGTTGGTATTCAACCTCAGAAACTTTTGTCGGAAGCCCGATTGAGGGTTCTACTGACGGTAGTTTTTATGCTTTTACTACTCAGAGAGGGCCAAGTTCTCAGATTTTATTTCAAGATATTACTGTTGACTCAATTGGCAAACAAACCCTTTCTTTTGATTGGTTTACCAGAAGTGGTGGAGAACTTGCCAGCAACGGAACTGAAAGTTATCTCGGTGGCCCGAATCAGCATTTCAGAGTTGACCTTCTTACTTTAGAGTTTAATGATTTCTTTGGGCCATCCGAAAATGGAGTGATTGCGAATCTCATAAGTGATACAGCAGATTTTAGAGTGGGTAGCTTCACTTCAGAATTTCAATCAACAGTCTTTGACCTAACCCCTTTTTCTGGACAAACCATTCGCTTAGCTTTTAGGCAAGTAGATAATCAGTTTCCATTAAGCGCAGCAGTTGATGATGTAAGAATCACAAGTATTAAGCCAGTGCATGTTCCTGAATCTTCTATAGTTGGAGCTATCTCATCAGTGATTGCCACTATCACTATTTTGACAATTAAGTTGAGGCAAAAAGAATATTTTCCATAAAATTATCAACACTTTTATTCAGATTTATATTTGAATAAAAGTGTTGCAGGAATATGTCTATGGAGTTCTGTAAAGTGCATACTAAATGCATTCTTTTCAAAATCCAGGCAACCTGAAAGATCAGCAGATCCACAGCGATGATAATGGAGATTCCCACCAACGCAACCCCAGTCCTTGAAGAATTGCAAGGGGTGGTCGAGCGCCTCACCTTCCACTCCGAAGAGAGTGGGTACACTGTCGCTCGATTCAAGGTGCCACGAGAGCGTGACCTCATGACCATCGTGGGCAACTTTGCCAATATCCAGGCAGGTCAGACCCTTCATTTATCTGGCTTTTGGCGAGAGCATCCCAAATTCGGCCAACAGTTTCAGGTCAAGACCTACCGCGAGACTAAACCCGCCACTCTCACAGGCATTGAGAAATACTTGGGCAGCGGCCTCATTAAAGGCGTCGGCCCCGTCACCGCAAAGCGCATCGTGGCGCACTTTGGCTTAGAGACGCTAGACATCATCGAAAACCAAATTGACCGTCTCATTGAGGTGCCTGGTATTGCCAAGAAGCGGGTCAAGATGATCCAAACCACCTGGGAAACGCAGAAAGCCATCAAGGAGGTGATGCTATTCCTCCAAGGGCATGGTGTCTCAACAGTCTATGCCGTCAAAATCTACAAGCAGTTTGGGGATGAGTCCATTACCATCGTCACGCAGAATCCCTATCGCCTTGCCACAGATATTTACGGTATTGGCTTCGTGACTGCGGACGCGATCGCTCGAAACATAGGCATTGAACCCCACTCTGAGTATCGATACCGGAGTGGGCTGCTGCATGTATTGGGTGAAGCTTCTGAAGAAGGCCATTGCTTTCTACCGCAGACCGAGCTGATTGAGCGCACCGTGAAGCGACTAACGCTCAAAGAGCATCAGCCCAAGCCAGATCAGGTTGAGTTTTGCATCCACTGCATGATTCAGGACGGGGAACTCATTGGAGAGAAAGGAGTAGAGCAATACGAAGGCCAAAATCTTTACTATGCCCCACCCTTCTTCCAAGCTGAGTATCGTCTCTCGCTCCGGCTACTACAGTTGCTGAAGAACCCCGTCACCGTAGATATGGAGCGAGTAAGAGGGTGGATTGAGCGGTTTATTGAGAAAACAGGCTTGCCGCTCTCACAACAACAGCGTCAGGCTGTGGAGATGGCAGCGAGCCAGCGCCTGCTGATTTTGACGGGAGGCCCCGGCACTGGTAAGACCTTCACAACCAGAACCATCGTGGCGCTCTGGAAAGCAATGGGCAAAGAGATTGCCTTAGCATCGCCCACAGGTCGCGCAGCTCAGCGTCTGAGCGAGATGACAAGGCAGGAAGCCAAGACCATTCACCGACTCTTGGAGTTTGACCCAAAGCACATGAAGTTCAAGCGCGACCTGGACAATCCCATCCCAGGAAATGCTGTGGTGATTGACGAGTCCTCGATGATGGATTTGTTCTTGGGCCACTCACTCATTAAGGCGATCGCCTTGGATGCCCAGATCTTACTGGTGGGCGACATCGACCAACTTCCAAGTGTCGGGCCAGGGAATGTTTTGAGCGACCTAATCGCGTCAGGTTCAGTCCCTGTAGTGCAGTTAAAGGAGGTCTTCAGACAGGCCGCTGCCAGTCAAATTGTAGGCAATGCCCACCGGATCAACCAGGGTCAGTTTCCACAATTAGAACGAGTATCCAACCAGCCCAAGTGCGATTGTCTGTGGCTCTCTGTTGAAGAACCAGAGCATGGTGTCCAGGCGATTCGTGACCTGATTGAGTCATTGATTCCATCTCTAGGATTCAACCCTGCCCAAGATGTGCAGGTTCTCTGCCCCATGACCAGAGGCGATATTGGCACCCGTAACCTGAACATGGTTTTACAAGCTCTCGTCAACCCACCAGACCCAGGCAAAAGCGAGCTGGTGCGCGGCAGCGCCATTTTGAGGGTAGGCGATCGCGTGATTCAGAAGGTGAACGACTATAACCGAGAGGTCTTTAATGGCGACCTAGGGGTCATTGAATTCATTGACCTGGAGGAACTAGAGGTGACGGTGCGCTATGACCAGCGTAGCGTCACCTATGATTTGGCAGACCTCAATGAGATTAGCTTGGCCTGGGCTGTCACCATTCATAAATCACAGGGCAGTGAATATCCAGTCGTCATCCTGCCCATTTTCATGCAGCATTACATGATGCTGAGTCGGAATCTACTCTATACGGGGCTGACCCGCGCACGAAAGCTGGCGATCATGGTCGGATCGCAGAAGGCGATTGGTTTGGCCGTCCGGCAAGTCAAAGATAGAGAGCGGTATACGCTATTGGATACGCGGCTGAAGTCAAAGAACCTGTAACGGTACTCGCTTAGATAGGGGATTAATGCAGCATCAAGAGCCTTGAGGTCATCGCTGCTGATCTCTACATCCAGAGCAGCGCAATTCTCTTCAACATGGCTGATGCTGCTGGACTTTGGAATGACGATCACTTGCTCCTGAGATAGAAGCCAAGCGATCACAATCTGGGCGGTTGGGCTCCCATGCCGTTGGGCACCTTCGCTTATCCGCAATTTCCGCGACTACCTTTAAGCGATCGCCCCTCATTTTGTAACCCCCATCACTGGCTGCGTTAGCTTAAAGAGGTCTTTTAGAAGTCCTGTATCACGTATGTACACCGTCATTTACGATGGCCGCTGCAATCTCTGTTCTTCCCTGGTGCAGGTGCTTGAGCAAATCGATCAAGGGAAGCAGTTTCGCTATATTCCGATGCAGGATACCGAGGCGCTGGCGGACTGGCAGGTGACGCCCCAAGACTGCGAAAAAGGCATGATTTTAATTCAGGTGGATCAGCCCGATCACCGATGGCAGGGTAGTGATGCAGCCGAAGAAATTGCGCGACTCTTGCCGTTGGGTCGGCCCTTCCTGGATGCCTATCGAGCGATTCCTGGGCTAAAGGGGCTGGGCGATCGCACCTATGCTCAGGTGCGCGATCATCGGTATGACTGGTTTGGTGGGCGTTCGCAAACCTACCAAACGCAATACCCACAAACATCCTGTCCAACTTGTGAGGCGGGTCTTTCTTGAGATCTAGGTTTAACCAGATAGCCGTAGATTGATCTGAGGCGCTATCGTTGCGGGTGAAGGATATCGATTTTGCTCAGTCTCAGATTGTTGTACGCGATGGCAAGGGTGGCAACAGTCGGATCACGATGCTCTCCTTGAGTTTGTGTGATCGCCTGAAAGACTATATTCACTCCACGCGACTGCAACACCAACAGGATTTAGCCAAAGGTTTTACAGGTCTGCTGATGCTTCCGCAGGGCGATCGCTAATATCTGAGTCCTTTTTAGGACGGTCAGAAAGCTCATGACTGGAGTTGATTCTAGAGGTCATCCTAGAACTCTAAAATTTGGCCAATCCTAGCAAAGTACCCAAATTCCGATGGCACCTTGCAGTTCGCTGATCAGAAGTCCTGAATCCACATTGAGATTACTCTACGTCGTCTTCTGCCTCAATCTGCTTCAGATGGATGTGTTTATATCCCAGCTTGATTTCAAACTCATCTCCAACCTTGAGGCCCATCGCCTCGGTGTAGGCTGAGCCCAGTACAATTTGACCGTTCTTATGGACGCTGGTGCGATAGGTTGCCTCCCGTCCTCGCCCATCCTTGTCATTCTCAATATCTAAAGTGACACCTTTGGCCGCTAGGACAGCATTCAAAAATCCGCCAATATTGACGCGGATGTTTCCATCCTTGACCTCACTCACGTAGCCACATTCCCGTGCTTTTGCTCGACGCGATAGGTGCGAGAGTTCCTTCAGCTTCTGCAACAGCTCTTTACCCGTTAATGCTTCTGTCCCTTGCTTCGTCTTCGTCTTCTTCATCGAGATAAATGTTGTGTCCTGTGGTGATGGGTCAATGTCAGGCTTCAGCCGTCAGAAAGGGCGATCGCTCTCTTAGCCTTTAGATGATGCCACAGCTTCCTTGAATGATTTTCCAGCGCTGAACGCAGGCACAGTCGTAGCAGCAATGGTCATGCTCTCACCTGTCTTGGGATTCCGGCCTTCTCTGGCCGCGCGATCGCGTTTCTCGAAGGTGCCAAAGCCCACCAAGCTCACTTTTTCACCGCTGGCAACCGACTCAATAATGATGTCCAAGGTCGCATTCAGGATGGCGTCTGCGTCTTTCTTCGTGACGTTTGCCTTTTCAGCGATCGCGTCAACTAACTCGCCCTTATTCATGGATTCTCCTCACTTTATCGCTGTGAATTGTAGCCTGAATTGACTGTATCTCAGTTACTCTCTGGGTTCTAGCAGCTAAATCTGAACATC
>JAKRSB010000074.1 GCA_022402525.1 Thermosynechococcaceae cyanobacterium MS004
GGGAAGGGCATTGTGGCCTCCAGTCTAGGACGCCTCTTAAAGTCGAGGGATTTTTCCGTCTCGATTCTGAAGTTAGACCCCTACATTAACGTTGACCCCGGCACCATGAGTCCTTTCCAGCATGGGGAGGTATTTGTCACGGATGATGGGGCTGAAACTGACCTCGACCTCGGCCACTACGAGCGCTTTACGGACACCGCTATGTCCCGCCTTAATAGCGTGACCACAGGCTCTATTTATCAGTCCGTGCTGAATAAAGAGCGCCGAGGCGACTACAACGGCGGCACGGTGCAGGTGATCCCCCACATCACCAATGAGATTAAGGAGCGGATTCTGCGGGTGGCGCAGGACAAGACCCCGGACGTGCTGATTACCGAAATTGGCGGCACGGTGGGCGATATTGAATCGCTCCCGTTTTTAGAAGCCATTCGCCAGTTCCGCAAAGAAGTGGGGCGGCAGAATATTCTTTACATGCACGTGACGCTGATCCCCTGGATTCCGGCTGCGGGTGAAATGAAGACCAAACCCACCCAGCACTCGGTCAAAGAGCTGCGCTCCATTGGGATTCAGCCCGATATTTTGGTATGTCGCTGCGATCGCCCGTTGTATCCCGGCATTAAGGACAAGCTTTCAGAGTTTTGCGATGTGCCCGTCCAGTCAGTGATTACGGCCAGGGACGCCAGCAGCATCTATGAAGTCCCCCTCATTCTGGAGCAAGAGGGTTTGGCGCAGCAGGTGTTGACCCAGCTCCATCTAGAAAACCGCCACCCAGACCTGAGCCAATGGCAGACCCTAGTAGATCAGCTGCACAAGCCCACCAAACAGGCCAATATTGCGATCGTGGGCAAGTACGTGCGGCTGTCGGATGCCTACCTATCCGTGGTGGAATCCCTACGGCACGCCTCCTTGGCAGCGGGAGTATCCCTCAACCTGCACTGGGTGAACTCAGAAGAGATTGAAGAGAAGGGCGCGCAGTCATTTTTAGACCAAATGCACGGCCTGATTGTGCCGGGAGGCTTTGGGGTACGGGGCGTAGACGGCAAAATTGAAGCCATCCGCTACGCCCGCGAACATCAGATTCCCTTTTTAGGGCTCTGCCTTGGGATGCAGTGTTCCGTCATTGAGTGGGCGCGCAATGTCGCAGGTTTCAGCGATGCCCATAGTGCAGAATTTGATCCCCACACCCAAAACCCGGTCATTAACCTATTGCCAGAGCAGCAGGACGTGGTGGACTTGGGCGGCACAATGCGCTTGGGGCTATACCCCTGCCGACTCCTAGCGGGTTCTCTGGCCAATCGCCTCTACGGTGAAACCGTAATTTACGAGCGCCATCGCCATCGCTACGAGTTTAATAATGCCTACCGCAGTCCCTTCCTAGAGTCCGGCTACCTGATTAGCGGCACCTCTCCCGATGGGCGACTGGTTGAAATTATTGAGCGACCCGATCACCCTTTCTTTATTGCGACCCAGTTTCATCCAGAATTTCGCTCTCGCCCCAATGTGCCCCACCCGCTATTCCGAGGCTTTATTCAGGCTATTTTGGAGCAAGGTGTCCCTGCCCTTGATGCTGCTAAAGGCGATCCTGAAGGTGTCCTTGAGAGTGTTGGTGAAGCGACTACAGAGATTGCCTCAGAGAGTTCTACAGCAGATATCGGTCTGGAGCCTCGCCCCTCCTCAGTTCCCATTCTCAACCACTAAGCCTTAACACTCAGTCTTAACCACTGAGCCTTAACCGTTCAGCCTTAACCGCTCAGTCTTGACCACTAAGCCTTTGATCGCTCAGCCGCTGCCAAGCTAGGCGAACTGCGCCAATCATGCCTGCCTGATTGCCGAGTTCGGCGACTAAAACCTGCAGTCCTTCGCGGGAGGTGAGGGTTACACGCGCTTCTAGCTCAGCCTTCAGGGCTGGAAAAAACAGATCAGCGCTGGCACTGATCCCGCCACCAATAACCACGGCTTCAGGGGTCAGCACGTACACGCTACTCGCAAGGCCTGCGGCCAGCTCTCGGCCATAATTTTTCCAAAAGGCGATCGCCCCTTCATCACCCTTGCGCGCCAGCTCGGCCAGCTCCTTTGGTTCCTGCCCCATTCTGCGGCGCACCGCCTGAGCAGAAACATGCTGCTCTAAAGAACCGCGATTGCCGCTATTGCAGGGATGCCCCTTGAGGTCTACCGTAACCAAGCCCAGCTCCCCCGCTGCGCCCCCTCGCCCCACAAAAAGCTGTCGATTGAGGATGACGGCTCCCCCCACACCCGTCCCCAGGGTGAGTAAAATCATGTCGTGAAAGGGACGCCCAGCCCCCAGCCAAGATTCGCCCAAGGCCGCGCAGTTAGCGTCATTGTTCACCACCGTTAGCTTTCCGGTCAAGGCTTCAAGGCGATCGGCCAGGGGAACTTCAGTCCAGCCTTCCAGGTTGAGGGCGTACCGAGCCACGCGACTCGCCGCATCAGACGGGCCAGGGGTACCAATGCCAATCGCGATCGCCTGTCCGGCGGGGTCAAGCTGCTGGATGGCTTTGGCAAGTAGGGTAATAACGCGGTCTGGGTGGGGGGGCTGGGGCGTGGGCAATGTCCAGGTCTGCAGACAGGTGCCATCGGGGGTAAATCGACCGAGCTTAATGGCGGTGCCGCCGAGATCAACGCCGATGATTTGGTTTGCCATAGTGTATTTAATGATCTGATGCGCTTGGGTTCTGATGCGCTTGGGTCTTGCGCACGAGCTTGGATGAACCATCCAGGTTCTGCGTCTCGTTTAGTCGTTTGCGTCAAGGGGGCACAGTAAAACCACCGCGTAGGCCGCAATGCCTTCCTCCCGACCCTCTGGCCCCAGTTGCTCATTGGTGGTGGCCTTGACCCCCACCTGATCGGGCTGAATCTCAAGAGCTGTGGCAAGGCGATCGCGCATAGCCGCTATGTGAGGCTTTAGCTTAGGGCGCTCCGCTACCACCACCGAATCAATATTGCCAACCTGCCAGCCGCGATCGCGAATTAAACCCTTCACCTGTACCAGCAGCTTCAGGCTATCCGCCCCTTCCCACTGGGGATCTGTGGGTGGAAAATACAGCCCAATATCGCCCAAGCTCAAAGCGCCCAGCATGGCGTCCATAATGGCGTGGGTCAACACATCCGCATCACTATGACCGAGCAGCCCTAGCTCATGCTCAATGAAGAGTCCACCTAAAATAAGGGGACGACCCGGTACAAGACGATGAATGTCATAGCCATTACCAATCCGAATTTGCAGCATGTTCTAAGACCTCTCAAAGCAGAATAAATAAAGCAGCATGCGAGGCTAGCATTGCAATCAGCATGTTTAAGGGAGCATTCGTTTAAGCCCCATGATTTAAGCCCTAGGATTAAAGTCCTAGGGTTTAAGCCCCATGACTCAAGCACCATAATTAGCGATGAGCCTAGGGTTTCGTCAAGGACGGACTAGGGCTATTGGGAGCGCTGGGGTTTGATCTAGGTGTACTGGGTGCAATTGGTGTACTGGGTGCACTTAGAGACTGCCTCAAGACCGCAAGCTGCTGTTCTGTGGCAGCCAGCTTGACCTTTAACTCTGTATTTTCCTTTGCCAAGGCGCTTGACTGCGCTTGCACCGCCTTTAGAGTTTTCTCAAGGGCCAGTCCCTGCTGGTTAGCGCCCTCCAGCTGCTTCTTCAGCGTCAGTAAATCCTTTTGGAGCTTGCTGCGGTTCGTGAGGGTGGAGTTATTTTGCTCTTTTAAGATCTTGAGCTGCTGCGTTGACTGCTCTAGATCGATTTTAGTCCGCAGGAGTTCGCGCTCTTGCTGTTGAGACTGGTTAATTTGCCAGATCGCCACCCCTGAGAAAAGGCTGACGAGGCCAAAAAATAGGAGCAAAATAATAAGCTGATTGCGTCGTGTGGTCACAATCATCAGTCCTCACGTAACGGTTGCGCTAAAGGGAGGGATATTGACCTTAGGGAATATGTCTCCCAGGATAGATACGCCCCAGAGCGTGAGTATTACTCTATTACATCTTTTGTCCCGATATTCTTTGCCGAAACAGTTACTGGGGCCAGCAAGTGAATAAGTCCTGCGGGCAGGCTACGCCAGCGCGCCTACAAGAATAAAGTCTGCCGATGCAGACTAAATACATCCAGGGTTCCAAAAACCCGCGAAGGCGGATTTCGTTCTTGTCGCTGCGGTTTCAACCGCCTAGCGAAAAGTTTTGCCAATCAATCAGCGATGTATAGACAAGCTTGCCTGGATATCAGCTACTGCATACCAAAACTAAATCAAAACGAAATATTAACGTGAGTTCGATGATGCACTTGAAGCTCCTCACCCCAAACCCCTCTCCCAACGGCGAGGGACTTAAGAAGCTTGGGGTTTAATTGCCCCTCCTTCGCCCTAGGGCGAAGGAGGATGGGAGGGGGCGGCTGTTTGTTGTCGAACTCACGTTAATATTAAGCCTGCATATCAAGCCTTCTGGGGCTGCATTTCGACAGATATTCCTGCTTTTTGGAATTCTTGAGCGGTGGGGTAGCTGTTAGGTGTATGAACTGCCTGCTAGGATGTCTATCCTAGAGTAGATCTACTGTAGGATACGCCTTAGCTCCGATGGCCTCACACCAGACGTCAAGTTACTCAACCGCCCATTCCAAGCTAGACCATAGGCAGCGGTGGGTTCCAATTTTTGCCCTGCGGGTTGTGGGATATATCCTCATTCTGCTGGCTATTCTGGACGCGATCGATAGTCTGGTACCGCCAGATTTTTTTAACCCAGCCTGGGAATTCGCCACCATTGGGCGGTTTGTGGATCGATCGCCTGTGGCGCTGATTGGTCTGGGCCTTGCCTTTTATGAGGGTAAACGCCTACGCAGACCCCTAGAGCGATTGCTGCTCAAGCCCCTAGCTAGTTTAGCCATCCTTGCGGGGGTACTTTACTGCCTCACCATCCCCCTCACCTTGGGAGACGGGATGCGCCTTCAGGAACAGGCGATCGCCAAGGCCAAGCAAGATCAGGTGCAGCAGACCGCACGGCTCAAGACCTTGGAAACCAGTATTCGTCAAGCATCCCTGGCGCAGCTTCAAAGACTGGCTACCACCATCGATGCACAAGACCTGACCGACCTGCCCAAAACAGAAACAAGACTGAGAACAGAGCTGCTATCCCGCCTCCAGATTGCCCGTGATACCGCCGTCCGGCAGTCCCTCACCGCCAGCGATAAACAGCGCTTTGTCCTTCGCAAAACCGTGATTAAGTGGGTATTGGGCGCACTCCTCTCCGGCATCGGATTCATATACCTGGGCTATGTTGCTTGGCGAACCTTCTGAGGGCAGCCCCAACGTCGTCTGACCTAGAGAGCCGCGTTGAGCGATTGATGGGGAGTTGCGTGAGCCATTAATGGAGATTCACACGGGGGTTCAAATGGTGATTCAGATGGTGATTCACCATTCAGGCTCAGTCCAGAAAAAGGCTGAGTCTAAAGAAAGACCTTTGAGGACAGATTGGGGATAGATCCTGAGAGCCAAACTTTGAGGAACCCAGCCGTCATCTGCTAACGTATCCATTAGTACATCTCAAAAATAGAGCCTAAAGCGACATGGCTGAAGTTCTCCTCTTTAATGCGCTACGAGCTGCGATCGACGAAGAAATGGCTCACGACCCAACCGTCATGGTAATGGGTGAAGATGTGGGGCATTATGGCGGCTCCTATAAAGTGACCAAGGGACTCTGCAAGAAGTATGGAGACTTTCGGGTTCTGGATACGCCCATTGCCGAAAACAGCTTTACGGGTATGGCGGTAGGCGCGGCCATGACCGGCCTTAAACCCATCATTGAAGGGATGAACATGGGCTTTCTCCTGCTCGCCTTTAACCAGATTGCCAACAACGCCATGCTCCGCTATACCTCTGGGGGCAACTTTTCAGTTCCGATTGTGGTGCGCGGCCCCGGTGGCGTCGGTAAGCAGCTAGGGGCTGAACATTCCCAGCGGCTAGAGGCTTACTTTCAGGCAGTTCCCGGTTTAAAGATTGTGGCCTGCTCTACCCCCTACAACGCAAAAGGACTGCTCAAGTCTGCCATTCGTGATCCAAACCCCGTGCTGTTTTTTGAGCATGTGCTGCTCTATAACCTTAAAGAAGAGATTCCTGATGGGGAATACTACCTTCCCCTGGATAAAGCCGAGGTGGTGCGTCCCGGCAAGGATGTTACTATCCTGACCTATTCCAGAATGCGGCATCATGTGCTTCAGGCCGTCAAGCCTCTGGTGGAGCAAGGATTTGATCCAGAGGTGATCGATTTACTTTCCCTTAAGCCCTTTGACCTAGAAACCATTGGGGCTTCTATCAAAAAAACGCATCGGGTGCTGATTGTTGAAGAATGCATGAAGACTGCTGGCATTGGGGCAGAGCTGATTGCCTCCATCAGCGAAAACTTCTTTGATGAGCTGGATGGCCCTGTAGTTCGTCTTTCTTCTCAGGATATTCCGACGCCCTACAATGGCGCGCTGGAGAACTTGACCATTGTGCAGCCTGCTCAAATTGTGGCAATGGTGCAGCAGATGGTTGCCCAAAAGGTTTAGCTTGCAAGCTAAACCTTTTGCTTCTGGACTTAGGCTTTTAGTCCTCATCTTGAGTTCATCCTGATGCGTTCTGGCACAAGCTTCAGATCTTCTCGTCTCAAATGCTTCTGGTCCACACGCTTCCGGCTCACACGCTTCCGGCTCAGATACTTAAGGTTAATCATGTTTACAGTAGGCTTCCAGTAATGGGGAAACAACGGGTTCTGCTCGCGTTTATTTTGCTTTTAGTGGTTGGGGCATTGGTGACCATCACCCAGATTCCGGTGCAGTTGGGGCTGGACTTGAGGGGTGGCTCTCAGCTCACCCTTCAGGTAAAAGAAACGGACAAGGTGAAGGAAATCACGCCCCAAGTGCTTGAAGCGGTGCAGCGGGTGGTGGAAGGCCGAATTAATGGCCTGGGGGTCTCTGAGGCGGTGGTGCAAACCTCTGGCCAGAAGCAGCTCTTGGTGCAGCTACCGGGGGTTAACGACCCGCAGCAGGCTGAACGGGTGCTGGGCGGGACGGCTCAGCTAGAGTTTCGTAAGCAAAAGGTGGGGACAGAAGCCTTATTTTTGGAGCAAATTCAGGCGCAAGCTGCTCTAGAAGCGCAGCAGGCACAGTTTGTTCAAGAAAAAAATGAAAAGGGTTTGGTGGAGCTACAGCCCAAGATTAAACAGGTACAGCAGGCTATCGCCGATCTCTACGAACCCTCTCCCCTCACTGGCTCCAGCCTCACGGACGCCTTTGCCCAGCCATCCCCCGGCAGCGCCAATAGCTGGGCGATCGCCGTGCGTTTTGATGCCAAAGGCGGCGAGCTGTTTGCCGACCTAACCAAAGAAATTGCGGGCACCAGACGCAGCCTAGGCATTTTTCTAGACAATCGACTGCTGAGCTATCCTGGCGTCAGTGCCCAGTACGCCGCCACCGGAATTACCGGTGGGAGTGCTGAAATTTCGGGACAGTTTACAGCGCAGAGCGCTAACGACTTAGCCGTGCAGCTTCGCGGGGGGGCGCTGCCCGTCCCGGTCGAAATTATTGAAAACCGAACCGTAGGGGCAACCCTAGGCAAAGACAGCATCCGCAGCAGCATCGTTGCTGGCCTAGCGGGTCTGTTCCTTGTGCTAGTCTTTATGGCCGTGTATTACCGCCTTCCAGGCGTGATCGCGGATATTTCCCTTTTGATCTACGCCTTGCTAACCTATGCTGCCTTTGTGCTTTTGGGGGTTACCCTAACCCTGCCGGGGATTGCGGGCTTTATTTTAAGCATTGGGATGGCGGTGGACGCCAACGTGCTGATTTTTGAGCGCACCCGTGAGGAACTACGCGATGGAAAAACCCTATACCGATCGGTTGAATCAGGTTTTGACCGAGCCTTTTCCAGCATTTTAGACAGCAATGTTACCACCCTCATTGCCTGTGGAGCCCTATTTTGGCTAGGTTCTGGGTTAGTCAAAGGCTTTGCGCTCACCCTAGCCGTGGGCGTTGCCCTCAGCATGTTTACCGCCCTCACCTGTTGCCGAACCCTCCTGTTTGTGGCCATCAGCTCCCCGCAGTTCCGTAAACCCAAGCTGTTCTACCCTCAAAGATCGGAGATTGTCCAATGAAATTTCTTGTGAGCAAGCAGCGCAAGCTTTGGTGGACAATCTCATCAATCGCCATCCTGGTGGGACTCATCGCCATGGGGGTTTCATTTAAGCAGTTTGGTGCGCCCCTACGGCCTGGACTCGACTTTACGGGCGGCACAGGGCTTCTGCTAGAGCGAGACTGCCAGCAGGCCAACCTGTGCAGCAAACCCATCGACATTGGTGAAGTCCGTGCCGTGCTGGAGACTCAGGGGCTAGGCACCAGCACCATTCAAATTTTGGGAGAACAGCAGCAGGCTGTTTCAATTCGCACAAAGCCTCTGGACTTTGAAGCGCGAGGTAAGCTAGAAGACGCACTTAGCAAAGAGATTGGCCCTTTTGATGCCCAAAAGAGCCAGATCGATACGGTTGGCCCAACCCTGGGTAAGCAGCTCCTAACGACGGGGCTACTGGCGCTCATTGTGTCCTTTGGGGGCATTATTGTGTACCTGAGCGTTCGGTTTCAGCCAGACTACGCATTCTGGGGCATTTTTGCCCTGTTTCATGATGTCCTGCTCACCACGGGTATTTTCTCGATTTTGGGTCTTGTGCTTGGCATTGAAGTAGATAGCCTTTTTATTGTGGCGCTGCTGACCATTGTGGGATTTTCAATTAACGACACGGTGGTCATTTATGATCGCGTTCGGGACAACATTCAGCCCGGATTAGCCATTGCAGATGTGGTGGATGCTGCGGTTGTGCAGACTTTGGGACGCTCTATCAATACGACCCTCACGACGCTGCTGCCCCTGGTTGCCATCTTCTTTTTTGGCGGTGCGACCCTCAAGTATTTTGCGCTGGCGTTGATTATTGGGTTTGTGGCGGGTGCTTACTCTAGTATTTTTATTGCCAGTACGCTCCTGGTTTGGTGGCGCGATCGCCAGCAGTCTAAGGCCTCGCTGGCGTCTTTATCGAGCGATCCGTCAGAGTCTCCACAGTAGGTGTGAGAGTAGGGATTGAGATCAGCGGCTGAGAGTCGCTATAGAGACTGGGGGATTCCATTGGGGGTTTCTAGAGTCTAGCCTCTACCTTTGACCAGAGCGCCAAGCCCCCACCCCGCCCTCTGGCTGCCAGTCCAAGGGTTGTAAACCAGAAAAATCTAAAAAAAGCTTGGGTCTTGAGGGACTGCTGATAAAACCGAATCTCCTGGGCAGTGCCGCCTCGGATTCCTCCGCGATAGAGGGTAAGGTTGCCCACCTCCAGGGTGAGCTGGGTAAAGTCGAAGGCCAGAATATTATTGGGATAAAGCTGGGTGGGGCCGCTCAAGGTGAGCTTGAGCGCGCCAACTTTGACGCAATTCTGGACGGTTCCAGGGTCTAAGAGGTTTGGTAAACGGACTGGATTGGAGAGGCTTGGCGATCGCTTGGCGTAGGTGATTTCAATAGAAACCCAGGCCGGAATCCACTGACCCTTGGTCTGGGTCTTGGTCTGGGGCTTAGTATCGGGCTTAGTCTTGGTATGGGTCTTGGACGCGCTGGGTCGTTTGGTGCGGGAAACCAGCACTAAGCGCCAAGTTCCGAGGAGTGCGTCATAGGTGAGGCTATCTCTACGTTTGGCGGCACGCTCTAGCTGCTGCAAAGTTTCTAGGATGGGTGCGATCGCAGGAGGTTTTTCCTTGGCGGATCTCTGTAAGGCACTGGCCAAATTTTGCTCAGGATTGAGTTGCTCAGGATTGAGTTCTGGCGGGATTGCGTCAGTCATGGGCAACAGTACAGCGTTTAAGCGCAAATGTGATGATCAGCATGGAGGGACTGGATGGACTAAGGGATTAATAAGGGATTGATATAGGGATTCATAAGGCATTAGCTTGAGGTACCAAAGATCAGGTTGAGGCGAGACTGGGCCTCTTGAATAGCCGCATCGGGGGTGCGATCGCCCAGGAGCGTTGCCTCTAGCGCACGGCCCAGGGTATCAGATACCCGCTGGTAGCCGGGGAAAATAGGG
This sequence comes from Thermosynechococcaceae cyanobacterium MS004, assembly GCA_022402525.1. Lineage (GTDB taxonomy): Bacteria > Cyanobacteriota > Cyanobacteriia > Thermosynechococcales > Thermosynechococcaceae > JAAURS01. Next base: position 10,096 of record JAKRSB010000074.1, read on the forward strand.
CGAGACTGCGCCACGCTCATTTGCTCTAAAAAGACCTTTAGGCTGGGCTGGGTGTCAATAAATGCCCGATATTTGGGGTTGGTTCGCGAGTTGAGATTCACGGGCAAGTAGCCTGTCCCTAACGCCCATTCGGTCTGAAAAACCTCGCTGGCCGCGTACTCGGCAAAGGCAAAGGCTGCACGTTCTCGCTCTGGCGTTGTTTTGAAGATAAATAAATTCTCGCCGCCCAACGCCGTTGCGGGCCTGCGCTGAGTCGGCATGGGAAACACGTCAAAATCTACCCCAGACTGCTGAAGCTGGCCTAGCGTCCAGGGGCCAGAAATTTGCATGGCAACTTTTCCCGTCAAAAAGTTATCTAGCTCATAGCCGCGTTCCGGTTGAGAGAGAATTGCGGAGCCGTCCGTGATCAGGCTTCGCCAGAACTGAAGTGCGGCGATCGCGCCAGGCTGCCTAACATTAATCGACTGGGTACTCTGCTGGGCAGCTTGGCCAGAACCACCAGATCCAGATCCAGATCCAGATTCAGATGCCGTGGGCGACACGGGCGCGCGCTCTAGAGTCGCACCTGCACTCCACAAAAAGGGGAGCCAGGTAAAGACTGCAAACTCACCTTTGCCTAGGGCAAGCTGAATAGCGTGCTGGTCAATCCGGCCATCTTGGTTGGTGTCCTGGGTCAGCCGCCTAGCCACCGTGCGAAACTCATCCCAAGTTTTTGGGAGGGTATCTATACCAGCGGCCTTAAATAAACTCGGTCGATAGAAAATCCCGACGTTATTGACATCAAAGGGCATTGACCAAAGCTGGTCTTCAAAGCGCATGGAAGAATAGAGCGCCGGATCTAGCTCATCTTTGATGGGCGATCGCGCGAGCCATTCATCCACAGGACGAATGGCCTCTAGCTCGATGAGCTGACCCGTGAGCGTGGGGTTAAACCACAGCAAATCTGGAGGTGCATTGCCCACCACCGCCGCCAAGATTTTCGGCATTTGCTGATCGGGTTGGCCCACGTAAAGCGATTCTACCTGGATATCAGGATGACTTTGGTTAAAGCGATCAACCAGGGTTTGCAGAATATCGCGGTTGGGGGGTGGATTGACGCCTTGCCACAGGGTCAACTTAAGGGGTGTACGGCTTGCGCTTGGCCCTGGAGTCGAAAATCCACAGCCTGTCAGCCCTAGAATTACAACGCACAGGAGCAGGCTAGTCGCACAGCGCCAAAGCCTCCCAAGGTCAAAACTGAACTGAGGCGATCGCACCTGCATGACGGTTTCAGGAACGGCGTTCCGGGAACGGTGAAAAATATTGAAGGGAAAAGATTGAAGGCATAAAAATTGAATTGCAGCGCACAAGCTTATTCAGCTTGCTGCCTACTATGGCCTGCTGCTTACTATAGCAGCCTCCAATCAAGAGATGCACCGTCCTTGGTGCCATGCAAAACTCAACACAGTGCAAAACTCAATACAGTGCAAAACTGCGAAGACTAGATGATACGCTCTACTTAGTGCTGTGTTTAAAATCTTTTAATGAGACAGGGAGGGAGTTAAGGATATGCAGTCCTTCGTCCGACGGTTCAGTATATTTGGTGTTGCCATTGTGGCTTGCTTAAGCCTTTTGAGCTGGTTTCAGCCCGTGAATGCAGCCATGCTCAATGGGTCAACCCGTTCTGTCATGATGGCTGTTGATGCGCTGCAAAATGCGGCAGATGCTAAGCTCGGCAGCGAGTATGGCCAAAAAATCGATCTTAATAACGCAAATATTACGGCGTTTTCTCAGTACCAGGGGCTTTATCCAACGCTCGCTCGGATTATTCTCAAGAATGCACCCTATGACTCTTTAGAAGATGTTCTAGAGATTCCTGGGCTGTCTGCACGCCAGAAGGATATCTTAAAGGCGAATCTGGACAACTTTACAGTTACCGACGAAGAAACAGCGCTGGTTAGCGGCAGCGATCGGTATAACAACGGGGTTTATCGCTAAGGGTTTTGGCTATAACCCTCTGGGTCAGGCGGTTGGAGGGTTTTAAGGCTCTTAGGCTTGAGGTTCGCAACGCTCGGTCAGGGACGTTACGCTAAAAGTATGAATGGCAGTCGTGCTTTGCTCGGCTGCCATTTAGCTATCAATCTTAAAATTGATCGTTTCTGTCAGTCATTTAATTCACGATCTAATTCATGATCTAGTTCACGATCTTGATTAATTCACGATCGCGTTAATTCACAATCGCCTTAATTCACGATCTCGTCTGCGTTACATCGGAGTTTGAGAATCCCTTGTCAGATTTTTCATCTTTCTCACCTTCTGACGCCCACGCTGAGACCACCCTGGGGAATAGCTCCGCGTCATTCGATGTTTTGGTGATTGGTGGTGGTGCTGCCGGACTATATGCGGCACTTTCGCTGCCCTCCCACTTCAAGGTTGGCTTAGTGACAAAAGAAGCGCTGACCCTATCCGCTAGCGATTGGGCGCAGGGCGGCATTGCGGTTGCGCTGGACTCCAGCGACTCTCCTGAGCTACATGCTCAGGATACGCTGGCGGCTGGGGTTGGCCTCTGTGAACCAGACGCGGTGCAGTTTTTGGTAGAGCAGGCTCCGGCACAGGTGAAGGTGCTGCTGGGGATGGGTATTGCCTTTGACCGCAGTGTGGATGGTTTAGCCTTTACCCTAGAGGCGGCTCACTCGCGCCCTAGGGTGCTGCACTCGGCTGATACAACAGGCCACGCCCTAATTCAAACGCTGACCCATCAGGTCTTACAACGACCCAATATTGAAATTTTTGAGGATGTCTTTACCCTGGGACTATGGCTCCAGCCTGAAGCGCTTGTTTGTCAGGGCGTAAGTCTTTTGAAGGCGCAGACCATCACTTGGGTTGCGGCACCTACGGTCATTTTGGCAACGGGCGGGGGAGGGCAGGTCTATGCCCAAACGACAAATCCAGCCCTGAGTACAGGCGATGGTGTGGCGATCGCATGGCGGGCTGGGGCAGCGCTACGGGACTTAGAGTTTTTCCAGTTTCACCCAACAGCGCTCACGGTGCCCGGTGCGCCCCGCTTTTTGATTAGCGAAGCGGTACGGGGAGAGGGTGCCCACCTGCTGGATAGTGATGGGCATCGGTTTATGTTTGACTATCATCCTCTGGGAGAACTGGCTCCTAGAGACGTGGTGAGCCGCTCTATTTTTTTGCATTTACAGTCGATGAGGCAGGATAGCACCATTGATGCAGCCGAGTTGCCCCATGTGTGGCTAGACTTACGCCCCATTCCGCCGGAGCAGGTGCAGCGACGCTTCCCTAAGATTATTGAGGTTTGCCAGCAGTGGGGTATTGATGTCCTGACTCAGCCTATTCCGGTGGCTCCCGCAGCCCATTACTGGATGGGAGGCATCACCTCGGATCTTGCGGGACAGACGACTATCCCTGGACTTTATGTGGTGGGGGAGGCGGCGAGTACGGGGGTGCATGGCGCAAATCGGCTGGCGAGCAATTCTCTTTTAGAATGTCTGGTGTTTGGGGCGCAGTTTGCCCACCTCAAGCCGCTGCATTCCCCTCAGTCGCTGGGCCATAAACATAAAGAGTTGAGCGGCCCACTGCAACCCAGTCAGCCCTTAAGCCAGCCCTCTAGTCAACGCTCAAGTTCTATTCGCTTTGTGGGGGAGGATGAGGCGGTAGTTGGCCGGATTCATCAGGCACTGCCGATTTTACTCTGGCGCTATGCTGGGATTTGTCGAGAGGCGGAGGGTCTTAAAACGGCGATCGCGCAGATTGAGCAATGGCAGCAGGAGTTTGATGGTCTAGGGCTGACGCAGACCATGCAGGCACTGGTGCCAGGGGATTCTCTGGTGCTGGAGTCTCCCCAAGCCAATCATCAGATCCGGCGCTGGGCAGAAACCCAAAATTTACTGGACAATGCGGCCCTAATCCTAAAAAGCGCCCTCTTCCGCACAGAAAGTCGTGGGGGGCATTATCGGCTAGATTATCCAGAGACAGACCCACGCTGGCAAGTACATACAGTCGTGAAGGGAGAAGATTGGTCTCAGTCTGTACCCTAAGTTTTATGCCCTAAGTTTTGTGCCCTAGCGAGTGACTCTAGGTCAGGGGGAAGCAAAAACCAGCACAGGAAAACAATAGAGTTGTTGCTTTATAAAAAGGTCTAGAACGCCTGTAAAGCATATCCTT
>JAKRSB010000075.1 GCA_022402525.1 Thermosynechococcaceae cyanobacterium MS004
GGAGAAGGAGGATGGGAGGATGAGGGGCGGTTGTTTTTTGTCGAACTCACGTTAGATTAGCCTTTTGATGAGCCTCTTAAATTCACCCCAGACTCGCCCCAGGCTCGCCCCAGACTCGCTGCACGATGAACCGACCTCTTATTCTCTAGACTAGGAAACGTTTTCAACAGACAAATAAGGGGATAAAAATCGTAGAAGTTGCTCGACTGTGAGGCGCGGTGAGGGTCTAGGGATAGAAATTTCTGAGAGATGATCCCCATCCTGCTCATCAGATACAGTTCGCGCTGGCCCAATACGCATGAGAACAGGAACCTCGTATTGATAGGCTTTTAGCCAATCTTCTCGCTGAGTAATATCTCGAATTTCTAGCTCAAAGGCCAGCCCCAATTCAGGGTTTGCTAAAATTTTTTCTAGCTTTTCTTGCAATCCTTCGCACAGGTGACAGCCCGACTTGCTATAGAGAATGAGTCGCTGCATGAATGCTCCTAAAAAACCAAAGACTCAAGGATACAATTACAGGGCTGGCAGGGTAGCCTAAAGTTAGGACTCGATACATGCTTTTTAGCACCCCTCCAGTTCAATTGAGTCTGTACTACATAAAAAAGCAGGAAAAGAGTAAAGCGTCATGGTGAAGGGATTTCGGCATTCTCAATGGAAACTGGCGTTAGGCATCGCGCTATGTGCAGTGGGGCTGCCTTTCTCTGGCCAGGCACAGTCTCCTGGTGATGTCATTCGGATTGGCAACTCACCTATTGAGCAGAGCCAGTATGAATCTTACTGGAATCAGCTGCTCAACTTAAGCGGCCCCGCCACGCCTGCCGCAACCCAAGGCTCAGGTCAAGATTCCAACGCCCTTTCCCCAGCCACTAGCGCAACCGATCCACAAGTCCTAGAAAAAGAGCTTATTCGCAATCTACAGATCAGCCAAACGCGACTGAGGCCGATTATTGGCCTGAGTGGGTCTTCTGTCTTGACGGGCAGTATTACCAACCGTAATAAAAAAGCAGTTACGGTTTCTAGCGTCAACTTTGAAATTATCGGCCCAGACGGTAGCCTGGTACAAACCACATCTGCCGTCCCAGAGCCCGCCACAGTTCAGCCCGGCGCAACCGTCACGTTTCAAAAGCAGCTGCCATCCGTACCCTTTCGGGGACGAACGGTACGCGTCTCTAATCCTGCTGTTGCGATTCAAGGTGGGATTTAGATTGCCTTCTAGGGCGTCAAGCAATGCGTCAAATAATGCATCAAACAATGCATCAAGCAATGGAGTGTCCCATAGTCGTTACGGTAAAGCTATTTGCGGCCTATCAAGAAATCTATGGTCTTCCTGAGGTTAAGCTTGAGGTTGCTCAGGGGACAACTGTAGGTGAGGTTGGCGATCGCATTCGAGCAGACCATCCAGCGCTCCATAGCCTAGCGCCCATCACTCGCTACGGCATCAACCTAGACTTTGTGGCACCAGAGGCGATCGTGCAGGATGGGGATGAGGTCGTCTTAATTCCACCCGTGAGCGGTGGCTAGTGAATGTGGCTAGACAGAATGTGGCTAAACAGAGTGTAACTAGAATCTACAGCAGCTCAAACAGATCATCCGTTAGCTCATAGCCAAATAGCTCTGCCATTTGCTTTAAGGTCTGGTTGCGATCTACGCCCTGCTGCTTTAGCCAGTGGTGGATTACAAACACTTTGTGCATGACAAAGAGGTCCAGCGCCTGCGGATTGTATAGAATCCCTTCCCGTGGGCTAAATTCGTGGGGCACCATCATCGCCGCGTAGCGCGTCAGCTCTCCAGCACGCCAGTCTAAACAGTAGGGTAGCCAAGGGTAGTGACTGTCAAGACGAATAAACCAGAGCCGCACTTCAGGAATTTCGGGCAGCTCCACCGCTTCTTCAGCAGGGTAGTCCACCTGAAACTGAATCGATTGTTCTTGGGCTAAAAGCGTACCGCCACTGAGCCAATCCTCTAAAACATTTTGAACCGGAGAAAGGTCTAATGCCTCGATCTGTTGGGCATTGACAGAGATGACGGTCGGCATAGGTTTGGGTAAAAAGGGCGATCGCTGGGCTGAAATCCGAAATCAGTTTGAGTTTCGTTATGATGAGATTGCAGGGACACATCACCATGCGCATCACCATTCGATCTCACTCGCACCACCATTCAATTTAAGCAGGATATGTCGTTTTGAAAGAACAAGATGGGGTTGTTCAAACCATAGGATCTTTAGATGATGCGCTTGCTCAGTGCCAAAGCTTAGGGATGCGCCTCAGCCGCCAGCGCCGCTCTATTCTAGAGCTGTTGTGGGAAGCCCAGGAGCATTTATCCGCGCGTCAAATCTACGATCGCCTAAATCAGCAGGGTAAAGACATTGGGCATACCTCGGTCTACCAAAATTTAGAGGTGCTATCGCAGCAAGGCATCATTGAATGCGTAGAGCGCTCCGATGGTAGGCTATACGGCCACGTCAACGAATCTCATAGCCATATCAACTGTCTAGATACCGATCAGATTTTAGATATTCATATTGAGCTGCCCAAAGATTTCATCGCCGCAGTTGAGCAGCAAAACGGCATCAAAATTACAGACTATCGCATCGATTTCTTCGGCTATCGAAAGGTAACAACTGATTAAGTTCCTCAGCACCTGCGCTCACCTTCAGGATGGCTTAGGCCACCTTTTTTTCTAGGACAACCGTATAAGAGGTTGAGTCAGCTTTGATTTTACCCAGCGTTAGCCCTTGAACAATTCCTTTGAGAACTGTCCAGACCTGACGGGTGAGCTTCAGCTTCTGCCTGAGTTCTTCCTGTCGGTAGTCTTCAAAGGTACTAAAGTAGGTCACCACACAACTGTTCTCCTTGGCAAACTTAAGGATGGCGTCTGGGGCGATCGCAAGGCGCATTGTGGTATGAAAGGGGGCGTTGTCATCAATCCCCGCTAGCTTGTAGTTGAAAACATATCGGTAGATCCAGACATGTAGCCAGTGGGGCGTAAATTTAGTGATTAATCCTTTGACAGACATAACATTGGGCACCCCAATGACAAGGATGCCGTCGTCTTTCAGGGCAGGTATAAATTTATACAGTGCCGCACTTGGATTACTCACATGCTCTAGCACCCAGAAACAGACAATTAAATCAAAGCTTCGAGGCGGAAAATCGTAGATTTGGATATCTCCTAAAATTCTCTCGCTTAGGTGAGGGTTTCTATCCAACTGCTTTTGTGAAATGTCAATGCCGGTAATGTGGTCATCCTCTTGAAGATGAAGATGACTTAAAGAGCCACACCCTGCTTCCAGTATCCTAAGGGGCGATAGGCTAGCAGATCTTTTGCTCGACAAAAGCCTATCTATCGTTGAATTAAGCTCATCAAGGATAATAAACTGCTCTAGTTCTTGAACCGTCATGGCTGCCTTTTTTATTCTTGATTTTTATTCTTGAATTAGAAGATTAGTTCGGGCGGACAAAAGAAGCGGCTGTCACCAAACTTAGGCTGCACCGTCCGGTATTATGCTACTAGAGTAAAGCATGATGATTGTTCAACGGCGATCGCGCTGAAGTAGCTATAGAGCAAGTGGCTGTAAAACATGAAAAGACTTGAGGCACTCATTGACGGGCTACAGGAGTTCAGGGAAACCTACTACGCTGAAAATCAGGAGCTATTTGAGAGCCTTGCCCACGGCCAAAAGCCAAAGTTTTTGTTTATTACTTGCTCTGACTCCCGCGTTGACCCTAACCTCATCACCCATTCAGACATTGGTGAGCTATTTGTCTTGCGCAATGCTGGCAATATTGTGCCGCCCTTTGGGTCGGCCAATGGCGGAGAAGGCGCAGCGATCGAGTACGCCATTACGGCCCTAGGCATTGAGCAGGTGATTATCTGTGGTCACTCGCACTGTGGCGCAATGAAAGGCTTACTGAAGCTCAGTGAACTTGAGACGGAGATGCCCTTGGTTTATGAGTGGCTCCGCCATTCGGAGGGAACCCTACGGCTGGTCAAAGACAACTACACCAGCTACAGCAATGAAGAGCTGATTGAAATTACCATTGCCGAAAATGTATTGACCCAGATCGACAATCTCAAAACCTACCCCATCGTGCGATCGCGTTTGTACCAGGGCAAGCTCAAGATTTACGGCTGGATTTATCACATCGAAACGGGTGAAGTGCTGGCCTACGACCCAGTAACCCACGCCTATAAACATCCTCAAAGCGACCTTGCTTCACCCTCTGAAGCGGGCAAAAAAAGCTTAGGGCAGTTTATCGATCACAACAGCCGACCCTTGGTCTGTAATCTTCCCTTTTCTACTCCAAAGGCTCAAAAAGTGGCCAAGGCGGAACCGAAGGCGATCGTTCCTGATCTGCCAGCAACGGCAAATTTACCCCTTGCAACTTCTCCCCAACAGGCGGCTCGAATTTATCGGGGTTCTAAGCGCTAGCGTTTAAGCAGAATTTTTAGATTCTAAGTTTTCAGCAAGTTTTCAGCGCTTCTTTCCGAAATTCAAGTTCGCTCAAGTGGCGAGATAGGCTGGTAGAATGTGCAGCGATCGCAGGGGCCACTGGGATTAATCGCGCAGCGGAGCAGCTCGGAACGGGCATTAAACGTACAGCTCACATCCCCAATCACCCAGCGTCCTTCTATGAGGCTTTGCTCCTGAGGGGCTTGAGACGGCTGCACATAAATCACAATCTGGTGGAGCCGATAGCGCCCCGACTTTAGCTGATAGCGATGGCGACGCTCCAGAACGAGATAGGTTTTGCCCTCAAGCTCTACATAGTCGCCTGGGTGGGGATGCCAGGGAAGATGGAGGCGGTTTATGGTTTTGAGAGAATGACTAAGAATGACGGTCGTGGAGAGCGAATTGATGTCCACGGCGTATTGATTGGGAGCAGAATAAAAACGAGTCATAAGCGCCGAGCCATCAAAACAAAATCATTAAAGCCAAATCATTAAAACCAGATTATTAAAACCAGATCATTAAAGCCAAATCATTAAAGCTAATCTGTCCAGTCTAAAAATAAAAATCCCTGGCCGGCACGATTGCGCTGGCCAGGGGGAGGAAGGCTGAATCCCCTTCACATGCAATGAAGGGGATTAAACGCTATTTAGCCTCTTGGCGCTCCTTGGCTTCCGCGATGACGGCTTCTGCCACGTTGGCGGGGCAGGGCGCATAGTGCGAAAACTCCATGGAAAACTGCCCCCGACCAGAGGTCATGGTGCGCAGGTCGCCAATGTAGCCAAACATTTCACTCAGGGGCACATCGGCTTTAATGCGGGCACCCATGGGGCCCGTTTCTTGAGATTTAATCATCCCGCGACGGCGGTTAAGATCCCCAATCACATCCCCCATGTAGTCGTCTGGGGTAAAGGCATCCACGCTCATGATGGGTTCCAAGAGTTGAGGGCCAGCCTTGGGCAAGGATTGCCGATAGGCGGCTCTAGCAGCAATTTCAAAAGCGATCGCTGAGGAGTCAACTGGGTGGAAAGCACCATCAAGCAGCGTAAACTTCAGGTCAACGCAGGGGAACCCAGCCAGAACACCCTTTTCAATACTGGCCGCAAAGCCTTTTTCGACCGCAGGCCAGAATTCTCTAGGAACCGTCCCGCCCGTCACCTTCGAGATAAACTCAAAGCCACTCTTCGGCTCACCCGGCTCAATCGCGTAGTCAATGCGGCCAAACTGACCTGAACCACCCGACTGTTTCTTGTGGGTGTAGCTGTCTTCAATGCGCTTGGTGATGGATTCCCGATAGGCCACCTGGGGTTTACCTACCTCTACCTCGACGCCGTGAGTGCGCTTGAGAATATCAACCTTGATATCGAGGTGCAGCTCACCCATCCCCTTCAGGATTGTTTCGCCGCTCTCTTCATCGGTCATCACGTGGAAGGACGGATCTTCTTGCACCATCTTGCTGAGGGCCAGACCCATCTTTTCATCGCCACCCTTGGTCTTAGGCTTCACCGCGATTGAAATCACGGGGTCAGGGAAGACCATTGGCTCCAGGGTTGCTGGATGCTTTGGATCGCAGAGGGTGTGCCCAGTCTGGACATTCTTCATCCCCACGATCGCCACAATATCGCCCGCTTGAGCCGACTCAATTTCTTCGCGGGAGTTGGCGTGCATTTCCACCAAGCGGCTCACCCGCTCGGACTTACCCGTATAGGTATTGAGAATGGTGTCGCCCTTGGACAGGGTGCCAGAGTAAAGGCGGGTAAAGGTCAAAGCGCCAAAGCGATCGTCCATAATTTTGAACGCCAGCGCCCGTAGAGGTCGGGTGGGGTCAACAATCGCAAACTCGCCCGTGGGGTTGCCTTCCAAATCCACTTCGGGCTGAGGATTCACCTCCATGGGGTTGGGCAAATAGTCTACGACCGCATCGAGGACAAGCTGTACGCCCTTATTCTTAAAGGAAGACCCGCAGTAAGTCGGGAAAAAGGCGAGGTCACGGGTTCCTTTACGGATACAGCGCTTAATCTCGTCAATTTCTAGCTCTTCACCTTCAAGATACTTCTCCATCAGTGCATCGTCTTGCTCCACAGCCAGCTCAATGAGCTGCTCGCGGTAAACTTCGACATCATCGGCCATGTCTGCCGGAACCTCTTCAATGGTGTAATTCATTGGGTCGCCGGACTCATCCCACACCCACGCCTTGCGGGTGAGGAGATCTACAACGCCCTTGAGCTGATCCTCAACACCAATGGGCAGCACCATCACCAAAGGCTTAGCGGCTAAGACTGTCTCGACCTGCTTCACCACACGGTAGAAATCAGCGCCCGTGCGGTCGAGCTTATTCACATAGATAATTCGCGCAACCTTGGAGTCATTGGCATAACGCCAGTTGGTTTCAGACTGAGGCTCCACCCCTCCCGATGCGCAGAATACGCCGATGCCGCCATCAAGCACCTTGAGAGAACGGTAAACCTCAATGGTGAAGTCAACGTGACCAGGAGTGTCAATAATATTGAACTGGTGGTCTTTCCAGAAGCAGGTTGTTGCAGCGGACTGAATTGTAATGCCCCGCTCTTGCTCCTGCTCCATGAAATCCGTCGTTGCTGCACCTTCATGCACCTCGCCGATTTTGTGGATTTTGCCAGTCAGCTTTAGAATTCTTTCGGTGGTGGTGGTTTTGCCAGCATCGACGTGGGCGAAGATGCCAATATTGCGATAGCGGGTGAGGTCTTTCATTTCTGTTCTCTAAAAGTAGATGCGACAAACCGTGGATAACCGACTGTATGCCGCAGCACTGCGACATGAAAATGATCGGCTATGACCATTGTATCCAGGGCGGACAGGGTTAAATCGCGCGGAATATTACGCCTGTTGCAAAATCTGGTGACATTGCCAATTGTAAAGGGTCAGGCTGTCAAGTTGAAAGGTCTGGGTGAAAGGTCTAGAGGAAGGGTCTACTTGGGATTCAACCAGATCCGATAGACGATTGATGAACGGTGAGAGGCTATGGGCGCTTCCTGTCCTCGTATCTAAAGCTCTGGGAAGACTCTGGAAAGACTCTGGGAGATGTCTTACTAGACTTGAGGGGAACCCTTAAATAACCTGGCGGATAGGCCCTGACGGATCAAGCCAACCCCATTGCAATGCGCGATCGCCCCTTGTACAACCTGCCCGTGAATCAGTGGCCAATCTAATGCCCAATCAATGCCCAATCAGTGCCCTATGAAAATTCTACTCGTGATTGAGCAGTGCAACCCAGCTTGGCCGTCTGTGCCGCTGGTGGGCTATCAATTTTTTCAGGCGCTCAATCGTCTGGCAGACGTCACCCTGGTCACTCACGGACGCAATCAGGCGGCTTTAGAATCGCAGTCTATTCATCCCAAACAGATTGTTTATATCCATGAGAGTTGGCTCACCCAAACCTATTACAAATGGTCTACGGCTTGGCTACCGGGCGGGATGGCCAACTGGCCGCTTTATCACGTCTTGACCTACCCCATCTATGCTGAATTCAGCGCGCAGGTCTATGCCCAGTTTCATGAGTCTGTGCGGCGCGGAGACTACGATATTGTGCATGTCATCACGCCCATGATGCCGCGCTACCCGGTCAAGCTGGTGCAGGCCTGCAGCAAGACGCCATTTTTGCTGGGGCCAGTGAATGGCGGTATTCCCTTTCCCAAAGGGTTTCAGAAAATTGCAGCTCAGGAATTTAGCTACTTTAATTTTTTTAGAACTCTGGGGCGCTGGCTGCTTCCGGGCTATCGCCAAACCTACGGCAGTGCGGATCTCATCTTGGCTGGGTCAACCTATACCCGCAACTGGCTTCAGCAAACCTTTGACCTAGAAAACAAACGCCTTGAGCTGTTCTATGAAAATGGTCTAGATGGGTCGTTCTTTGTGGATCGGCCTAGAACAATCCAAGCTGATCCGCTTCGTCTATTGTTCGTGGGGCGACTGGTGCCCTACAAGGCTGCGGATATGGTAATTGAAGCCATGGCGCGGTTGTCTCCTGCCGATCGCCCTAGGGTACATCTCACCATTGTGGGGGATGGCCCCCAGCGACAAGCGCTAGAAAACCAGGTTACGGCGCGATCGCTCGTGGGTCAGGTTCATTTTGCTGGCTGGGTGCCCCAGGCTCAAACCCGCGACTATTACCAAAAGGCGGATGTCTTTTGCTTTCCGTCGATTCGGGAATTTGGGGGCGCGGTGGTGCTGGAAGCGATGGCCGCTGGGCTGCCCTGCATTGTGGCGGACTACGGCGGAATTGGAGAATATGTGACCGCCGCAACAGGCTTTAAGATTGAGCCGCGATCGCGGGAATCCCTGATTCAAGGCATCGTTGACGCTGTACAAAGCCTACTCCATCAACCCGCCCAGTACGCAAAGTTCTCAGCAAGCGCCCTTCAGCGTGCCCAACAGTTTAGATGGGAGGCCAAAGCGCAGGCGATTATAGAACACTACCGCAGCCTGCTTCAACCAAAGTTTTAACCACGGTTTTAATGGGTCACAGTCTTAATGGGTCACGGTCTTAATAGGCCGCAATTTAGTCACGATATTGAACTCAGCCCGTGTGAATTAACCCATGACCTACCAGCCCCCCACCGGAGCCTCGGCAAGCTCTCGTAAATCAAGCTGTGCCAGCTTTTGGTAGGCATTACTAATAGAGCGCTGCTGTCTGAGGAAACCTGTGTTGGCTCCGGGGCAGAGATAGCGTAGGGACGAGGCGTCAAACTGCTCCAAAATCCCACGAACGCTCTTAAGTTGGCGCGGCCAGTGAAAGGTTTTTGCCGTGCGGAGCGGTTTGGGGTTCCCTTGCTGATCGGGCAGCAGATGCCGTCCACTGAACAATAGCCCCTGCTCAGGGTGGTAGACACAGACAGACCCTGGAGAATAGCCCGGTGTCCAAAAAATCTGGAGGCCATTAATCTTTGCAGACTGCTGAACCATCGTGACGGCCACATTCGGCAAGAGGTAGGCTTCCTGTTCCTGCACCCAAACCTGACAGCCAAAATGCTGCTGAAGGACGGCTACCGCAGGGCTCGCCCCCTGGCGGTGGGTAATGACAAGATGCTGCACCCCACCGTGCTTCTGGAGAAAAGCTTGAGTGTTATCATCCCAACTGGGACAATCAATTAAAACGTTCTGATGAAGGTTCTGATGAACGTTTTGGGGGACGCTCTGAGAATTCTCTACAATAAAGTAGGATGTACCACCAAAGGTTTCTCGGTTTGGGGGGAATGCCCAAATGGAATTGAGGACGGCTTTGGGCTCTTTAATTCTGGGTTCTTGCGTCATAGGTTATTAAGACATCGGTTATTAAGGCATCAATCCCTGGGGGATAGGTTCTTGGGGGATAGCTTGGGGGGTAGATTCTTGGGGGATAAGTTCGTGGGGAATAAGCTCTTAGGGCATAAACTCTTCAACCAAGAATCATTTAGGATGGCGGGTTCAGTATCGGTTGGAATTGGTTATCTTCAGCCCTTGAGGCATCGGTTTTAATTTAGAGATGGTCTGGTTATTTTTATCAATCTTAGGCGTCACGCTCTATTTCATTGTGCAATATAGCGTTGTCCGCGTGACCCGCGCCCCTTGGTGGCAGCTTTGGCTCGTGCTGATGATTCCGGCCTTTGTCATTGCTGGCTGGTCACTGACCCATTCTTCCATTGAGGCGATGCCAACGTCGCTATTGGTCGGGGCATTTTTAATTAGTACGGTGCTCTATGTGGTGCTGATTGGCCGGAATCCTCGGACATTGCCAGCATCCCAGGACGGGGGGCAGGCGATGGGAGACGCGAAGCCAGAGGCCAGCACCAGTCCCCTCAACAAAGAAGAACAGACTCAGCTTCAAAATTGCTTTCCGTGGTCTGTTTACTATCTCAAGCAAATTGATCTGCGCCCCCAGGCAGTCATCTGTCGCGGCCAGCTTCGTACTGAGGCGGAGGCTGCCTACCAAACCATTCGGCAGAATGTGCAGGCGCAGTTTGGCGATCGCTTTCTGGTGCTGTTCCAGTCCGGAGCGGGAGAGCAGCCCTACTTTGCCATTGTGGCAAATCCCCAGGCAAGTACGCCCAGCGCTCAGACTAAGCCGTCGCAAAAGCCGCTGACCCGTCCAGGGTTAGCGCTGCTGTTGCTGGGCCTAACCATCCTCACCACAACTCTAGCGGGCATCAGCCTTGCCAACCCATCCTTCCAGAGTGAATCCCTCCGGCAAGATCCTCAGCTATTACTGACGGGGCTACCCTATGCCCTCTCCCTGATGTTCATTTTGGGTGTCCATGAGCTAGGCCACTACTGCACGGCGCGCTTCTACAAAATTCTGACCACGCTGCCCTACTTCATCCCGGTTCCGTTTTCCGTGGGCACTTTTGGAGCCTACATTCAGATGCGCACCCCAGCGCCTAACCGCAAAGCGCTGTTTGATGTCGGCATTGCTGGCCCCTTGGCAGGATTTATCGTGACCCTTCCCATCTTAATTTGGGGGCTGATGAATTCTGAGCTGACAGCCCTACCAGAACAAGCTGGCGCGCTCTCCCCTAGTGCCTTTAATCCACGGTTTTCAATTTTATTTGCCGCCCTGAGCCGCCTGACTTTTGGCGCTGCCCTCACCGATACCCTCGCCATTAATCTGCACCCCGTTGCGATCGCGGGATGGCTGGGGCTGATTGTCACGGGACTCAACTTGATGCCCTTTGGTCAGCTAGATGGTGGCCATATTGTGCACGCTATGTATGGCCAACGGGTTGGGGCTGTGGTGAGTCAGGTCTGCCGGGTTTTGGTACTGCTCTTGTCCTTTGTGCAGCCCTTCTTGCTGTTCTGGGGCATTTTGCTGCTCTTTATGCCCGCCGTGGATGAGCCTGCGCTGAATGATGTTTCGGAGCTAAATTCATACCGTGATGCGGCTGGACTGTTGGCGCTAGGGCTATTGCTGCTCATTGTGCTGCCGCTGCCGAGCGGCCTAGAGTCCTTTTTCTTTACGATTCAGCCAGCGCCATAGGGGATGGGTCTGGCCCTGCTTCCGAATTTGAATGACCTGCTGCTGAAGGCGATCGCGGTCTTGTTTGGGTAGCCCTAGCAGACGGTTACGAATTTGCCAGGTGAGCACCCCACCAGTCGCGCCCAAGCACAGCGCCAGCCCAAAGGCCGCGACGATATGAGAGGCCAGCCCGTATTTGACAGCGGCCCAGGTGAAGTAATCCATCACAATCTGAATCCGAAACCTAAGCTGCCAGAGGCTAGCAGCTCCGATTGTTAGCCACAGCCCCAAGACAAGCAGCCAGCGGGAATACACTTTGAGCTGATAAAGACGATGCATATCCTGCGCCAGTTGAGCGCTGGGCGTGGAGCTGATGGGCGGAGAATTCTGCATACTGCCTGTGTATCAAATCAGAAGGTATTTTATCTTCACCAGAATAAAGTACCCCAGCAGAAAACAAGCACCACCCAGCTATAGGGTTCTGGGCTATGGGATTTTGGGCTATGGGATTCTGGCCTATGTTTTTTTGGCCAACCCTAATTCCCAGCCGCTTTGGGAGCAGGCCCCGCCGTCACAATGACCAGTTTATCGGGCTGGATGAGGTCTGAGATGACTTGCTGAATCTGGGCAAGCGTCACTTCATTAATCTTGTCCGGGAACCGCCGCAGCTCTTCTTGGCCTAGCCCTGTAATCTCATTGCCGACGATCGCCTGCACCAAATCCCCAGGGCTGGCCAGATCGACCGGATAACTGCTGGTAATGGAGCGCTTGGCTGTCTCTAGCTCGGCCTGGGTGATGCCCGTTTCGCGGAGCTGTCTGAGCAGCGCCAGGGTACTGTTAATGGCTTTTTGGACGTCTCCTGGAGCAGTCTGCATGGAAATCAAGAACGGCCCCGGATAGATGCCTGCGGCAAATCCGCTATAGATGCCGTAGGTTAAACCCTGGCGATCGCGAATTTCTGTGCCGAGACGGCTGGACAGGGTGCTGCCGCCTAAGATTTGGTTCATCACGAGGGCGGAATAAAAGCGCGGGTCTTTCCGAGAGAGGCTGTTGTAGCCCATGTAGGTCACGGATTCTGACTTACCGGGAATCACTTTGTTGAGGTAAGTCGTGGCGCTGGGTAGGGATACCGAAGGGACGACAGGGGGGGTTGGCTTGCCCACATTTTTCCATTGCCCCAAGGTAGACTCCAGCAACGTGCGCACCTGCACCGGATCAAAGTCCCCAACCATCGCAATGACCGCACCTTCGGGTCGATAGTATTGACGGTGAAACAGGGCTAGGTCTTCACGGGTGATGCGCTTGAGGCTTTCTGCTGTAGGAAAGGTATGGAACGGATGGTTTTCAGGATAAATCGCCTGCTGGAAGGTGCGACGCCCTAACTGGCCTGGGTCGTCTAGGGCTGCCTTTAGGCCAACGAGCGATCGCTGACGGCTAAGCTCTAGCTGCTGGGCGGGGAAGGTTGGGTTTTTCAGCACATCAGCCAGGGTCTGAACCAAAATGGGAAGATCTTGCTTCAGGGCGCTGCCGCCAATGCCCACCCCTTCTCGACTCGCCCCAAACCCTAGCCCTGCTCCCCGATCTTCGAGGGTTTTCGCTATAGTCAGCGCATCCTTGGTTTCGGTACCGTTCATGAGATTGCTGGCCGTGAGGCTAGCCAGCCCCGCTTTAGCAGGAGTATCAAAGAGCGTCCCTGCCGGAATATTGCCGCTGAGATTCACCGTCGGCGTACTGCGGTCATTCAGCAGTAAGACCTTCAGCCCATTAGACAGTGTAAATGCCTGAGGGAGCCTCACCGACGACGAAGACTTAGCAGAGACCGGAATGGGCGGAAGATACTTGGCCACCTCCGCTGGGTCAACAGGTGCGCCAGGGCTAAAGTTTTCTGCCGTCTTGCCAACACTCTCGCTAGCCGCAGTCTGACCATTGGCCTGGGTGGGTTCAAAAAATCCAAGGGTTTGGCGCTCTGGCTTAAGGTAGGCCTGGGCCACCCGCTGGACATCGGCTGCTGTAACCCGTTCAATGCCGTCCAGATAGCGATCAACAAAGCGGTAGTCTCCAGTCACGGTCTGCATGTAGCCCAGCTGGTTGGCCTGACTCGTAATATCCTGGTTGCCAAAAATCAAAGAAGCCTTGAGCTGGGTTTTGGCGCGAGCCAGTTCCTCAGCGCTGACCGTCTGCTGCTTAAACGCGCCCAGGGATTTTTGGAGGGCCTGCTCCACTTGCGCCAAGGATTTACCCGCCGCCGGACTGGCTGAAAAGCTATACCAGCCCGGTTCAATGGGTTCTGAGGCGTAGGCCGAAACTGAACTGGCCAGACCCGGCTCCACCAGCGACTGATAGAGCCACGAGCTGCGGCCTTCGCTCAAGATGGCGTCCATGACGTCAATGGCAGGCACATCCGGATGATTGGCATCGGGGAGTGGATAGACGATGGACAAAAGGGGCGTACTGCCGGGCTGCTTGAGCACAATGGGCGTGATCGGCTTTGGTCGATTGTCCGGCAGCACACCCAGCCCTTGGGCGGGCTTGTTCAGAAGTGGCTGAGCTGGCTGTGGAATAACGCCATAAATTTCTTCTACTCGCTTGAGAAGCGCTTTGGTGTCAAAGTCTCCCGTAACTACAAGGGTGGCGTTGTCTGGGCGGTAGTAGGTTTTGTAGTAGTTTTTGACTTGCGCCAGGGTAAAGTTTTCTACATCGGCCTTGGTGCCGCCGACGGGCAGTCCATAGGTGCGATCGGGGAAGGCAGCTCGCATCACGGCGCGGCCTAGTCGAT
>JAKRSB010000076.1 GCA_022402525.1 Thermosynechococcaceae cyanobacterium MS004
ACACAAGAGAACTATTGTTCTATGCCATGCATGGGGCTGAAGCCATCTATCGCCCAGATCATGCCTTCAGCAAAGCCGGGGTGCTGCTGCTGGAGCTACAGCCAAAGACGCTAATGCAGGGGCATCTATTTGAGCAACGAGATACTGAGCGCTCGAAATTGCTGATGCAGACCCTCGATAATCTCAACCGTCAGTTTGGAGCTAAGACGGTGCAGTATGCAGCAGCAGGGCTACAGCAGGGATGGGGGATGCGGCAGGGGAAGCGATCGCGGCGATGGACGACGGCTTGGGATGAGCTGTTGGTGGTGAGGGCATGAATACGCAGCGTAAGGTCATTCACGTCGATATGGATGCCTTTTTTGCCTCAGTAGAGCAGCGGGATAATCCGAAGTATCGAGGTAAACCGTTGGTAGTGGGCGGGAGTCCCGAAAAGCGCGGAGCCGTTGCCGCTGCGAGCTATGAGGCCAGACAGTTTGGAATACATTCGGCAATGCCATCGCGCACGGCCATCCAACGCTGTCCGCATCTTATCTTTGCCCCACCTCGCTTCGAGATTTACCGAGAAGTATCGGAGCAGATCCGCTCTATCTTCAAAGCCTATACCGACTTGGTGGAGCCTTTGTCTTTGGATGAAGCCTACCTGGATGTGACTATCAACAAACAAAACCAGAGTTCCGCCACGGTGATCGCGCGCGAAATCAAGAAAGCTATTCTGCGAAAGACAAAGCTCACGGCATCAGCCGGAGTATCGGTCAATAAATTCTTGGCGAAGATCGCATCGGGAATGAATAAGCCCGATGGATTGACAGTCATTCAGCCAGCAGAGGCAGAACCGTTCATTGCGTCGCTACCGATTGAGTCATTTTACGGCGTGGGCCGCGCAACCGCTGCCAAGATGCAGGCGTTAGGAATCCTTACAGGTGCTGACCTAAAGCAGCGGAGTGTCGAGGAACTGTCGGCCCACTTCGGGAAGGTTGGATGGTTTTATCATCAGATTGCGCGGGGTATTGATGAGCGCCCGGTGAACCCTAATCGGATTCGTAAATCAATCGGGGCTGAAACCAGCTTCGATCCTGATATTGAAGGTCGAGCAGCGATGGAACAGAAACTGGATGCGATCGCCCAAGAAGTGCAGGAGCGAATTGAGCGTCATAGCGCAAATGGACGTACTATTACGCTGAAGGTAAAGTTTGCGGACTACCGCCAAATCACACGCAGCCGAACGATGCAAGAATATGTATCAAACAAAGGCCAGATTTTAGGAATTGCGAAAGAACTCCTCAGGGGTGTTGAGCTTGAGGCTGAAAAGGTCAGGCTCCTAGGCATAACGTTGTCGAACTTGGATACAGAAGTGGATGAACTGGGCTACAAGCAGATGGAGCTAGATTTACCTTTTGAGGTCAAAAGTCATGAAGTCTTTCACGACATCTACAATCATTAATGCATCGCCAGAAACGATCTGGAAAATCTTGGTCGATGCTCAGAACTGGCCAAAGTGGAATCCTACCGTGTCAAAAGTTGAAGGGAACGTTGCGTTAGGCGAAAAGATCACTGTGTATGCCAAGGTAAATCCGAATCGCGCATTCACATTGACTGTTTCAAAATACATGCAGAATGAGCAGATGGTTTGGACGGGTGGTCTGCCTCTAGGTCTATTTAAGGGCGAACGCAAGTATACCCTAAGCCAAGCGAGTGCCGGAGGCGTAGCGTTTACGATGCAAGAGGTTTTTAGTGGTTTGCTGTCCCCTTTGATCGCGGATTCAATTCCTGACTTAAAACCCTCGTTTGACGAGTTTGCAGCTGCGCTGAAGGAATGCGCAGAAAGATGACCTGGGTTGTGGTTGCCCTAGATTCAATGCTGCCTGAATAGCTCGCTCCGCCCCCGCTATTGCCCCCGCAACCAGTCGGTCAAGTCATCCAACCCTGTAAAGTCTAGCAGCGCCTCACCTAAAGCCTCAAGCTGGGGCAATGCCAGCGCTTGGACTTGGGCTTCAACAGTGGCCGGGAGAGCGCCCCCGCGATGCGCTAGTTGACGGAGGACGAGCGATCGCGGCGATGGACGACGGCGTGGGGGGAGCTGTTGGTGGTGAGGGCTTGAGGGGTGTATGGGTGTGCTTTTGTTTCAGTATTGGGGATGGGAGTTTTTGCTTATGGACGTGGGATGATCGCTATCAAACGGTACACAAAAGGCAACGTGCTAACGGTAAAATGGATTTATCGCTCAGATTGCGTTACTGACAGGTCTACCTGTTTATTAGAGCGGTTGAACGGGACACACTGGTTATCTTGCTTATTTTACTAGCCACCGCTCAATTTGGGGGCGTTAGACCCCGCAAGCGGATTCTAGTTTTAGTTCACTCGTTCGAATCTGAAAGGAGTCCGGCTCCGTGGGTATGACATATTGGCTACAAACTTTGAATGGTCGAGATATGTCGAGTGACGAGGAGGACTATTCCATAATGCACCGACTCGGTGACGAACTCGACGCCGCCTGCGACGAGCTGAGAATTCCCAGGCTGTCCTCCTTTGCCGACTTCACTGACCTCGAACTTAACATGTCTGACGATGAAGGGGAAGATGAAGATACGGTTGACCCAGAAACTGGTTGCGGATATGGAATCGACGATATGCAGTGGTTTAATATCTCCTCCGGTTTAAGTTGCCTCCAGAGCCTTCGAAGCTACATTGCCTCAGGTTGGAACCCCAAACTTGCAGTGGAAACTAGAGCCGCGCTTGTTGAAGAAATGGATGACTGCATATTAAAACTCCAAGCAGCAGCAGTAACTGAAAAGTTTCACCTAGCGGTTATTATGTGAAGACTAAGCCTCACTTAACCAGCTCGATTTATCGCGCTGGCGATACAATAATTTCAAAGGTTTAGGTCGCCCTACTTCACATTTCTAACTGTTCGTTGGAGCGGATGGACGGGACACATGAGTGAGAGACTTTTTTCAGGCTACCGTTCAATTTGAGGCCGTTAACCTACTTCACAATACTTGGCTGCATGTCATAATTTAGAGACTATGGAAACCAAAATCTATTGGGAAGCAGTTTACGAGGCAAAAGATTCTACTGAGGTAAGCTGGTTTCAGGAACATCCTGAAATATCGTTGCAGTTTATTGAGCGCACTGGCGTAGATAATTCAGTTCAAGTTATTGATGTTGGCGGCGGTGCCTCAACACTGGTAGACGATTTACTGGACAGGGGTTATCGGAACATCACGGTTTTAGACATTTCATCGGCGGCACTTCAAGTTGCACAAGAGCGGCTTGGCTCACGGGCAAACGCAGTTACTTGGCTGGAAGCTGACATTACTCAAGTTGAGCTTCCTTACAAATTTTATGATGTTTGGCACGACCGCGCCGTTTTTCACTTTCTGACTCGTGCCGCAGACCGTCAGAAATATGTGGAAGCCGTTATGCACTCGGTCAAAGAAGGCGGACATGTTATTGTTGCCACCTTTGGCGTTGACGGGCCATCTCGTTGCAGCGGATTAGAAGTCGTCCGTTATAGTCCTGATAGTTTGCATGATGAGTTTGGCAATAACTTTGATTTAGTGGACAGCACAAGTGAATCTCACAAAACGCCATTCGGAACAGAACAAAAGTTCATCTATTGTTACTGCCGCAAAGGTTAAAATTCGTGTCAACAGTTGCCTAACAAACGCCTGCATGCGGAACGTTGGCACATTTGAGTTAACTGGCAAAGTGCAAAATCCTCAGGTGATGCGCAGACCGTTAGATCTCGCCAGTTCATCGGATGAAACAAAGCTGATGCCCGAAACACTCGGCGACTACCTTCCGCACCACATTTATATGTCACTGTGGGTTGACCTGACTCGTGCAGAGATCGCTGCCGTTTTTTCTTCATCCGGCTGGTCATCACGCAAATGTTCATGGACTGACTACGAAGTAGAATTGACAGACAAGGCAGCGTTGGTAATTGAATCGGAAAACCCTGTCTTGGTTCATGGGCCTCTCGACACCGCGTCAGAAATGGTTCCCGTAATACGCAAGATACTGGATGATTTTGGCATCCCATACTCTTTCGAGGCTTACGATGAGCGAGATGAGATCGTCACATCTGTTACCAAGGAAGAATTGAATGCAAGGGGTGGCCATTCCGGATCGGATTGACAGCCATCGAACAGCCCTCCGTTCTCCCGCGCCCCGCCTCACCCGTGCGCGATCGCCCGCTTGCCCCATCCGCCCCACCACTGTTCACTAGAGTTTCGCTAGAGCCCCACTAATTCTAGATACTCTGCCGCCCCACCCGCGCCAAGCTTCATCTCAGCGATCGCCCAAATCCTTGTCATAAGTCCATCCCGCCGCCCCCGCTGAATGTCGGTCTTTAATGTAATTTTTAATGTAATCCAGATATCTAATCCTACTGCCACCCCCACGTAGCCCGTGCTGAACTGCCGCCCCGCTGATCGTCCCTAGTCGCCGTCGCGGTGCCCGTGCGAAGCGGTGGTTGAGGTTTAGGGAGAGCGATCGCCCCTTCTGCTATCGTGTCACTGAGCGAGTTTTACGGGTGCTGAGGTTTAGGGAGAGCGATCGCCCTTGTGCTATGAAACCACCGTCAGCTTTCTACAACGAGTTTGCTGCTGACAAGACGATTGAGGCTTATGCCCTGTTCAGAAGCCTGGATCGCCAGTTGTCTGTGCTGGTCTGGGGGGATTCTAACCATGAACTTACCGCTGTATTCTTTTCGAGTAAGCGGAATGGGAACGGGTTCATGATTGGCCACTAAATCATTGATGCAGTCTTGGACTAAAGCCAAGATACCGGAGAGGGCTTTTTGGTGGTCTTCATCGAGCCAGCTCATTCCTGGAAATTCGGAACAAAGACCGACAAACTCTTGATCTTCATCAGACCAGAAGACACGGTAGGTATAAAACTTAGCATCCATTATGAATCTTCCTTTTTCTTGATAGCCGCTAAGACTTGCCTGACTTGATAGGGTTTGCCCATGCCATTTTTGGGTTGAATATTGACGTAAGGCTCACCTTCCCAGGGGGTACGGTAGAAGCGATGGCTACCGCCGCTTTGCCGAGGCTCACCAAAATAGTGTTCGCAGACCTTACATAAATCGGAGAACTTAATACCTTTTGGGTTGTTCTCCATGCTGGCTAAGATTTTCTGAATACTTGCCACATTCAAATGATATCAATATTGATACTATTTTATCACAACCTTCATTGACCGCGCCAACTACTACCCCCCTGTGTTTTTGCCCTACTATGCTTGTGTGTTCGCTGGTGCTTCCCCTAGCAGCCCTCTCTGTGCCCGTGTTTTTCGGGGGCTGTGATTTTAGGGAGAGCAATCGCTCTTTTGTTGCCGTGTCCATTTGCAGAATTGAGACTGGTAGAGGTGCAGCCGCAGCACTGTGGATTTAAGCTTGAAACAGCCCGTCTGTCGTCGCTTGCATGGTCGTCTCCCCTAGCTTTCTAGTGCTCGTCTCCCCATAAAGCGCTTGCACACGGAACGGATTTATACGCTATCGTTTATGATGCAAACATTATCTCCGTCCGGTGAAGCGCAGTCCGTTATGCGGCTCAAGATATTTGTAAGGGGAGTGATTGAAAGCCTGCCTGTTAAGGTTTAGCATTAGGTTACACAAATAGGAAAGCCGTATGGGAAACCTTACAGAGTTACCGAAGAATTTGCCTGTTCCAGTAGATGATGGTGACTGTAACCACCTATTGGGTAAGGTTTTGCCATCGACTACTTTATCTTCAACGCAGGGTAAAGATGTAAATTTGTCAGCAATTCCAGGTCATGTAGTCATTTATTGCTACCCAATGACAGGTCAGCCTGGTATTTCGCTACCTGATGGATGGGACGAGATTCCTGGAGCAAGGGGGTGTACTCCACAATCCTGCGCT
Source organism: Thermosynechococcaceae cyanobacterium MS004 (assembly GCA_022402525.1). Classification (GTDB taxonomy): domain Bacteria; phylum Cyanobacteriota; class Cyanobacteriia; order Thermosynechococcales; family Thermosynechococcaceae; genus JAAURS01. Next base: position 5,889 of record JAKRSB010000076.1, read on the forward strand.
TTTCGGGATCATTACCAAGAGCTAGGCGAGTTGAAAACACAAGTTTTTGGTCTTAGTACACAAAGCACTGAATATCAGGTGGAAGCGGTAGAGCGACTTCATCTACCATTTGAGCTTTTGAGCGATTTTGACTTGAGATTTACCAAGATGCTTAAGTTGCCAATGTTTGAGATAGAAGGAATACAACTACTCAAGCGAGTTACGTTCATAGCAAAAGATGGAAAGGTTATCAAAGTTTTTTATCCAGTGTTTCCTCCCGATAGAAATGCTTATGAAGTTGTTGACTGGCTGCAAAGCAACGCCGCATAACAAGTCATTGGTGCGGAACGGAGCGATACGCTATATTGACGCTTAGGGTGCAATGTCGTCCGCTCAACTCCCAGCCGTTATGCGGTTTAGTTCTTAGTGGGGGCACAATCTAAATCTTATCTGTACTTGTCTCAACCTTCTGAGCAATTGCTTTGATTGTGTTGCGTACCCAACGATTGGCTTCATCTTGATCGCTCAAAGCGCTCCACAGCATAGAAACCACCCACGGTTTTGTTTTGATTGGCAGTTCAAAAATTGTTAAATCGCAGACAGATACTAAACAGAGGGCAATGCGTCGGGGAATTGCTGCGACTAGATCGTTAGATGCGATCACAAACGGTAAAACCATCATATGCGGAGTTGTGAATGCAATCCGGCGTTCTAAATTGTGCTCATTCAACGCCTTGTCGATGGCACCTGTAGTATCTCGACGTAGAGTTGTGAGGGCGTGGGAAAGCTGGGCAAAGGTTTCTAAACTCATGGTTCCTTGCTGAAGAGCCGGATGTCCTTGACGGGCAATCCCCACAAATCGTTCTTCAAATATGGGTTCCCATTGCGTTTGCCTGGGTGGATTAGGAAAAACACCCAATGCCACATCAATTTCCCCCTGTTCTAGCAGATCTCCAATACTGTCTTTCTCAAATTCCATCATCCGAAAGTTGATGGATGGAGCCGTTTGGTGACTCAATTCCAGTAGCGGCGGCATGAGGACAAAACTGGTGTAATCTGAACTGCCGATGGCAAAGGTGCGATCGCTAGAAGTTGGCTCAAATGTTTGAGTGGCGTTAACGGCTTGGCGAATCTGTTGTAATGCTGCCAGAATGCCTGGAGCGATCGCTTGGGCTTTGAGCGTCGGCTGCATCTGTCTCCCCAATCGTACAAACAATTCATCCTCAAAGAGAATACGCAAACGGCTGAGTGCAGCACTCATTGCAGGTTGCCCAATCTGAAGTTGCTCAGAAGCTTTCGTAACGCTGTGCTGTTCTAGAAGGGCTTCAAAGGCAACCAACAGGTTTAAGTCGATTGTCGCCAAGTTTATCGATTTCATTGATACTTTTTATCTAAAATATCGACTTGTTTAATATCTTAGAGGTTGTTAGGGTAACTGTACATACATTTTATTCAGGGAAGTTTGACGATCATGGCGCAAAAAGTTGCTGTAATCACGGGCAGTCACAAGGGGTTAGGCTATGCGATCGCTCGCCAGTTAGCACAGCAAGAGAATATTCGAGTTGTGTTGACGAGTAGGCAGGAGCAAGATGGTCTTACTGCTAAACAGCGCCTATCCAGCGAAAATATTCAAGTAGATTTTCATTCTCTGGATGTCACAAGTGATGCCAGTGTGCAACAGTTTAGAACCTGGGTGCAGCAGACTTATGGCAGAGCCGATATCTTGGTCAATAATGCGGGTGTCAACCCCACGATGCAACCAGAAGAATCCAGTCTGCTCACGGTTCAAATGGAAACGATGCTAGCAACCTTGGCAACAAATGTTCTAGCTGTTGCCCGAATCACTCAAGCCCTATTGCCCTTGATGAAAAAGCAAAACTACGGACGGATCGTAAATGTGTCTACTGAGATGGCTTCCCTCACGTCTATGGGGAGTGATTACTATCCACTAGCTCCGTCATATCGCCTTTCCAAAGTTGGGCTGAATGCTCTGACGGCACTCTGGGCAAAGGAACTCCAAGGCACCAATATTTTGGTGAATGCTTACTCTCCTGGCTGGATGCAAACCGACATGGGCGGTTCTAATGCGCCGTTCACTGCCGATGAGGGTGCCGAAACCGCTGTCTATCTAGCAACGCTTCCAGAGGGTGGCGCACAGGGCAAGTTTTTCGCGGAAATGCGGAAGTTTGGGGGTGCAGTGGCACTGACTTGGTAATTGAGTGAACCGAAAAGACAAAATAACTCCAACAAGGAATAACGATGATGACTCCAACTGAAGAACAAAACTTGGCAATTGCCCGCATCTTTATCGAGCAGTTTTTGGGCAAGGGTGATATGACTGTAGCGTCAGATGTACTGGATGAAAATGTGCAGGCAATTACTGGATTAAAGCCAGATGGAGCAATTGACGGACGTGAAGCTTACAAGCAAGTATTTAGTGCCTTTTTTGATGCCTTTCCCCCCATTGTGGGTTCAGGGATGTTGATTGAAGATATTTTTGCAACAGGTGATCGGTTGGTCGTTCGGTTTAGATCTGTGCAAAAACACACGAAAGAGTTTTTTGGTGTTGCCGCTACAAATCGGGATATCACTTTTATTGAAACGCATGTTATGCGGCTACGAGAGGGTAAAATTGTAGAAAACGTGGTCAGTGCTACCAATCTAGAGTTTGAAATGTTGATGGCTGCTGTTTTAACACCGTTAATCCTCAAATAAAGTTAGTGGTGTACATTGAGTCATCGAGTCTGTGAGTGATCGCCGCATAGCAACGCCCATGCAAGCCGACCGCCGAGGGATGATCCGTTATGATGCAAATATTGTTTGCGGCGGGTGATGGGCACCGTTATGCTTTTTAGGGTGTGCTCTATGCAAAAAAATGTGCCGCCTGCTTAGCAGACCTTTAATAGCTACCCCTCACCTTTTGACCAAATACGTTGACAGCATTACTATCAGTTCTTGTTCAAATTCTCCAGTTTTGAGCAGTTCAGGACGATCATTCACCGCACCGTGAATCAAGGCTCGAATCGTCTGCTCAACCATGAAAATTGTTAGGTCTAGGTTTTTGGGTTGAAGCTGATCGGAGCGTTGCGCGAGAAACGCTCGTAGCAGTTTTTCTGCCTTTGCTTCATCTAAGCGTTGCATCACCTCACGATGGGGAACTTGTTCATGCAGAACGCGGTGGAGTTTCGGATTGACAGCATGAGCCGCTAACACTGCTTTAACAATCTGCCGCAACACCTCTGGAATCGTGAGATCGCTTAGCCCTTCTAAATGGTGTTGCGCTAACTGCACCATTTCATCAGCATGATGCTCCGCCAACGCAAAAATCAAAGCTTCCTTATTTGGAAAGTATTGGTACAGCGAACCGATACTCACCCCTGCCCGTTCAGCCACCCGATTCGTCGTCAACTGGTCATACCCGGTTTCCGTCAAAATGTGAGTTGTTGCGGAGAGAATTGCTTCAACTGTTGCTTGAGATCGTGCTTGTTTCGGCTGTTTACGCGGGGTTGCAGAGAACTTGGAGGGCATGGGTCAGTCATCCGAAAATGCGAGTTGTCAGAGCCGTGTGATCGCCCATAAAATTATGAGTAATTATTCACATTTTACAGACAAGTTCTACGGCTAGCAATGAAACGAGAGGATCACTCATGCGAATCATAATCATCGCGATGGGAAGTCGAGGAGATGTTCAGCCCTACGTTGCTTTAGGCAAGGGCTTGAAAGCCGCAGGACATAGTGTTCGACTTGCCACCCATGAAAACTTTGAATCGTTAGTCAATTCCCATAAGCTAGAGTTTTATCCTCTTAAGGGAAACGTCCAAGCCTTCCTAGAAGACCCTGAGAACCGTAAGTTGCTAGAAAGCGGGAATTTTCTGGCGATCAATGCGCTTACAACGGAAGCTTTTCAACGTGCCGCGATCGATTGGGCAGAAGGCGGTTTGTTCGCTGCTCAGGGAATGGATCTGCTAATTGTGGGCGTAGGCGGACTCTTCCTGGGTGTTTCCCTGGCAGAGAAGCTAAAGATCCCGTTACTTCAGGCGTACATTTTCCCATTTACACCAACCCAAGCCTTTCCCGCAGCCCTGTTTCCTCAGTCCATTTCTAAACTAGGCGGAACTGTCAATCGATTGTCGCATCATCTCTTTCGACAGATCATGTGGCAGGGGTCGCGCAAAGGAGATAGATTTGCACGACAGCAAGTGCTAGAGTTGCCCACTGCCCCATTTTGGGGCAATTATGGGTCTATTCAGCTTCAGCAATACCCGATTCTGTATGGGCTGAGTCCATCCGTCATTGCGAAACCCTCGGATTGGCAGAATACCCACATGACAGGCTACTGGTTCTTAGATGAAACTACCGAGTGGTCTCCTCCGCTCGCTTTACTAGAGTTTCTACAAAGCGGTTCTCCCCCCGTGTTTATTGGATTCGGCAGTATGGTGAGTCGAGATCCAGAAGCAACCGCAGATCTCGTTTTACACGCGATCTCCCTCACAGGACAACGTGCTATCTTGCAATCGGGTTGGAGCGGTCTGAGTAAGCGCGATTTGCCAGATACAGTTTTGATGGTAGATTCAATTCCCCATTCTTGGCTTTTTCCAAGGGTCGCGGCTGTCGTTCATCATGGAGGTGCGGGAACCACTGCCGCTGGGCTCAGAGCGGGAATTCCAACGATCGTCATTCCGTTCTTTGGCGATCAGCCCTTCTGGGGGCAGCGCGTTGCAGAATTAGGAGTGGGGACAGACCCGATTCCCCGTAAATACCTCACTGCTGAAAGACTATCAGAAGCAATTCATCAGGCTATGAGCGATCAGGGAGTGCGTCAACGCGCTGCTGCTCTGGGAGCAAAGATTCAGGCTGAAGATGGGGTGGCGAATGTAGCGGCGATCATACAAGAACTGGAAAAGCGTGGGGCTTTTTGTGACGACAGCGGCAGAGGAGACTAACAATGAGTTCTTGATATTAGTCGTCGTAAATAAAAAACGTCCATGCACGACGACCTCCGAGGGTTGATCGGTGATGACAGAGGTTACTAGCTACGGGTGAACGGGGTCGTTAGCTGGCTTCATTCTGGGTGGTGGCAATAGTTTAGAGTCACTGGTAAGGTGCTTAAATTTGAAAGCGCATTATTCAATCAATTGATATGGAAGAATATTTGAAGGTTAGTGAAGTCATCAACTGGCAACATCCAGAAGTCATGGAATATGCCAAGCAAATAGCATCGGGATTTAAAACCCCAATGGCGATCGCAAAAGCATGTTTTGAATGGGTGCGAGATGAGATTTACCATAGGTCGGTGCCTTATTGCACTTGGTGACAGCTTCGCTTCAATGCCCCCGTGTAGCGCACGAGAGCGACGGCTCTCTGGAAAACGCTAATGGATGGTAAAAGTGCTGCCCAGTATCTCAATTAGGATGGCAAAATCAATATAAGGATATTAATTGACCTAACATCTCCTCAAATAGCTCTGTTCGCTCAATGCATGATGAACCAAAGCATACAGCACCTCATAGAACCTCACGTTCAGGATTTAGGCGGATTTGAAGCGCGTCGGCTCCTGCCCTCAGATACACTGGCATTAATTGGCCCTTTTATCTTCTTCGACCACCTCGGCCCAGCCGTATTCCCCCCTGGCAAGGGCGTAGATGTCAGACCGCACCCTCACATTAACTTAGCAACCGTCACTTACTTATTTGAAGGTGCTCTGATGCACCGCGATAGCTTGGGCAGCGTTCGCGAAATTCGCCCTGGAGCGGTGAATTGGATGACCGCAGGGCGAGGGATCGTTCATTCCGAACGGTCGCCGGACTCCGAGCGCAGTAGGGAAGTAACCTTGCATGGCATTCAAACCTGGGTAGCTTTGCCAAACGAGCATGAAGAAACCGAACCTTGTTTCCGTCATTATCCCGCCACCGATCTGCCAACTTGGGAAGAGCTTGGAGTATCGTTCGTGCTGATTGCGGGAGCAGCTTACAATCGCCAATCTCCCGTGCAGACGTTTTCGCCGATACTGTATTTGGATGTCAAACTGACGCCTGGATCTCACTTCACTCTACCTGGAGGCTACAGCGAGCGGGCAGTTTATAGTGTCACGCCAGGACTTGAGATCGATGGAGTGCCATTGGAGCAACACCGCTTAGCGGCGATCAATGCTGGAAAGGATATCAGGATCTCTGCCGATGGAGAAGCACGTTGTATCTTAATCGGGGGCGAACCTGTGGGAGAACGACATAAGTGGTGGAATTTTGTTTCAAGCAACCTTGATCGGATTGAGCAGGCCAAACAGGATTGGCGATCTGGGAGGTTTGGGCAAGTTCCTGGCGAGACAGAATTTATTCCTCTCCCAGAGGAGCCAGATCTTAACGAACAGCCGATGTAGAGCGATTTCAGTTAGTTTGGAATAGTTGGGGCAAATCTTTGACGGGATGGAAATGGCGGCGGTGTAGCTGGGGAAACTCACTGACTATCCTATTTCATTGGAGCAAGCCACCCGATTGAGTGATTGTTGATAGACCTGCTGAAGCGTGATCGCCCTCTTGCCCCATCCGCCCCCCTGTTCGCTAGAGTTTCGCTAGAGTCCCACTAATTCCAGATACTCTGCCGCCCCACCCGCGCCAAGCCTCATCCGAGCGATCGCCCAAAGCCCTGCTGAGGCCAGCATCCAGCCCTGCTGAATGTCGGATTTAATGTAATTTAATGTAATCCAGATATCCTGTCCCACCCCCACGCAGCCCATGATGAGCTGCCGCCCTCATGATCGCCCCTAGTCGCGTCTGTTGTGCCCGTGCTGAGTGGTAGCTGAGGCTGAGGGGAGAGCGATCGCGTCCAAACGTATCGTCATATCTAGGAAAGGGATTGCAGAGGTTATTTGCCGCCTGATTTGTTGGCCGCCGAGATCACCCTAACACCAGTGATTAGCTAAGGAATCTAAAAGAAGTGAAAGAGAGTCAAAGTGACACCAAATAAAAGTGACATCACATAGTCACATTTCACATCCCCTTTATCCCTTTGTCCTATCGTGAGCATTTTCAGTTCTGCTACAAGGCAAAAAAACAGCCTATTTCAGACTTTAGGAGCTGCTTCCAGAAGGCTTTTATATCCCAAGACTTTTGAATAGCCCGATACTCTACCTAAAAGAAGGTTAACGAAGCTAGTTGAATCAATTTTAAGAATTAGCTGCTCAATCATCAAAAGCGCGTCAATCTTGGGAATGACCGCAATAGTCACTTCAGCCATAGAGATGCTGTATTTGCCGAGCGAATCAATAAACTCAACTGCTATCCGAACCCCTCTATGTCGCGCTTCCAAGCCTGTTTTTGGATGCGTGTCTAAAGCAGCGGGAGGGAAGCAATCAATCACCTGGATCGGATAGAGGTGCCACTGGATGTGTTGAAGTTTAGGATTGAGGACTAAATCGTTGTGGATATCCATGCCAAAGATTTTAATATCACGGCCTAACCCAGCATGATCAACCCGTGGCTGATCATGCTTCCCAATCTGAAGCGCTAGCTTAGGTTTGGGAAGCATGATCACCTCAACCGTCGAGTGGTTGTCGTCCCTTCCCCATTCCCATCCAGTAGCCCAGCCCACCCTAAAGTGACAGCGCGAAAACGTGATATTGAGCAACAGTGATAACACACCATCACATCAAACAATTTTCACGCCTTAAACCGATCTGGCGCAATCTGAGGCTTTCCGTACTTTTCAAACAACAAATTCAGCGCCTCATGGACGAGTGCCTGAACAGAAGTGTCTTCATCGAGGGCAAGCTGTCGAATCTGCTTAGACACCGCAGGGTCAGCATGAGCCGTAATCGCCCTAGTGCCATCTCTGCTGGGTCTGTAGTGTTTACCCTTGACCGACCCTTCCGGTAAAGTCACAGCATTCTCCACAGGGCTTATTTGTGGAGAGGGCTTGTTGCTAAGAGAGCGTAGACCATCAGCAAGACTATTTTTTGCAGCCATAGTGAGATAGTGAATAAGTGACTACACATTAGCACACAATAACACACACACTACAGACCAAAAGTGTCAGAGTGACCAGCGCGAAAAAGTGAAGCCGTAAATAAGTGACAATAAACCAAAGTGACAACGTGCAGACACAGTAATCAAATCTCAAAGCAAAAGTGACGCATCGCATAAGTGAGAGCGTGACATCACGCAAACACTGAATAATAAAATCACACCTTCACACATTGATTCATCCAACGGTAGAGGAGCCGAATCTCATTTGCCGCCTTGCCGCCAGCATCGTACTCAGCCACCCCCAACCCATCAA
>JAKRSB010000077.1 GCA_022402525.1 Thermosynechococcaceae cyanobacterium MS004
TTCAAAAGGCCATTAAGCCGACCGCAATCCAGTATGACGAAATTCTGAGTAAACCACGTTCATGAATAGCTCCCGTTTCCCTTCTTTTTCTACGTCCCTACTGACGCCACCAGAACAGACGCCGCCAGAACCGATTTCTAGCGCGATCGCTAAGCCTGTGCTCACCGTGGGGGAGGAGATGTTCTCGCCAGCCGATCTCTTTGAAAAGCTCAAAACCCACGGCCTCCTACCCCAGCTCTGCCGCGAGATCCTCATTGACCAAGTCGTCTCTGGACTCACGCCCACGCCTGAAGAATCTGCCGCAGGGCTTAAGACCTTGTATCAACAGCATCAGATCTCAGAGGAGCCAGACCGTCAGCGGTGGATGCAGCAGCACAGTATGACGCCAGAGCAGTTTGAGCAGTGGAGCCAGCGCCAAAGCCTGCTTGAAGTCTTTAAGCGCCGAATGTGGGGAGCTGAGCTGGGGTCTTACTTTATAAAGCGTAAAGAAAGCCTAGACCGAGCCATCTACTCCCTAATTCGCCATCCGGATCGGGGCGTCATCCAGGAGCTTTACTTTCGCCTTCAGACCGGAGAAGACACCATCGCCAACCTTGCTGCCCAGTATTCCCAAGGCCCCGAACACCAAACCTATGGACTGGTCGGCCCTATAGAAATGGGGAGAATTCACCCCAGGCTGGCCCAGCAGCTCCGCGCCGCCAAACCCCATCAGGTTAATTCTCCCCTGCAGCTTGAAACCTGGTTTGTGATTCTTCAACTTGAGTCCTGGATGCCCGCACAGTACGGCGCTGAGATTGAGCAGCGCCTGCTGGACGAACAATTCCAGCAGTGGCTGGAGCAGCAGCTTCAGCAGGCTAGGCTTCAGGAGATGACATGACCACGCTTCAAACCAATCCGTCCAGAAAATTTTCAGCAGACCCAGCCGCTTTTCTTCAGGAAACAACTCCCTTTGATCGGCTTTCTGAGTCGGCCCTGAGCGCTGTACTCCAGCAGGGCCAGCTCCTTCGCTACGCCATGGGTCAGCCCATCTTGGTGCGTGAGCAGCTTCCACCCTACGTGGCGATTATCATCCAAGGGCAAGCGCGCTTGATTGGCTATCCGCCCACGGCTGCTGCACCGATCAGCCTCCAGCGGCTGGAGAGTGGAGACTGCTGCGGCTGGGTGGGGTTAGTGCGCCAAATGGCCTGTGAAACGGTCATTGCCTCTGTGGAGACGGTTTGCTTCACCCTTCCAGCGGCGCTCTTTGGTCAGCTCCTGTACACAGAACCCGCTTTTGCCAAGGCTTTTTGCGATCGCTGTGGGTATATCGAATGTTTTGACCTTCTGGGTCAAGTGCTTCAGCGCCGCGCCGATGGCGCGACGGATTTGAGTACCCTCACCGCCGAATATTGGCCACAAATAAAGGTTCACAACTGGCCGAAAGATGGCGCACTAGACGAGTCCTATCAATGGGTATGCAGTAGCGCTAGCCCCACCTTAAAAGTGGGACAACCCTTTAACCCAGCCCAGTACAGAGAAAAAGCCCCCCTGCGGCTGGTTAGTCTCCCTCAATTTAGCGCGGCTTCTTTTGCGCCCAAGGAGCAAGTCGATCCTGCATCAGGCTTACCCTTAGTGCTGATGCCAGACCTTGATATTCCCCTTGCGCCTGAGCTTTCCCCTGACCCCCTTCCCCAGCAGAAAAAGACTTTTCCAGTCTGTCGCGGCAGTGGCGCAATCTCAGGAACCCTAGCTTGCTTTCAAATGCTGGCTCAGTATTGGGGCCTACCCTTTCGGCGAGACACCCTTCGTCGCATCATCAGTCAGGGGGGTGAAGTATGGCCGAGTCTGCAATCCTGTGGGGCGATCGCAGACTTTATGGGGCTGAAGGTACAGCATCTTCAGGTGTCTGCTGATCGCATTAGCCGCCTGCCCACCCCAGCCTTGATTTCTTGGCAGTCTGGACTCGCGGTACTCTATCAGGCCACCCCCAAGCGCATCACCCTCGCGACGCCAGACCAGGGACTCAAGCGATTTGCGATCGCCACCTTTCAAGAACTTTGGGGCGAGACAGGAGAAGTCCTGCTCTTGCAGCCCACCGACCAAACCCCCAAGCAGCGGTTTGGTCTGAGCTGGTTTTGGCCATCGGTTAAACGCTACCGCTGGCGGCTATTTGAAGTGCTGGCGGCTTCCCTGTTCGTGCAGATTTTTGCCCTTGCCAATCCCCTAGGCGTTCAGATCATTATTGATAAAGTGCTGGTGCAGAATAGCCCCGACACTCTCAATGTTTTGGGTACGATTCTGCTGGTGCTGGCCATCTTTGAAGCGCTGCTCACCAGCTTCCGCACCTACCTGTTTGTTGAAACCACCAACCGCATTGACTTGAGCTTGGGCTCCGATGTCGTAGAGCACCTGCTGCGCCTACCCCTCCAGTATTTTGAGCGTCGACCCGTGGGGGAACTATCCACCCGCGTCAATGAGCTAGAAAATATCCGTCAGTTTTTGACCGGAACGGCCTTAACCGTGGTGCTGGACGCGGTATTTTCCGTGGTCTATATCATTGTGATGGTGGCCTATAGCTGGTTGCTGACCCTGGTTGCACTGGCCACCGTGCCCCTATTTGGTCTGCTCACCTTTTGCGTCGCGCCCCTGATGCGCAATCAACTCCGCGCTAAAGCCGAGCGAAACGCGCAGACCCAATCCTATTTTGTGGAAGTGATCTCCGGCATTCAGACTGTCAAAGCCCAAAATATTGAGCTGAAAGCGCGATGGCAGTGGCTTGATCGCTACGCCAATTACGTTAGCACTGGCTTCCAGTCCGTCATTACCTCAACTGCTGCTGGCTCGATCAGTAACTTTCTCAGCAAGCTATCCGGGTTACTGCTGCTTTGGGTGGGCGCATTCCTCGTCCTGGGTGGACAGCTCACCCTCGGAGAGCTGATTGCCTTTCGCATTATTGCCAGCTATACCACTAGCCCACTCCTGCGTCTCATTCAGCTCTGGCAAAACTTCCAGGAAACCGCCCTCTCCCTAGAGCGCCTCAGCGACATTTTAGATACACCACCCGAAGTGACGGAGGAAGACCGACAGAATATTCCCATGCCGCTGATTCAGGGTAGTATTCGCTACGAAGCGGTGAGTTTTAGCTACACCAACGGCCCACTCCAGCTCGATCAGGTTTCTCTGGATATTGAGCCAGGCGAATTTATTGGCCTTGTGGGGCTGAGCGGGTCAGGAAAGAGCACGGTGACCAAACTGCTGATGCGGCTCTATCCCCCCCAACAGGGAAGAATTTTGGTGGATGATTACGATATTGCCAAGGTCGAGCTGTATTCCCTACGACGACAGATCGGCATGGTGCTTCAAGATAGCCTGTTGTTTAACGGGACAGTACAGGAAAACATCACCCTAGCTGCGCCAGAAGCCACGACAGAAGAGATTGTTCAAGCGGCCAAAATTGCCTACGCCCACGACTTCATCATGCAGCTCCCCCAAGGCTACAACACCCGCGTTGGGGAGCGGGGCGGAGCACTTTCCGGTGGGCAGCGTCAGCGCATTGCGATCGCACGGATGGTCTTACAAAACCCCCGGCTGCTGATTTTAGATGAGGCCACCAGCGCCCTCGATTTTGATGCTGAGTCTCAAATTTGCCGCAACCTCCAAACATACTTTCATGATCGCACCATTTTATTTATTACCCACCGGCTCAAAAGCCTTCAGATCGCAGACCGCATCATCATGATTGACCGGGGTCGGGTTGCCGAACAGGGAACCCACGTAGAGCTGATGGAGCACCATGGACTGTACTACTCGCTTTATCGCCAGCAAGATTCTCAAGGGTAATCATCTCAAGGGTAGCTATGATTCGTATTCTTCTTGTTACGCCCCAGTCCACCTTTGAGCAACAGGTACGGCGATCGCTCCAGTTGGAGAGTGATTTAGAAATTGTCGGGGTCGCCCCTAGCCACACTGCCGCCCAAACCCTCAGCCAGCGGCTCCAGCCAGATCTTGCGCTTGTGGATTTAGAACGCTTGGGAGAATCGGGGCTCACCTATATTCGCTGGCTGACCGAAAGTACCCTGAGTACCCAGGCGATCGCCCTGAGTAGCCAAGCGGAGAAAGCTACGATTGAAGAAGCCCTGCGCCTTGGAGCCAAGGGCTACCTGCTCAAGTCAACGGCGGCCAAAGATTTAGCGCAGTCTCTGGCGCTGGCGCATCGTGGATTTCTCCAGCTGAGTCCCGGTCTATTCGAGATGCTGTCTTTACAGTCCCTCCAGACCCTTGGAACACACCCAGACCAGGTGACTGTTCTAGAAGATAGCCGCTGGCCAATCACCAATGGCGCAAATCACGCTAATCATTCTCTTGGATCCAATAGCTCCAATGGCTCTAATGGCTCCAATGGTTCCAATAGTTCCGCTACGGCAACGGCACTGGCTGCGCGTCCAGTGTCAGCGCTAGCAAGCTCGCCACCCTCCGCAATAGTCGCCCCAAATCCAGCCCAGGATGTGCTGCTCAAGCCCTCACCCCTCTGGTCGCAGCTACTAGTCTGGAGCATTCTAGGCTGTGCGATCGCCGTAGGTGCTTGGGCCACACTCTACCAGTTTGAGGAAGCGATTCCTGCAGTCGGCCAGCTCGAACCCCAGGGATCCGTCAAGGAGGTACAGCCGCCCGTCTCAGGGGTTGTGCGCAATATTCGGGTAAAAGAGGGGCAACAGGTCAAAAAGGGAGATGTTTTGCTGGAGCTGGATCAAAAGGGGTCTGAATCTGAGCTGAAGTCCTTAGAGCAGATTCGCACCGCACTCCTAAGCGAAAATGCAGCCTATCAGCAGGTTCTAGCATCCCCGTCGGGCTCCCTTCCTGTGCAGCTTCTGCCCGCTAATATGGTTAAGCTGGCCGAAAACCGCAGAGCATTTGCCCAGGAAAATGACTTATATCGCGCCCAGCTTCAGACAGAATCTCCCAATGGCGTCCTCACGGCTGCTCAACAGCGTCGTCAACAATCCAGCGCCCTAGAGGCCTCCTCTCGGACGCTTGCAGCGCAACTGGAAGTGAGTCAGCTTCAAAAAAGACAAGTGCAAATCCAGGTTCAGCTAGAAAGCGCAAAGCAAAGTCTGAATGCCAGCCAACAGATTTTGCAGGACATTACGCCGGCAGTTGAAGCGGGGGCAATTGCCCGAATTCAGCTCACAGAACAGCAAGAGGCCGTTCAGAAAGCTGAGGCGACGGTCAGAAACCTAGAGCAGCAGCGACTCGAACTGGACTTTGCGATCGATCAGGCCAGAGCACGCGTGCAGAATACCGTTGCCAGTTCGTCCAAAGATTTGTACGGCAGTATTGCCCTCAACGACAAGCAAATTGCCGATATCGACAGCCGATTTACCAAAGCTATTCTTGATAATCAGCGACAGATTACTGACTTAGAGAATCGGATTCGCCAAGCCACCCTCACCCAGCAGTACCAGGCCGTGCGATCGCCCAGTGATGGGGTGGTGTTTGACCTTCAGGCCAAAGCTCCTGGCTTTGTAGCAACTGCCAGCCAGCCTATTCTCAAAATTGTGCCCTCAGATAGGGTCGTAGCCAAAGTGTTTATCAGCAACCGTGATATTGGTTTTGTGCGGAAAAATATGCCTGCAGACATTCGCGTGGACGCTTATCCTTTCAGCGAATTTGGGGATATTAAAGGCACTATCGACTGGATTGGATCTGATGCCTTACCCCCCACCCAAATTCGACCTTACTACAGTTTTCCAGTGCGCATTAAGCTCAATTCGCAATCCCTAAGCACGGGTCAGGCCCAAAAGCTTCCCCTTCAGGTGGGCATGGCGATTCAGGTCAATATCAAACTGCGGAAACGCACCGTCATTAGTATCGTTACCGATCAATTTACGAATCAAGCGGATCGTTTAAAAACTATTCACTAATAAAAACTATTCACTAAAAAGCTCAATAGGTGTTTTGGGGAGGTAGAAGCAGGGGCTCTAATCAAGCACTAAGCAAGACTTTCGCCTGCTTTTAGCATTTTGGGCAACCTCAAAGAAGCCCAAACATAGTGGGAGTTTTCCTGCTAGCTGACTAACAAAACGCCTAAAAGCCAATGGTTTTGAGCGCTTGATCGCGAACTACAATCGTTCCTCACGCTACGCTTTCAGAGCTTCAAAACAGCTAAAGCCATAGGCGTTTGGAAGATATACAAATAGAATTCCTGCTCGACACGCCCCATAACGCCTAAAAATTGGAGTTGAGTAATCCGCTCATGAGGTTGAGGTTGCGATCGAACCAGCCCACCAGATTCAGGATGCTGGAGATATTGCGGGGTGGATTTGAGATGAGGGTATCAATTTGGATGAGATGGTTAAAATCAATGTCGCCGGAGTGAGGTGAGCCGTTGCTGTCGTAGAATTTCACCCCTGCGGTTTGCATGATGTTGATGAGTTCTTGAGCCATGAGGCCATAGCCGATGGTGGTGGGGTGAATGCCATCGAGGGAGAATAACCCGCCTTGGGTGCGTCCTTGGGCACCGGATTTGAAAAATTGGGAGGTGGGGACTGGGTTTAAGGCTAGCAGGGCTGGGGGGAGTGGATAGGGTGTCCACCAACTGGGTTGGGCGGTGGGGTCTTCGATGTAGCGGCGGGAGGCGAGGCGATCGAGTAAGCCTGCGGCTTCAAAGAGGTACCAGTCTTTGCCCTGTTGGCGTCCGGTACGAACGACTTCTGCAATGGCATCGTTGTATTGGTCGATGGCGCTATCGATGGCGCGGGCTTCTGCTCCGGTGATGTGCGGGTGTTTACTGGAGTCGAAGGTTTTTTCGTCGATCCAGGGCAGGGTGTAGTAGGGGTAGTAGCGGGAGCCTGGGGCGAGTTTGCCGCCGACGCCACGGGCAAAGGGGGCGATGGTGACGTGGGGGACGGTGCCCCAGATGATGTGGCGGGCTTTAATACTGTTGACTTGTTGGACGATGAGGTCTAGTTCAGCTTTGAAGTGAACGGGATTCCAGACGGTGAAGACATTGTTCGCCTCCATGTCGTCGTAACCTTTGTCTGACCAGTTGACTTTGAAGGTGAGGATGCTGCCGAGGGCGTTGTTGGCTCCGATGAGGATGATGAGGGTTTCGATGCCGTCGCCTGTGCCTGTTTCTAGGGTGCCTTCGTTGCCGAGGGCTGCTGCGGCTTGGAGGGGGGTGAGGGCGGTGCCGTTGGGATTGCGGGCGGAGTTGAGGACTCGCAGGGCGGCGCGATCGTTGGCGTTTTCAACGATTTGTTGGAGGAAGTCGTCTTTGGGTGGGGTTGCGTTGATGACTTGTTTGCAGATGTCGGCGGTGCGGGAAAGGGTGTTGCGGAGATCCCAGCCGTAGACAGCGAGGTTATGGTTGATGCCGTTGGAGGGGGGAATGGTGGTGCCATCGCCTCGTTCCCAGTAGTCTTCGAATTTGTCGAGGTGGTCGCGCAGGAACAGGAGGGCGGGGGGGAGTTCCCACCAGTCGATTTGGGTGCCGAATTTATGTTCGAGTTGGCGGGCTAGGTTTTCTAGGTTGAGGGGGAGGCCATCGCCGGGGCTGTCGTAGGTGGGATGGAGCAGTTGGTTGGCCCAGCCGAGTTGTTGGGCGATGAGCAAAGGGTAGGATTTTCCGGTGTTGAAGATTGCGCCGCTTTGGAAGCCGTGGGTGAGGGAGTCGCCGATGGTGACGAGGCGATGTTGGGGTGTGCCTGGGTGGGCGATTGCAACGGGAATTCCTAGAGTTGGATCGGTTTCGGGTTGACGGGGTTCTGCTCGGATGATGACATCATCGGGAGTGTGCGGATCGAGCATGTCGGGGGTTACGGTTTTAGACATGGATTTGGCCTCATTGAAAGATATTTTGAATGAATTAAGTCCATGTCCGAATATCTAAATCGCACTTCGCAAATTCACACGCTTGATGATTGAAGTTGAATAAATTCAGCGATGAAACCACAAGAAGTATGAAGTGCAATCGCATTTTTGACAAAACAGACAGACTCGCGATTGTCACTACGCAGAGAAATCTTTAGAAACCTTGAAAATAATTTGTCTTAAACTCAACTTTCTTTGTTTTTATATACAGCCAAAAGATCGCTAAAGGGTGGCAGCTTCAATTTATTAATCTCTTCGACAAATTTTTGTTGCTGACCAATTCGTTGTGCCCTTAGATCGGTAACGGTAGTTAAAATGCTACCTATTAGGGATGTCAGATCTATAGGTGCAACTCCTACAAATCCAGAACTTCCATCTGACTGTCTTGGATGAAAATTTCTTGAACATTTAAGAAATTTTATTCTGCTTGAATTTATTTCAGAAATTTGAGATGACAACTCCGCACTTGCAGGCAAGTCGGCCTCTGCTAAAACAGAAAGGCTAATTTCATCTATGACAGTATTTACTGAGGTTGATACCTCATTATAGTTTCGCCAACACTCCTGTGATTCTTGTTCTAGTGTATTTCCCATCTTTTTAGCAAGTAAATTTGCTTCGCCCAGAACTTGATATCTAGAATTTATTAAAGGCTGAATTGACTTAATATATTTTGCGTCCATTATTGAGCCGTCGCAACCAACCAGAAATAGAGAAGCTATTAATCCAAATCCTATCGATTTTTTGCAAGCATTAATAGACATGGCAGTACCTATTTGATAAAAATGTAAATTGTTTTTAAATTCAATTCGATCTATTGACTGATATCGTCAACATAAAAATTAGTACCTACATATCTGACTCATTTACTTTGTTTCTTATCTAGTGCCACTAAGTAAGAAAATCTAGTTTTGTACTTGTTTAAGCACGACTAGCCCGTAGGAAGGCACAAAGACTTTTGTATTAATACGCTTGTTGGCATTTGTCTTATCTTTCCATTCTTTGCTTTTTCCGTCGCTAAAGAAGATTAATTGTGAGTTAATATAGCGAGGGAAATGTTCTTGACTGAAGTTGTAATCAAGCCCAGTATCGGTCGAATTGATTAATACTAAATAACGCTCTTGTCCACTTTTTTTCTCGAAAACGAGCCAATCTGAGGTATCCGTAAGGATGTCGCCGAGTTCGCCATTCGCGTAGCTGGGATGACTGGTGCGCAGATTTGTTAAACCTCGGATGAGATTTAGCATTTGTTTTGGAGCCGTTTGTTCTTCGACAGAGACACCATCATTGGGTTTATCGAATTTAGGAAGAAGCTTAGACCAGCTCGTCTGCATGTCATTGTCCCCTTGGATAGGGGAGTCGCCACCTTTCAACCAAGGAAAAGGTTCGCGTAAGGTTTCATCGTAGAGGCCAGAACCATCACCAGGTGACTGGGAATCGTTGGGGGGGTTGCCATTCCACTTGAAGCCGCGCTGCATTACCTCATCACCGTTGTAAAGGATTGGATATTTCCCTAGCGTAGTTAGGATGTACATTCCTAGTCGGTAAGCTTCGTCAATGCTTGGTTTCATCCCAAGACGTTTCTTCTCTTCAAGATCTGAAGCTAGCCTTGGACTCTTGTCATGACTGGCAAGGTAGATAAAAGGCTGGAAGGGTTCTTTCCGTTGGGAGCCAGCTCTTTGATGGGCAATTTGATTGACAGTCCGCGCACTGTTGACAAAATTTTTCCAGGTGGTAAGGAAATTTGTTGAAGGGAAGGAAATCTGAGTTCGAGCCGCTTCCATGAATGGTTCGTCGATGAGTGCATCTAGGCCGTAGGCATGGCGACGTAGCATCTCTTTGTCTCCCAATACTTCCCCTACCAACACTGCGTTTTTTTTATTCTGATAAACAAAATCAGAAAAAGAACGCCACCAGTCGTTATTCCGAAGAATATCGGTCTCTGGAATTGGGTTAAAGGTGTCACCAAAGATGTGTTTTGCTGCATCCAGCCGAAATCCATCAATACCATTGTCTAGCCAAAATTTGGCAATGCCTTTGATTTCTTTTTGGACTTCTGGTTGATTTAGATCTAAATCCGGCATATTGGGACTAAACAGACCCAAGTAGCGGACTTTCTGACCGTTACTACCCGTTGCTACATGCCACGATCCTGGTGGAGCTGGCTGGTTGATGTCGGCGAAATGATAGAACTTGCGAAATCTGGAATTAGGATTGTCTACAGCTTCCTTGAACCAAGGATGCTGGTCAGATGTATGGTTGAAAGGGATGTCTAGAATAATGCGCATCCCCCTTTGGTGAGCATCTGCAATGAGATCTTTGAAGTCTTGCAGGGTGCCGTAATCAGGATTGATGGTTCTGAAGTCGGTTACGTCATAGCCGTGGTAGCTTTTTGATGGGAACACGGGCATAAGCCATAGAATTCCAACTTCTAGATCGTTGTCTGTTGCTGGGCGACCGTCGTTGAGATAGTCTAGTTTCTCTCGAATTCCCTTTAAGTCACCAATCTCATCAGTATCTTTCGGTGTATCTGCCCAAGATCGTACAAAGATTTGATAAACAAAGTTATTTCCGCTCTGCGTAGTAGCAAGAACAGGCAAACGGTTAAAATTTGACAAGGCGATGAAACTGGATGCGACAGCCACGGCCAAATGCATTACAGATAAGTTAGATAGGCGAAAAAAGCTGCGCTTAGCAAGAAAAATTTCTCGAGATATATCCATACTCTTATAAGAAGTTATCTAACAGCAAATTTACCTAATAGCGATACACTTTCAATCATCTCAAATAGCAGAACTTCTCTTTCATTGGATGAAGTGTTATGGCAATCCGATCTAATTTGAAAGAAAAGCAAGACCTGAAACCCTTGCCATTCTAAATTTGTCTTCTCACGCTTCAAATCGGACTGCTATAGAACCTTTTTAAAAAGTCAGCTCAAAGCTTTGACCTACGGGCTTATCCCACAAGAATCATTATTTTTCGAGATGTTCTAAAATTTCTTTTGCCCATTGACTAATTTCTATCCACTCTAGATATTGTTGAAATTTACCGTCATTGTCCCCAGGGCCGTTGAACTTGTCATTGAAAGCGGCATAAACATATCCTCCACCACCCTGACCAATCAACCAGTCTTTAACTCGAATGGATGCCCCTCCTGGCAAAATTTGTCTATTTATTATTACTCGCTCTCTAGGTGGTGTTGCGGGGTATCTACCCCCTCCTAATCCAACGAGAAAACAACCAGAATTTGCACCCGCATGAATAGCTCCAGGCCCTGCAATTGCGGACACTCCTGAAGGAGGGCATGAGGGTAAACCCCCTCCAGCACTTATAGTGCCTGATTCATCTTTAAGCGTTAAATAACTATTCCCTTGGATAAAACAGTTCTGGTATTCCCATACCGGAAAACCCAGTGCTGTTATAGGTACTCGGAAAGATCTATCTTTAAGATTATAAGGCAAGTTATTATTCTTTAGTTCCTCCGTGCATTTCTCCGTTTCTTCTTCTGACCACCTAAGCTCTAGCATTTTTTTTAAATCAGAAATACTTACATCTTCACCATTAATTTGTTTTGACAGCTTCAAATCTTTCATGGAAATAGTCCTCTGAAAATTATCCTTGACAAGTTACTTCTTAACAGTAAATCAAGAATCTAAAATTCGACAGTAATAATTGCGTAATTAAAATTGCGGATGAACGCAAACTAAGGTGGTCAAATCCAGATTGTATCTACTGATGAATTCTGAGAGCATTTCAAAGAATCCTTGATTTGATTTTCTTTAGAGAATAAATTAGGCTAAATTTTATCAAACGTCGAGCCTGTTTACTGAAACGATTACTGAGTGATTTGATGGCATGTTGTTAGAGCAGAGTGACAGTTTTGTGCCTCCATTGAGAACTACGTTATCGCATAATCTTAACCACCCTCAACCGAGGAACGTACCATGAGCCTTCACAACGCATGGCAACGAACCACCCTTAGTCTTGGCATAGGCTGGAACCTCTTGTGGAGTTCCGTGCTGCCCAAACTTCCTTTCAAATCGCAACTTAACCCATGCCACAGCGATCGCTCCAACTCTCGCGACTGGCTATTCCCTATTCTCCTGCTAGGCAGCTTCGGACTATTAGACGCAGCACTCTACTGGGCGCGATTGTTTCTCCCCGTCTCTCTCATCTTCTTAGCCTTGGGCGCAACAGTATTTTCCGTCCTCATTTCTCTAGAACTCATCCTCAAAAAAAAATTGATTGATCAACAGCAGTGCGAAATCGATCGCCTTCAAACCATCGAACAAGCCGCTGTCATCTCCCAAGCCCGTAAACTCATGCATCGTCTTGCCTCCGACATCCACGATGGCCCCCTCCAAGAACTCAAAGTGGTGATGGATCGCTTAGAACTTTTGCAGATAGAGTCCCCCAGACTCTCCATCGATCCCATTCTCGACCAACTCTCAAGTCTGGGAATTCATCTGCGCCAACACCTCAGCGAAACCAGAGCGATCGCCTTCACCATCACCCCAGAACTCCGCGACGGCCTAGCCCACGGCATCCAAACTCGCCTCACCCAACTCACCCAGTCCGGCGAACTCACCCTGCGCGTCATTGCCCATCTCCCCCCCCTCGAAGAACCAACCCTCAACAGCCTCTGGCTCGAAGCCCGCGAAGACATTTACCGCTTCTTCAACGAAGCCATCCACAACGTCATCTGCCACGCCCAACCGCCCCCCGGCACCGCCACCCAAGTCATCGTCACCCTAGAGCAACAAAACACCCACTGCACCCTCACCCTCGAAAACGACGGTGCCCCAATCAATTCAGCCGTCTTTGAACCCACCCCCCAACAACGCCAACGCGGCGGCTACGGCACCAAACTCATGGATACGATCGCCGCCGAACTCCCCGAAGGCTCCCTCCAACGTATCCCCCTCAAAGCAGGTGGCCTGTGTGTACAGTTGACATGGAACCAAGGCTTTATGATGAGTAGGTCTATTCATACATGAGTGCGAATCAATGCAGCCTAGTGCGCCGGAGCCTCAACCGCCCATTTTTCTAGTGATTGAAGATCACCCCGAAGTCGCCCAAAATAATTGCCTCTTTTTAGAGCAGGTTGACCCCGCCGCCGTCTGCACCATTGCCAACACCCACCTCGAAGCCCTAGAGCGCCTCAAACTCGAACCCATCACCCTTGCCGTCGTCGATTTACTCGTGGGCACCCTCACTGGAGAACAATCCGCCAAAAACGGGATCGCCTTTCTCCATCAGGTTTTACAGCAACACCCCACCCTCAATATCCTGATCTACACCAGCGAATACAGCTATCTCAAACCCCTCTCCAATCGCATTAGCCACCATCAAGGCGGCTTTGTCGTAGTCAGCAAACTTGAACGCCGCAAAGCCTTCCTAGACGGGGCGAACCTAGCCCTAGACGGTAAACTTTCCTTGCCCAGAGAACTTCGCCTCGATATCGACCTAACCGAACGAGAAATAGAGGTGCTAAAGCTCGTGTGCCAACACACCATGACCGATAAGGCGATCGCCCAGCACATGAACCTGTCCCTCAAAACCGTCCAAAACTGCGTCCAACACCTCAAAGTCAAACTCGACATCGACTTTATGGACGAAACCCACACCAGTCCCCGCGTAGCGCTTTGTATGGAAGCCCTTCGGCGTAAACTGCTCGTGCTTTAACTGGGGTTTAATCGTGAAGGTCGCCTCCTCTCAGACTTATGCCTTGGAGTTCACATTGCTTCAAGCTTGCTCTAGAAAAGTCTCGCAATTCATCCCGATATTGATCGACCAACTGAGTAAATGAGCAAATAGATGAGCAAATAATTACTGTCAATCAGTCAGAGAAAACACATAAACTGCTCAGATTTTAATTGTCTCAGCAGGATGGGCGATCGCTCAACCTGCTGAGATCTCTGTAAATAAGGTACCCTGTGTATCGGCATCGATTAGAACAGTTCCGGTTAAGTCCGCACCGCGTAAGTCAGCCTGGCGTAATAAAACGCCTGTCAAATCGGCATAGCTAAAGTCAGCGTTTTGCAAATTTGCACCCATCAGGTCAACAGTCATTTCCACGAATGACCAAGTCTCGTGATGTTCTCAAAACTCCTCTAGTCAATTGGTTTAGCTTATTTTAGTGGCATTGGCCTAAAGATAGCCCTACCACGGCGAACGTGTTTCCAGCTTTCGTCGCTTTTGCACTATTTTGACAGCAATCTGACTAACCCACTAGATCTGATTGACTGACAAAAGATTGAGTGCAGGGTTGGGACGGCGTAGAATGCTGAAT
>JAKRSB010000078.1 GCA_022402525.1 Thermosynechococcaceae cyanobacterium MS004
TACAGAAGGGCTGGGGTATGCGGCAGGGGAAGCGATCGCGGCGATGGACGACGGCTTGGGATGAGCTGCTGGTGGTGACGGCATGAAAGAAAATTAGCCTTTAGTACAGCAAGCAGAGGGGCCAGCAACAGCAGGGGAAATCGGTTGAAAAGAAGTACCACCGACGCTCAATAAAGCGGCAGTGGCAAGCACAGCAGTACAACGAGCGAAAAAGGAGTAGTACATTGCGTTGACTCCAGTTTTTTAAGAGATGGTCATGTTCCCAATGTATGAAATTATATACCTCGTTTAGCTCAGTCAACTGAGAACGAATCGCACCGCTCGCCGCAGGGCGTTCCGAGGGGCTGCTGTGAAAAGTGAGCGGGATTTTAACGGCCAGTAGCAGCCCCTCGAACAGCTAAAAGGGTAGCGCACCCAATTCGGCTAGGTCGGGCAGAAACGCAGCACTTTCGGGACAATCTCAGCCACTCAGTAGCGTTTCTCCCTCCCTGGCCTCAAACGCTTACTGACAGCAGCAGCGCTCGCCTCATATTGGTCAGCAATTTGCTGACAGGTCAGTCCTTCCGCCCTTAACTTAATCAGCTCCTCTGTAGAAGGTAGTTTTGGCCCATAAGGTTTTTTAGGCTTGGTCTTTAACCATTCTCCGTAGCCAATATTTAAGGAATCAATACGAGATCGCCCCATTTCAGCAGCTTTCTCACGCACCAGGCACCCGCAAGATAGAGATTCGCCTTTCACATATCGATAGGCCAGAATTTTCTCAATCCCACTGCCACAGGTACAGCGAACATGAAACGTCCGCTCAGACTGGCGCTTTTTGATTTCAGGGGCAATCTCTTCAAGGATCTCCCAACGGCTATGGGGGGGAAGGGTTGGAAGGTTCACAGCAATCCGCCAATTATTGAGGATTGAACCATATCAATGGTATCTGGATATTTTGTATAAGCACGATCCACACTGTTGCTATAGTCCTGGGGTGCGATTGGCTGCTGCATTTGTTGAATGATCGCATCGTGGAGCGCTCTTGAAAATTCCGTATCTAGAGCAACGGAACGGAGTGCTTTTACGATGCCAGTAGCAGCATCAATCAAAACAATCTGGAGCAGTGCGCCTTGCCCATCGGAGATCGGTTGAGGTTGACTCCGGCGCGCTTCGGGAACAATCCACCAAGAAAAAGGAGCATCAGACCAAAGCATCGCCCCCAGCTTGAATAGCAGAAAGATGATAGGCCCTTCAACCAAGAGGCCCACTTGCACCCTACCCTTCCGAACTGCGTCGATTTCCGTGCGCTCAGGACTGGAGATGAATAGGCGCAGCTCGTGCCCTGCGTCAGAAAAGTTGTATTCGGTGCCTTCTGGAAACTCCGTCCGACCAGGGGAATAGAGTTTTCCAATTTCAAGAATAGCCATATCAAATCCTTAAGTTCTAACTGTTGTCACATAGCGCCCTCAACATCGTCCCAATCTTCAGCAAGAATTTTTTCTCCGGTCGAGGTCAGTACATAGCCAGGTTCTAGCCCACCATCCCACGGAGCTGGATTTTGTGCCAGAGCAATAGCGATAGCCTCTTCTTTGGATTCACTGTTACCCCCAATGCACCAGATCCCGTCCCCACTGTAGTAGACAATCTCATAAGAAAGGCGGCTAGGGATTTCACCTCTGCTAGCTTGGTCGCAGCGTTCTGACCAATCTGATATCCCTCTCCACTCACGGTCAGCAGGAAGAATGCATTCCTTGATCTTTAGGTTTTGTCTGTCAGACCAAGCAAGATTTCCCGTTGCATTTTTCATGTCAAGTATCTTTGTTTACAAGAATCGAGATCATCAACCAAGACTCACCTTTTCCCAAAGCAGGGAAGGCGAAAAATGCTTCTGTAGGGCAGGTTGAGTGAGCAAAGCCGCCAAACCATTGTTCTCGAATAATTTGAGCGGGTTCCCCCTCAGCATCCCCAGGCGGCAAAACTAATAAGTTGAGCCGTCTGGGAAAGCTCACATTTTCCCTGGTTTTACCGTTTTCGAGACGGATC
Source organism: Thermosynechococcaceae cyanobacterium MS004 (assembly GCA_022402525.1). Taxonomy (GTDB): domain Bacteria; phylum Cyanobacteriota; class Cyanobacteriia; order Thermosynechococcales; family Thermosynechococcaceae; genus JAAURS01. The sequence goes on from JAKRSB010000078.1 coordinate 2,026, forward strand.
AAAATTGGATTTTCCGCTTGCCACGGATCATAGTTGGCGGGAGCGATCACCCGTAGGCGATCGCTTGCCACATCCTGCCATTGCCACCGCTCTCCCCGATTGGCGATCTGTTGGTAGTATTTACGGTCGGGAAGAGTAGCGACAATTTTTAGCACTTATCGACCTATCCTTTGAATAATCTGTTGCTGCACAAAAACGGTCGCTTGTTGAGCGTTAAAAGAATAATGTGCCTGTGCTTTGGTCAGGGTGTGTAGTGTGCAGGCCACGGGATTCCAAGCCCACTCTCGGCCTGGTTCACGGTTGATCCACTCTTGATCGTCAGTTTCTAATAAGACTTGCTGTTTCAAAATCTCGAAGTGATCATCAGAAAGTGCTTTGCATTGCAAACGAAATTCATTAAGTAGGTATTCGCTTAAACGCTCCGACCTAGACTCTCTCAAGACTTCCTCTTGATTTGGGTCTTCAAGCTGCCAGCCTTTTCCTGGGCCATAAGCGAAATTCAGATGACTCCGACACCACAAAACGTAACTGTCGTACTCTTGAGAGAGCTTGTCTGAGCTGTGCTCAGGTTTTGGCACAATTTCAACGTCTATCGGGCAATAACTCCAATCACAACCTCTTAAAACCTCAAGAAATAAGGTGACTAACATATCGTGACCAAATGCATCCTCAGTGCCGTCCTCACCCATGAAGGAGGCTCGCCCTAAGTGGCTGAGAATCCTCAATCTCACGCTATCAGATTGATTCTCTTTGAGATAACTACTGCAATCAATTTGTGCATGGCCTCCACAAATCTGACCACTTTCGTCGTATTGTCTACGAACGCTAAAGGGTAAAACATAAACAATTTCATCGCCAGGGCTTGGGTCTGTTGTGATCACATACGGACTGTTGTTTGTATGTAGACCGTGGTGTCGAGGGTTTTGCTGATCAGTCTTGATAATATAAAAACTCATCTTCGATTTCTCCTGAAATCAGTTTATACAACCCCCTTACGGGGAACGCCTAACGGCATCTGAGGTATACATTATTATTGCGCGGTATCTAAGAGGTTGTCAACTGTATCGCTCCGACTCACCTGTATCAAAAAAATACAGGTGAATCAGCCAGCGCAAGCTTAAGATCCTCAAAGAATCATTGCGCTAATTGAGGGCGTGGAGATGTGTTCAATTAGCGCCATGATTACCGCGAATAGAAAGAATAAGAGAGAATGTCCCGCTCACCTACATAAAAATTAAAATAGTCGATTGGTGACTTTTGCGTATATGCAAAATATCCTTTATATCTTTCACGCTCTAAAACAACAGGAATGCATGTGCTAGGCGAATACAACTTAAAATTAACTCGATAATACCAAATTGATGCATCCGATTTTTGATTTTGCTTGAATGGAACAATTGTCCATTCTTTTTCCCAAGGATTTGGATCTGGAGAAATGACTCGTACCCCAACAGTTGCATTGTCTTCAAAAATCCATTTATTATCTTTAGCTTCGAGTAAATGATAGTGTTTCCCCTCAGGTATTACCGCCAAATATTTACCAAATTTCTGAGAAACTGGAGGGGAATCACTTTCCTCAGCAGCATCCGTTTGATCTAAAATCGGCAGCAGGGATACTAGCCGTTGCTGCTGTATCAAAATGCTTGTAAATATTTTATTTTCAAGAATTCTGGTGATTGCAGCCACCGAATTGGGGTGCATTCGCAAGCGATCGCTTAGCACCTGAATCGTGAGCGGCTCATTGCTTAGCTCATCCATGATTTCTACAACGGATTGTAGTGGTGATCTATGGATAAGCGCAGCGAACTCACCCACATTAGGGTTGAGGAGCAATGCCCAGTTTGCCTTAATAAAGGCAAGCGTTTTGCTATTCATAGCGAGCTGCTGCCTCCACAAAATGCCGCTTAATCTGTTCAACGATTTCTGGCGGGGAAGTTACTTTGCAGTCTTTTCCATAGCCCAAAATCTCGCGGATAAACCAAAAACTAGAGGTAATCGAGCGCTTAACCTGCTTCACGTCCTCCTCAATCCACTCAATCGAGGTATCTTCTGCACGGTGATTGTAAGCATGAGCCAGCCCACCAAAGAGATGCATCTCAATGCTTACTGTATCGAGCGATCGCCACTTTCGCTTAATCGGGATAATACTGGCCTCGGCAATCCGATCCAAGCGGAGGCTCCAGTTATTGCGAAGCGCGCTTATATCTTGGTTGCCCTCAGATTCGAGTGCCCAGCAATCTAGGTAGGTGCGGCGCTCATGCGGCACAAATTGAGCGCCGCACACTGAGAACTGAAAAGGGCGACCTGCTGCATCTTGGTACGCCAACCGAAAAGTTTGCTCCTGCTCAATCAAATCAAATAGGTGAGATACCCAAGGGCGCTCCAGTGGCTCAATCTTGGCGGCTACTTGTGCCTGTAGCCCTTCATCGGGAAATGCCGAAAACACATCATGCAGGGCGATCGCATTCTGCCATTCACCGCGATCGCAAGCCGCCAGAATCGCACTGCCTAGTGCTTGCCGCTGCTGAGCCGAGAAAGCGGTAGAGCCAGCTACAGATAAGTTGCCACAAGCGATCGCTTCAACCATTGCCTTTACGTTGCCCCTTGCGCCCCAAATATGTCCAAGTTGGAGTGCGATGCCTTCCAACGGCTCTTGGTACAAGGAATCGACCACAATCCGATAAGGCTTCATATCCTTCTCTCTAAATACTGAAGTAATTATACATTACTTCAGTAAAATGCTTGACCCCAGTAAAGTAGTGCAGTAATATTTTATTAGTTCAGTAAATGAGGCAAGTAAATGAAAGCGCGAGGATCTGCAAAGCAAAAACTGAAAGAAGCTATGCAACTGTGCAACTTGTACCTTATTGAGCCAAGCGAGGAGAAAAAACGCCAACTGGGACTGGGGAATCGCAAAGGATCAGTTTTTCAAATATTGGATGAGAACGGTAAAAATTTAGCAACATACTCGACACTTCAACAGGTTCGAGCGTTTTTAAAGAAAAAAATTGACACTCTATAGGAATACAAGACAATGGCAATTATTAACACACTACAAATTGAAACTGACGGCCAAGTTTATACCGTCACAGGCGGAGATTTTTATGACATGCTTGCTGAAGTTAAGGCTATTCCTGGTCGCCGATGGGATGGTGATCGCAATCTCTGGAAACTTCCGCTTACGCTTGCTGAGGCGAAAGATGCTCTTAGTGAGTATCAAATATTAAGCGATGAGGATGAAGTGATTGGTGCCGAGATTGCTGAGATTGCAAAACTTCAGCAGTGGATTTTGGAGGATGAAGAGAAAGTTCTGGCTGAAGTTCAAAGTCTTGATGCCAAAGTAAAAAGCTATAGTTTCCGATCTAAATCCTCGATAAAGGCTTCGCTAGCGACTGAGGCGGCTTGCCTTCGCCATGCTATTGCTTCAGCAAAAATGCCAATGGAGAAACTGACAGAAATTCAGATAAAAGGAATGAAAGCAGCTTGCCGTTTGATGGGCTGGATTTAGGGGTGCGATCAAAGTACAGCATTATAGAAATCCAGGTGTATCCAGCCGCGTACCCTAGGGAGTTTGAAGAAGTGTTGTGGAATCTTCAGGACGCGCTGAAGGGGAGTCACTGCAAGGTTGATAGCGAAATTCATTTTGATGGTTTTCGCTATCAATGCAAGTTTTCTGTTTCTGAAAAAGGGCTAGATTTTCTGAACAAAAAATATCCAGGAGACTTTTGAGTATGGCCTTCCGATGTGATCCCTCTCAAGATATTCCCGCAAGCTGGAAGCCCAAGCGCATCATCTTCTATGCACAAGGACTGAAGATTTATGGTGTGTTGCCATACCTGCTCAATCGCCGATTAAAGGGCGAATTCTACAGCAATTTTTATGTACAGTCCTCTGGTGCTTTTCGTGGGCACGGAATGATTGCCCCCGCCTACGAATCAAATTATACGGTGGTGCCCTACACACAAGAGCCAGAGTATGCCATAGCTTTGCTTGAGTGGCTATCGCAGGATGCGGGTTTTGAGTGGGCGATCGCACGAAATTTTCATGATGATCTACGGCATGGCACAGCCTTCAGTGATCGCAATCCTGAGGTTTGGGCACCCGCAGAAAAAGGGGCAGGCTGGAATGATGGCTTTTCTCAAGCAATGCAGGGGCTTCCTGCTGCTGTGATTCAGGAGCTACTTGGAGGGGCTGATGTGGGCTAAGGATTTATTGATTGTGGAGGGCGTTTGCCACCCAGGAGAATTGATTAGGCGTTATCGTTGCGTGATGCCGAGCGTACCAGTACCACCGACAAGCAACGCTGTTCTGGTGCAGCTTGTAGGCAAGGATCGTTTCGGGAAACTTCAGGTAATTACGATGGTGCGCTGTCTTCGTGCTGAGATTCGCGGAAATCAAGTCGAGTTTAATATTAGTCCAGCAACAGCAAGTATCCTTACCGAAAAAGAAGTACGAGCATTGATAGGGCTTTTAAAGCGTGATTACTCAAAAGCTTATCGAAATTCAGAAAGTCAGGCGGCACTTGCCTTGATCAGAAATCCCTGAAAGGGTTTATAAGCTTGCGCCGATAAGTGTAGACGTATTTTTTTCAATTCCTGAAAGGGTTTGGATACTTTCTGAATTTTTGCATCATTGTTCAATATTAATACTCTTATCCGTCCGAGCACAACGATTGTCCTCGCTCCGGTTAATCAACACCAAGCGTCAGCCAGGGCGATCGCCCTTAGCCAGTGCCATGAGCAACCCTTGAACAGCCAAAAAAGGCGCTCGCCGCTTGGCGTTCCGAGGGGCTGCTGTGAAAAGTGAACGGGATTGCAGCGGCCAGTAGCAGCCCCTCGAACAGCCAAAAGGGTAGCGCACCCAATTCGGCTAGGTCGGGACGAAACGCAGCACTTTCGGGACAATCTCAGCCACTCAGTAGCGTTTCTCCCTCCCCTGCCTCAAGCCACCACCCTGCATTCAAAACGCCGCGCCATGACCTGGCCAGCCGCGCAGTGGTTCCACTCGAAACGCCGCCCCACCAGTCGGACTCATGCCGACCGCGCTCCATTCGCAGAGCGATCGCAATCCACAGCCCAGGCGATCACTCTGCACTAGCAAGACAGCGAGGCGGAAGCTGGCGGAGGGATGTCGAGAGAAAGGCGATCGCAGCTTTGGGGGTAATGGGGTTAATATTGACGCAGAGCTTGGAGTTAAAGTATGGCAGCGAGTGACGCTCAGAAGAGGGCTTACGAGAAGTATGCAGCGACACCAGAAGGAGCAGAAGCCAGGAAAGAGGCCGTTAAGCGCTATCTATCAACAGAGAAGGGTAGTGATAAGTTAGATGCTGCAAAAAAGCGATATGAGTCAAAGGAAGAAACCAAGAAAAAGAAGGCAAAGTGGGCGAAGGAAAGATATCACAGACTCAAAGCTGAGAAGCTAAACGCCGAAAAAGCTAACTGATAAGCAAAAAACCTATATTTTTCGAGAAACCTGGTCAATGATCAGGTTTTTTAATGGCAAATCGTGAAAAATCGCTTGACTTTCTAGTTGAATTTCTATAGTATATATATAGATAGAGGGACAAGCAAAAGCCACCCGGACAAGCAGCGGGAAAGGGAAGAAACCCTAGAGAGACGTAAAACTCTCCCCCTGGGAACCGCGCAGCACATGAGGTACAGCACTCTGAAGCGTAGCGGCGAGATTGAAAAAATTAAAAACTTGTCGATGTTGTGAACAAAGCTTTCTGGCGGAAGGGTTGCAGATTGGACAGCCGTTACCCTTCCGCTGGTTCTTACAAACCATAGGAGATCCTACGATGAAAACTGGAAAAAGCCTAATCGAACTTGCAACCGAAATCCAACGCCAATCGGAAAGCAAGCGCGATTACATCACGGATACACGCACCCTAGAAATGACAGGGCGTGGTCAGCTTGCAATGGATATCAATGATACTCAAGTGACCTTGGATGTCACCCCTCACGCCCACAATCAAATTGCTCAGCGTGTCGGCATTCCAACGCCTTACTACAAAAAGATGGTCGCTGAAGCCCCACATCTGTTAGCGCAGAATGTGAATCATTGGTTCACGGAAAAGCCGGAGCGCCGGATGGTTCGCACCCTAGACGGCAACGCGAGAGCCTTTCTGTCTGACCGCTATCGCATCATTGACCATTACGAAATCTTAGAGACTATCCTACCCGTCGTCTCAGAGATGGGCCTTGAAAAGGGCATTGTCTCAACTGAAATCACGGACAACAGACTTTACTTCAAAGTCATCAATCAGCGTCTTGAGCTAGAAGTTCAAAAAAACGATGTGGTTCAAGCTGGATTCGTGATTTCCAACTCCGAAACGGGCATGGGTGCATTGAAGGTTGAACCCTTGATATATCGCTTGGTTTGCACCAACGGGATGATCTCGCAAGATTACAGCCAGAAGCGCTACCACGTAGGCAGAGCAGCAGCTTCAGAGGATGAAGCCTATGAACTTTACGCCGATGAGACGCTCAGAGCAGATGATGAAGCGTTCTTGCTGAAGGTGCGGGACACGGTACGCGCCGCCGTGGACGTTACCCAGTTCACGAAAATCGTTGAACGGATGCGTGAATCGATTGGTCAAAAGATTGAGGGTAATCCTGTTAAAGCCGTCGAGGTTGCATCAAAAACCTTTGGGCTGAACCAGGGCGAGAGCAGCGGTATCCTGACCCATCTCATCCAAGGAGGCGACCTCAGCGCCTATGGATTGCTTAACGCCATCACGCGCACCGCTCAGGATGTAGAGAGCTACGACCGAGCGACTGAGCTGGAAGCGATGGGTAGCAAGGTACTATCGCTGCCTAAGTCTACTTGGAAAGAGATCGCCCTAGCCCAATAGACCGAGACAACCCACAGCCCCGCCGATGCAGCAGCAGGAGCGGGGCGATCATCATACCAATGCTGACCCACGCCACGAAAGGGAGTAACCGTGAACAATTTTCCGGAAGGTTTACCCGTAGTTGTTGCTGAATACCTACGCAGTGCAGCCACGATGATCGCAAAAGAACAAGATTTCAAACTATCCTCGCCAGATGAGCTCAAGCTTTGGCTAGAGGCCAACGCCGATGAGATCGCCACAAAAGCACTAGCGCTACAGCATGAAACTTTGAACAAACTAAATTCACCGGAGGGCGAGAAAGTCAAAAAATTGATGGGCATCAAGATCTGGACTGAATTTCGTCAAAGAGATCTTATTGCAGAGTCTAATGCAGCGATTGAGAAAATCATCGGGAGCTAAAAGGAGATCGCATTACACCCGCCCCACTGAAGCAATAGCCGAAGTGGGGCGACTCGCTACAGCAGGGAGCCAAAAAACAATGACGAGAACCCCAACGATTTATCAGCAATTGAAGGCTATCACCATTCAAACAAAATGGCCTGAAATCTTCCTAACAGACTTGACCACCCACGACCGCAAATTTCTACAGCAGACCCAAGAAGGCGATCTCCTAATCTGGACATTGCGGCAGGATGGAACAAGCTTGACGATATGCCCAGAGACTCTGATTAGACAAGGGTTACAGCGTGGGGAAATCTATAGCGACATCCAGCGAAGTGCGAAAAGTAGCGCTGACATGATCCAGTGCAACCACGACGAGTACATTTTGAACCGGAAAGAGCCAGCCGCAAGGTTTTACCGAATTGAAGTGGGACAGCAGCAGCGCGGGACAGTAGAGGAAATCACCCCCGACAAAGCCCTATTCTTAACGCGCTATGATCGCGGCGATTTTCACGACCTTTATCGCCAACTGAGCGAGCAGTGGATGGAGGTTGCATGATTTCCAAGTATCCCCCGTCCTGCATCCCCAATGATGCAGGAACCAAGATCATCGCGCATCTAGTCAGCGGTCAGTCCATCGAGGCTGAGGTTTTCCGAGACGAGAGCGGTTGCCATTGCTTAAGGGTGCCTATCACCCAGGTTTCAAGCTGGAGCCACTTACCCACAGCAGTATGTGGAATAGCAGGGCAGCGAGAAGCGACGAAAGTTCGGGGAATTTCAATAGATTGAAGGAGCGTGTCAGAGTGACAAAATCAAAGCGATTTTTGGTATTGGCTGATCCGAACGGATGGTTAACTTGCGTTGAACCATCAAACGCCTATTTGATGGGCAAGTACAAAAGCTGGCAAGTTTTGGTAAAGGTCAACCGACCGCTAAGCAATAGATTGGTGAAGGCCAGCCAATTATGGACAGTCAGAAATTTTAGGCTTTAATGCTCAGGAGAATAGTAACAATGCGGAGTAACTGTCTAAATTTCAGACATATTAATTGCACTTGGGGCTACGAAGAACAACAAGCGCTTAAGAAAAGAATTGAGCAGTGTTCTGAATACTTGGGTAGATCAACTTGCGGGATAAGTTACTTTCGTCATTTGAGACGAGATGGGATCTGCGATTTTTATTGCAGAATGTCACACACTCAAATGCAGTGGCTAGGAGAGGATTTTACTGTTCCAGATAACTTAATCAACAGACTGGGCTGAGTAGTAATCGCCCTGAATCAGCCCCCGCCGAAGGCCAGCGCCCAGGTGGGGGCTTTTGTATTGAGCAGAAATCGACGAACCAGGCGCAAAGGCAACAACTCAGATGAATGCAGAACTATCGAGGAAGTTAGAGGCTAATGCCGTCATTGTGGATGATGAGAACACGATTCGAGAAATGCTAGATAGCAAGGGTTCTACATCTTGGGGCATGGGTCAAGAAATTGAGGATGACTGGATTGAACTAGCCAGATTATCGCCACAGTGTAAAGGCGATTTACCGACGATATTTGTTTGCGAAAAATCAGTATATTCCAAGCACTCAAGAGCGAGACTGTTGGATGCGCTTAACGAGGGTGTGGATTACGAAGCGTTGGACGCAGAAGGGCATCCCTACTGGAGAAAAGCCTTATCAGTTGGGGAGTTGCCCGTCACGCTTAGGAGTGAAGCACTAAAGGCGATGTGCCCCATCGTCGAAAAAATAATAGGGCAAAGCTTGGTTTTCAAGATCTGTTTTGGAACACCTGTTTATCAAACTTTTGGACTTCGACTAGCCGACGCAAAAAGGCACGCGCAAGCCAAGCTATTGCTTAGTAAGGGTACAGATTTACCCTTATCGCTTCTCACGGAACAAGTCAATTACCAAGGAATCTAAGCCTTTCTGGAGCAATATCAATGATCATCCCCTACGAGTATCGCGGCTACACCATCGAATCCTTTTATGACGAGCCGAAGATGGACGGAAGCTGTACCGTGAGTGTCTATATCGAAGCCCCAGACGGCAAATTCTGCCAACAAGTTGCGTCAGGCGTAGCAAATTGGACAGAAGCAAAAGCCCAGGCAGAACAAGCAATTGATGAACTGATAGCCACTACCAGCGAATGAAGGAAAGAGGCGATCGCCTAAAGATCCACCGTCATGACACGACAACCCAACCAAGGAGGAACGATTATGAGCGTTAAAGCCAGCGAGGAGACTTGGGAAGACTTGCCAGCCCTGCACGTCTACCCGTTGCCAGGACGATACCAGACCGTCGTGATTATGGGCAGTCTGGGAGGACTAGCGGAGCTGCACAGCGCTATCATCTCAGCGATGGTCGAAGGCAAAGGCGAGGCCGAGGTATTGCTATCGGATGCCGATGCTTATCGAATTGTCGTCAAACGGCAAGACCTAGCCACTGAATGGGACGGCCACCTACTCCCAATCTATCCAGCAGCACAGCCCACCGAGGAAGCAGCCAAAGCGACCGCTACGCCCTAGCAAGGCAGAAGCTCAGGCGATCGCCAAATCCAAGCCCAGGCGAACGCCATTGAGTGAGGGGCACATACCACCATGTCCAGATGGGCAAAGGAAAATATATGCGGCAGCACCACATCAAAGACCAAGCAGAGCTAATTTCCGAGCGCTTGGGAGTGGAAGTCCAGGCCGTTGCAGAAGTGCTTAAGGAATATTGAAGGGATCAGATCGCGAGTGTTTGGCATATCGACGACGTAAAAAATCAGCGCCCCTCACTGACGGACGACCAAGCGCGGGAAGTGCTGGCACGTATTGAGGATACGCACGATGCAAACTACGGCATCAACTGGGAAATCATTGATGTGAATATAGCGACATTGTTTGGTTACGAATGAAACTTAACCCCCTTGCACCTACAAATTGCAGCCACTGGAATCAATAAAATCCGTGGGCAAGCCTACAACAAAGTGTTACTGGAAGAGTAGAGGGAATCAGTTAGAGGTGTTCGATTCACCACTAAATGCCGCAGCCAAATCTTGAACCGAGACATCTAAAAGCAGACACAGCTTATAAAACTGAACAGGGTCAAGAGTAGGGACAGATTTAGCATTCTCCCAATTACTTACAGTTTGAGCCGTCACCTGAAGCTCTTGAGCGATGTCAGCCTGAGAAAGTTTTTTTGAGCGACGACGCAGCAAGAACCACTGAGCAAAGTCAAGTTGCATTAGGAAATCATGAGAGGACTTGAGAAGCATAGAGCTTAAGGAGGGATAAAAGAACGTGGTTAATAAAACAATAATAACAATATAAAATCAATTTGACTTTAATGAATCAATTTGATATTATATATAAGTGGATGAGGAAAGCAAACCGCCTCACCAATAACCCAAAAATCCAGCGTTGCAGCCCAATCCCCCAACTGAATCAGCAGAGAGCGGAACTGCGTCAAGACCGCCCGGAACCTGTTAGCCGCGAAGCGAAAGCAACGCACCGGACAGAGGAGGAAACGCCCACGACAAGGCTCAAGCCCTGCGGACTCCCACAAATAAATATTCAGTTGTGAAAATTTTGCACACAGCAAAAGAGAGCAGCACACGACTTCCAATCTTGACCGCTCTCTTTGCTGGTTGACCCCCATTCAGGAGTAAGTCGATCATGCCACAAACTCCAAAAATCGTTTCATCTAATGGCGCTTGTCTTAGCTGCCAGCACTTTGATTCGAGCCGGAGCGTTTGCAGGAAAAGAACGCACCGCGAATACTTTCTGAACTCATCCATAACGGTCTGTAATGACGCTGCACCGTCAGATCCGGCCTGTCATCTGTACAAGCCGACCCGATTAGAGCTACCAAGTCTCAGCGCAAGGAGCAAAGAAAATGCCGCCTGAACTAGCGCTCGACTACGAGCAAGAACAGCGGGAAGAACAAGGACGGATTGCTGAAGAATCCCGCGAAGAGGACGACTCAGTCCCAGGCTATACCAGTCCGTTCCTGTTTGATGTGAACAGCCCCCCTTATTTCCCTAAATGGTTTTTGGCAAGTCATTCAGATTTTCCTGAAATCCCATGCGGCCAGGGTTCAAGCCCCGCTGCCGCGATAGGAGACTGGATTGAGACAAATCTTTGCCCATGTGGGAGGCAGTTTGCTGATGACTGCAATTGCCCGTTTTAAAAATTACTTTAACCGCTAGTCCAAAGCTTCAGCCCCTCCACTCGCTACAGGAGCAACAAAAATGACCACAGCAGCAGCAACAGCAACTCAGATTGCAGAACTAAACGACCGCTTTCGCAAAGGTGATCGCACCCTCGGCAAGACCGTAGGCAGCGAAATTTTTAGTAATCATAATCCTGCCCAGCAATTGGCCTTAGTGCGCTTGGTAAGGGCTTTTGATGACTTCACAGAGGCAAACGATCCTTATGGAGAGCATGACTTTGGCAGCGTTGAGTTCGAGGGCGATCAGTGGTTTTGGAAAATTGACTATTACGACAAAAGCTTTAGGTTCGGCTCCGAAAACCCCAGCGACCCCA
>JAKRSB010000079.1 GCA_022402525.1 Thermosynechococcaceae cyanobacterium MS004
ACATTCGGCCTAGCCCCAGTGGATGGCTTCAGCCCCGCATGGTAGCACGGTACGGTAGAGTCCCCCTAGCTGATGGCAGCATCAATCCTTGCAGCAGTCCTGTGTCCAGTGACCCGATGATTGATGCCCTCTCCACCACCATGAAAACCACCCCAACCTGTGCAGGTGTGCTGTCTGGGGATGGGGGGTTTTATAGCTGTGTGGAGGGGAGCGAAGCGAAGTTATTTTTCCAGAGTGATGTGAGTGAGACTGAAGCGAGAACCGCCAGTAGTACCGTTGCCTCTAGAGTGATGGATGTTCAGACCCTTCCACTTCCGTCCACCGCCTGCGCCCTAGAATCAACTTTAAGTTCCACACCTCCTCAAAAAAATCAGTCAGTCCTATCGATCAATAACAAAACCATGATTCCAGTTAATCTGTATTGGCTTAACACTTCAGGCGTACGACAGATGCGCGGCACAATTCTTCCCAATCAAACATGGCCTCAAACAACCTACAACAAATATGTTTGGGTTGTAACAGACTCAGGTGGGACGTGCCTAGACATTTATGTGACAAAAAAGGAAGACAGTGAAGTGACTCTTCAATAAGACAAAGACTGTATTCAGATATAGAACCCATTTGAGATCTATTGCCCTATTTACGAGCCTAATCCCCATCTGGGTTTCATGATTCTGGCACTCATTGCTCATGATTTTCCAGCGTCCTGAACCCTTGTTGTTGCTAGGCTGATTAAAACGGTCTTCCTGAAACCCTTTCATTGCAAGAAAAGATGTCAAATGGGTTCTATAAGAAACACTGTCTTCATATATCCAAGATTCTCTCCTAATCGCTAACTTATTAAACAGAACGTGAGTTCGACAGAATCCAAGTCTCCCTTATCCTCTCATCTTCCTTCTCCCTAGGGAGCTATCCATTGGACAGATCTCTCTGTAACCATTGATGGCAATAGATTTTAGAAATGGGTTGCGCCCTTTCCAGTCCCAGTAAGCCATCTATTCATTGCTTAGTTCAATACATGGGCGTTGTTGCAGAAGTAGGTGTCATTGGTGTGTAATGCGATCATTACTCTGAATCATGAAGTCCAGCCGTAAAACCCACATTCCGCTGTTTCGAGAGGCAAAAAATAATTAAATCCAGAATGCTTTAACGATAAGGCTTCTAAGGATTCAGCGTTTTTGAGCAGATGTCCTAAAATTCTCAGTAAGCTTGGTTTATTGAGAATCAGATAGACGGTGATCGCTACGATCCTCATTGCTTCGTTTTAATTATTTTTTGACCCTTTTGATCGGCGGAAGGTGGGGTAAAAGGATGAAACAGCAATACCGAGTCCGTAACTGGAGTGAGTACAATCTGGCCTTGAGACAATGAGGTAGCTTGACGTTCTGGGTCAGCGAAGCGGTCATTGAGCCATGGCTTAATACCAAGCATTCAGAAACAATGGGAGCCCCTCCAACCTATACGGACATCGCCATCATGAGCGTGGTGAACTTAAAAAGTCTGTTTCGCCTCGGAGGACGTCAAACGAGCGGATTGATGGCCTCTTTGTTTGAATTGATGTGAGTTGAATTGCCCGTTCCCGACCACAGCACTGTGTCTCGACGCATGGGAAAACTCGACGTCACTTTACCCATTGTGAACAGGGAACAAACCCGTCATGTCGTGATTGACTCAACCGGGATCAAAGTTTACGGGGAAGGGGAATGGAAAGTCCGACAACACGGGGTGAGCAAACGTCGTACCTGGCGCAAACTGCATCTGGCCGTGGATGAAAGTACTGGAGAAATCCTGGCCGCAGTGGTGAGCACCAATGACTGGGGGGATTCAGAAATTCTGCCGGACTTACTGGAGCAGATTGAGGGGGATTACTGTCCCAGCTTCCACTTATGCAACAACGCCCAATACATGTAGGCTCGAAAAGCCAGAAAACCGTGATTCCGCTCCCTGACTGAGTAGGAAATAGCCCGAAAACCCGTGATGGGTTTAGGCGCAGTCGAATCCCAGAAACTATATGGGGCATGGGTTATAGCGACTTGTGGGCAATGGATAGCCCTAGGGAAAAGGAGGAGAAAAAATTAAGGATTCTAAAACCCTATCCTGCAAGAGAGGGATTGGTGGAAGGGGCTTAAATAAATCATCGAACTCATGTCAAACAGAAGCTAAAGCGTAGACATCTTTAGAACCTGGATTGAGATAAGGAGACTGTAAACTAATCTGATATCTATCTAAGGACTGTAGAATTCTGGCTTTTCGATTTTGAGAATCGTTCAAATTCTGTCTCCAGGCACTGACCATCCCCTCCGCTAAAATTTGAAACCGATGCATCATAAAGCTTTCTTTTGGAATAAATGGATTCAAAGGCTGTTCTGAAAGACCCAAACCGGGCGCTAAATTTTTAGCAAATAGTGGTACGGCAGAACGAAACTGAGCAGAATAGCTCTGATAAAACTGAAAAAGGCTAGCCTGTATACTGATATATGCTCCCCGCTCAAGGGTTAAAACTCCAGCATCGCAGCGTTCTTGATCCTGCTCTAGCTCGTAAGGCACTGCAAAAGAAAAGGGAACTGACCGCTCGTTCAGTGCGGTTGTGAGTTCTCGCAACGCTTCCAAAATACCCCCTAGGGTTAGATTGAGGTAAATATTGACCTGTTGCAAATCATTAGTCCTTTTGGGGCAAGGGCCACAATTTCCGACGGCAACGTAGCAGCCATTCTCGATATAGCTATTGGGAAGGCGTACCGAAACACTGTTGCCAAACGTAACGGATTGCTCGGCAAGATGGCGATCGCGGCTCACATGCATCGTCAATCCATCTTTTTTAACCACTAAAAGCCCATCGGCCGAATCTCGTAACGCGACCCATCCTGGATCAAAATAACCCTGTCCCGTATTGCTGTGCTGGAGCTGATGATTAAATTCTGAATTTATCCCAATCGACTTATTTTGAATTGGTAAATCAGATTCAGAAGCTTGTCTGTTAGAGGCAGAGGCTTGAGGGGAAGGAAGCTCCCCATCGTCATACAGGCCGTAGAGATAGGTTGAAATTCTCCACCGTAGGTAGGCATCCTGCTGGGCAATGGTGATCTGCGATAAGCTTTGCACTAGCTCTGGCGCAAGCTCTAGGGACTCATGATGGGGATGGTGAAGCGAAAAATCGCTGTGGAGTTCGACAGAGTTCGCAATGTCTTCTAAGACTGCCATGAGCCTTGTACCTTCCGGAGTAGGGTACGAATATTCTGGGGCAATGGGAGATGAAATAGGACTCAGCACAATAGAACACCTCCCGTTTGGGTTAAGTGTGCGTGGCTCGTTCCAAAGATTTCGATCATGGATTTTTCAGGGCTGCACAGCAGCATTTTAGCGACCTGAAGCGTACAAATCCCATTATTGCCAAAGGGATTGTGGCGCTCTATATTAACCTGAATCTCCTTTAGCAAAACTAGCCCCGTAAACTTTGTCAGACGCTGCAAAAAAGTGGGTTGATAGTCAAGAATTTGAGGAAATTCTGTGAGATAGGATTTGACTAGGGTCGTCATAGAAGGCTGTAGGCGTTCTATGGGCGTTGCCGCCAATTGAAGGGACACTTGAAGGGGGATCGCTTGACTAACCACTAAACTTTCAAGCCAGCGATCTAAGTAGCTTGCCAGCACAATGCCTAAGTCGTAGGCCGGATCACCCCAGCGGAAGAACTCCCAATCAATGAGCTTGACGTTAAGGTTTTTGGAATCTAGATTAGCTCGGCTCGCTGCACCACTATCTTTAACCAAAACATTGCGAAACTCTAAATCGCTGTGGATTAAGCAGCAGCGTTGGTAAGATTCAGCAATTTCAACCACTGCTTTGTGCAGGCTTTCGTAGCGTTGATAGAGTCGCCAAAAGTCTAGTCCGTCGGTGCTCACATTCTTGAAGATACCGGGGCCAAACCGCTCTAGACCTCGCAAAAAGTTTGGAGACCTCTCAATACCGTAGTCAGATAGCTGACCCTGAGCTAAAAAATACTGATAAGCAGTCTGCCCCCAAGTCCGTCGGTGGATTTGCCCTAGGGCTTGACCTAAGTTTTGGGCGATCACGGTCGGCAAATCTTGATTCTGATCTTCAGCATAAAAATGGCTTAGATTACTAAACTCAGAGAAATAGCGCAGGACGATAATAAAATTATCGGGGTCAAAATAAACAACTTCTGAAGTTAAAGCCAACAGGTCGTTTAGCTCAGTAAAGTGCTGGAATAGCTCATATAGTCTTTGCTCCCGCCAGAAATCACACTGATTGCCCTGCTCTGGCATCAGCCGCTCTTGCTTGACTAGCAAACTTTCGCCGCTAGCCAAAGTGACCACAAGGTTAAAGTTCTTATACTCCTGTGCAACGACCGTTGCTTGTTCGGAGTCCTGTGGCGAGACGAGAAGACAATCAACCAAGTAATTCAGAACATTTTCTGAGTTCAGCACCAAGGTCATGGTGTAGGTAGTCCTTGCAGGCTTAGGGCATTAATTTCATAGGTATAACTGAGGTCAAAATCTTTGCAGTAGCATCCACACCCTGAGTGACTGATAACACCTTGCCCCTCATCCCTCAATCTCTTCTCCCACAAGGGCAGAAGGGAAGCAAAAGCATAATTTTGGGCTTCAAAGCCCCTCTCTCAGATCAAGGGAGGGAGAGGGGTGAGGAGCTTTTAAATTTTTGCCAGTCAACTAGTCCGCACCTGCTAGACAGCCTCCTTTCTTGACTCTTCTTCTTTACTTGTTTTGATACTTTTATGATGTGCCTTATTTTATCTTTATCTACCGCTCAGGGCTTTCCTAAGCTAATGTTCTGATCAGAAATCACCCGATCTAAAATTCTTTTCAAGCTTAATAAGCCTGAAAATAGAAATTAAAGTTAGGCTTCGTAGAGTATCGTTTCTTTGTAAGATTTAATTAAATCATCTTACGAAGTATTTTTCTAAGCTTTCATTAGGGTTTCAATAGGAGAAACCCTAATGATGGGCTAAATGCTAGCAGAGGTATCCACAGCCGCAGCTATATTTGCTCTTCTTAGATTTCTTGCTCTTCTTGGATTTCTTGGTCTTATTACTCTTCTTGGATTTCTTGGTTCCACAACCCCCACCCCCGAAGGTCATCTTTAGCTCATTCTCTGACAGATCGCTAATTGAAGCAACAAAGCTTTCATCGTCTGCGAATAGCCCTGAACCTGCAGGCATAAGGTCATTCACGAAAATACTGGCCATTACTGATTTCTCCCATAAAATAACGGATCTTACCTTGAACACTAAGGAGTTCTTAAAATCTTTAGTGCACCATAAGTCAGTATCTTATTCATCTGATGAGGAAATGACAAGGATAGGTAATGAATTGTTTAGACATAATTTTAGACATAACCCTTGATTCAAACTAACCGTTGCCGCTAATACCTTTTTGGCAGATCGATGAATCAAGTTTTAAATAAATCATAAAATTATTATTAAATTTTTAAGACTTAAGCGCTCTTCAGTTTTGTCATCAATTGTTAAGCCATGTTGTTAATCTCTGTAATGTTTTACAGAGATTAACAACATGGCTTAACAATTGATGACACAGACATTATGATGCGGTTAACATTGGCGATAAGTCAAGGCATAGGGGGAAGTCATGATACTCAGAGGAAAAAGCGTTTGGTTTACAATTCTATACCTTCAGTTTCTTTGTATCCCCAGAACGTTAAACCTGTAGGAAGACCTAAGGTCATTACGGATGCATACGTTAAGGCACTGAAGTAGCTCGTGAAACATAGCCCTCAAGCCTATGGCTATCCGTTTAAGCGATGAACCGCAGCTTGGCTAGGTTGCCATTTAGTCCAAGAATTTGGAATTGAAGTCAGCGATCTCCATATCTGTCGACTACTTCAGCAAATGGGATTATCCACTAGAATGAGGAACGCTAAAAAATCTAGCTCAGAGTCTAGTGCCTATCAAATGGGGCATATTCTAATTGAGGATCTAAACCCTGGGGCAATTCCTGAATTTAGCTGGCCTCAAAATTAAAGCTGTAGAGTTAAAACCGTAGAGTCTGAGATCGTTGAGTGATGTCTGTTCAAGAGCTTAGCACGAAAATCGTTGAGGCTCTCGGAGAGCCACTATCAAGTAAAGAACTCACTTTCTGTCTCAAGTCTATAGCGCTGATCACCCCAACGGCTGGACAGCAGATCTGGGAGCTGGCTCATTCCCCTTACGGTCTCTACATCGTTCTAGCAGGCCAGGTTCGTTTAATTAATCCTGAGGGGAATCTCGTACTGACCTTGGCGCAAGGAACCACTGTAGGGGAATGCTTTCTGTTCTCAGACACGTGGTTTCGCCCCTACACTGTGCGAGCATCTCGAGGGGTGCATCTGGGGTACTTTCAGGCTGATAGCCTGGAGCGTATTTTGGTGCAGTTTCCTCAAATTCGAGATCGTCTTTATGAGCGGGCACTTCGGCGGAACCTTATGCTGAACTTTGGGCAGCATCCTCAACTACAGGCAGTGCCGCGATCACATCTATGGAGTTTAGTGCAAAATGCCCCACGCGAGACCCTGAATGCTCAGGCAACAGCAATTGCCGCTGCCGCTGAGATTTGGCTGATTGAGCGCGGATCATTGGGCAGCAAAACTGGACAACGATTAACTCAAGGTCATCTCTATTCTGAGGTTGAGAAAGGCGCTTGGCACGCGGTTGAGCCAACGGTTTTATACCGTCTTTCTAAGGCTGAACTGGAGCGCGTGCAGACTGAGAAGTCTACACCTTCAGGTTTAATAGATTCGGTCACTCCAGGCATGGGAAATCTTAGCGGAAATGGGGAAGTGGGGGCACTGCCTGCTGCACCGCAATCTTTGGCACAGACCGTTCCGAAGGCTTATTTCCCCCGCCCTGCCCTCAAATTAGGTCATTGGTGGCAGCAGTTGACCCAGCAGTACCCCTTTGTAAAACAGCAAAGCTTGTCGGACTGTGGGGTTGCCTGTCTGGTTATGATTGGTCGCTACTGGGGCAAGAACTTTGGCATTAATCAACTCCGCGCGCTGGCAAACGTCAATCGCAATGGTGCGTCTCTCTGGGGACTGGTGACGGCGGCAGAAAGTGTAGGATTTTCGACCCGTCCGATTAAAGGCACGCTAGAGGGGCTAAGGGGGCTAAGTCTTCCGGCGATCGCCCATTGGGAAGGCAACCACTACATTGTGGTCTATGCAATCACTCGCAGGTCTGTCGTGGTGTCCGATCCGGCGGTTGGCCGCCGTAGACTTACCCGTGCCCAGTTTCAGAAGGGCTGGACGGGCTACACGTTATTGCTGCAGCCCACCCAGGCCTTACAACAGGCACCGGAAGCACAGTCTGACCTATGGCGGTTTATTGAGCTGGTCAAACCTTATCAGTTTGTCTTTTTGGAAGTCTTGCTGGCTTCTCTGGTGATTCAGATCTTTGGGCTATGTACACCGATCTTTACCCAAGTTTTGTTGGATCGGGTCGTGGTTGAGCGCAGTACCTCAACCTTTTTTGCCGCAGGCACCGGCCTTTTGATTTTCAGCATCTTTGGATTGGTGATGCGAAGCTTACGGCGCTATCTGCTGTTTCATACCGCAAACCGCATTGATTTATCCTTGGCGGTGGGCTTTATTGCCCATGCCCTACGGCTACCTCAACGCTATTTTGATACGCGCTATGTTGGGGACATTACCTCCCGCATCGGTGAAAACCGCACCATACGACGTTTTTTGTCGAGCGATGCGGTATTGACTCTGATTGACATGCTGATGGTGTTTGTCTACTTTGGATTGATGTTTTGGTATAGCTGGCAGTTGGCACTGACCGCAGCAGTACTCTTGCCGATTCTAGCGATGGTTACCCTCGTCACAACGCCTTTTCTCAAACGGATGTCTCGGGAGGTTTTTAATACCAAAACGAAGGAGGGTAGCTACCTAATTGAGGCTCTGACTGGCGTTACAACGATTAAAGCCCTTGGCATCGAGCGCCTTATTCGTTGGCACTGGGAAGAGCTGTTTAATCAATCTATTAAAACGAACTTCTCAGGGCAGCTTCTGCGGGAACGGCTCGATTTAGTCAGCGATGTGATCGAAACTACCGGAACACGGCTAATTTTCTTGTTTGGGGTCTGGCAAGTCATCAACGAGCAGTTGAGCATCGGGCAGTTATTTGCGTTTAATATGCTGCTGGGCAGCGTTTTTAGCCCATTTGACCGCTTGATCTCTCTCTGGAATGACTTTCAAGAGGTAGTTATTGCCGTAGAGCGGCTCAATGATGTGCTCAATACGCCCCCAGAAGAAGATGAGAAATCCCTGTTGCTACCTGCCCTGCCTCCGCTTCGGGGTCATGTATCCTTTCGCCAGGTTACATTTCGCTATAGCCTAGAAAGCGATCGCAACACCGTTGAAAATATTACCTTTGAGGTACTGCCGGGGCAAACTGTTGCTATTGTGGGGCGCAGCGGATCGGGGAAGACCACCTTAGCCAAGCTCCTACTGGGTCTATATCCGGTGACGGGGGGGCATATCTTAGTAGATGACTACGATATCAACAGCATTACGAAGACATCACTCCGACGGCAGATGGGCGTGGTAGACCAAGAAACCTTTCTCTTTGGGGGCACCATTCGCGAAAATATCAGCCTTGCCTACCCCAGCGCTACAACGGAGGAAATTCGCGAGGCGGCCCGACTGGCTGGAGCAGATCAGTTTATCAATGAGCTACCCCTCAAGTATGAAACCCCAATTGGGGAGGGAGGCGGCATGATATCAGGTGGACAACGGCAACGGCTGGCGATCGCCCGCGCCCTCTTGGGCAATCCACGTCTGCTTGTCCTAGACGAAGCCACCAGCAGTCTTGATACCGAATCTGAACATATTATCCAGACCAACCTCACCACCATTCTCAAAGACCGTACCACACTGATCATTGCCCATCGGCTTTCGACAATTCGGAACGCCGATCTGATTTTGGTCTTAGATCGAGGCATCTTGGTGGAGCAGGGTACCCACGAAGAACTCATGGCTCGTCGAGGTCAGTACTTTTATCTCAACCAGCAGCAGCTTACCGCTGTGGGCTGAATGGTCTCACGCCATCTCATCAAAGCTCTGAACTCCTCGTCTCTAAAACCCGTGACTTCATTTTTTGACCCCTCCCCAACGCCATCTCTAGCTCCGCCATCCCCGTCTCCCCAGCCGATCCGAATTCTAATTGTGGACGATCAGAACTTCGTTCGCAAGATGCTGCAATATTCGCTCTCTTCCGTGGCGGACTTTGAAATTATCGGGGCTGTCACGAACGGGCAGGACGCCCTCACCCAGATTGAGCAGTTGCACCCCGATATTGCCCTGGTGGATATTGAAATGCCAGGAATGAGCGGGTTAGAAATGACTCGCAACATCTGCGAACAATATAGCCAAACTAAGGTGCTGGTTCTTAGCATTCATGACGATGATGAATACATTCGAGATGCTTTGCAAGCTGGAGCTAAAGGCTACCTACTCAAAAACACCCCGCCTGAAGAACTTGCCCATGCGATTCGCTTTGTACAGCTTGGCTATCTGCAGTTGGGGCCAGGGTTATTTGAAAAGCTTGAATCCTATCCAGCCCATGTCAAAACTGCACCCCCAGCGACCGAGGGCTTAGTGCCGCAGTCTCCTGCTTCCCCCCCTCTCGTTACCGCTCCGGTCATGGAAGCGCAATCCCTCGATTTAGACTGGTCAGCGGCAACCCACGAAGCGGTCAACACGCTCCCTAGACTATGGGTACGCGGTATTTTGTACCTTATGTTGGCCTTTACAGCGGTGGTTCTTCCTTGGGCTGCCTTCTCCCAGGTAGATGAGGTGGGCGTAGCGCTAGGTCGTTTAGAACCTAAGGGTAAAACGATTCGCCTGGATGCGCCAGTGGTCGGAACCGTTTCAGCCATTCGCGTCAAGGAAGGCCAAATTGTCCAGCAAGGTCAGCCGCTGATGGAGATGCAGTCGGAGGTCGTCAATGCCGATTTACAGCAGGCTCAAACGAAGTTAGAGGGCCTCTTAAATCGGCAAACCCAGCTTTTGGCGGTTAAAACCCAGCTAGAAAGTAGCCTCAGTACAGCGCAGCAGCAGGCTCGCGCCCAAGCCATCAGTCAGCAGGCCACGATTGAGAAGGCACAAAAACAGCAAACCTCTCTGCAAGAATCGATCAGTTTAATTCAAGCTCTTTTGGACAAGGATCAGGCGAAAATCCTGAAACTGAAGAGCCTCAGTGAGCAGGGGGCAGTCGCGCGATCACAAGTAGAAGACGCTGAACGCATCATGATTCAAAATAGCCAACAGCTTGAAAGAACCCAGGCTGACATTCAGCAGGCGGAGGCAGAGGTACAAAAGCAGCGCAGTGAATACCAGCGCGTTTTACGAGATGGGGAACTGAGCATCAGCGATAAGATCAAACAGGTGAAGGAGCTACAGTCTCAGATCATCGATGCTCAATCCGAAGCGGGTCAAACCCGAAACCTGATTAAATCACTGCAGTACCAGCGTCAACAGCGGGTTCTCTATTCCCCGGCAAACGGTACATTATTTCAGCTTCTGGTTCAGCATCCTGGTGCAGTGGTGCAGCCTGGGCAGCTTATTGCCCAAATTGCACCTAAGACGGCCAGATTAGTGTTGAGGGCACGGATTGAGAACAAGCAAACGGGGTTCTTAAAGGTGGGAATGCCTGCCAAGATTAAATTTGATGCCTACCCCTTCCAGGACTACGGTATTCAAACGGGTAAAATTGTCTGGATTGCGCCCACCGCCACCCAGCCCTTGCCTAGTGCAAGCGCTGAAGACAAACCTACCGCTAGCTTAAACAGCAGTCTTGAAGTTGAAATTGAGTTGGATCGTTCGACCATTCAGGCACAAGGAAAGGTGATCGCCCTTAAAGCCGGACAAACCGCCACCGCAGAGATCATTACGCGCCAGCGACGCATCCTAGATTTGTTCTTAGATCCCTTTAGAAAACTCAACAAAAACGGATTAACACTATAAAATGGGCACTCTAGAGTTTATCGCTGACCATTTTATGCTGCACCATGTCACAACTGCCCCCATTGCTTCCGATGAAATTCTTCAGCAGCTTAAAATTACCTGCCAGCTCCCCACTGTAGTGCAGGCTGTGCTGGAACGTAGAATCATCGTGCAGGCGGCTCATGCGGCCAAGATTTCGGTTGAGCCAGCAGAACTCCAACAAGCCGCCGATAGCTTTCGTCTGAAATACAACCTGTCTAGCGCTAAAGAGACGCTCACTTGGCTGCAGAAGAACATGCTTTCCATTGATGATTTGGAGGCCCTTGTCAATCACACTATTCTCTCAACAAAGCTAGCCAATCATCTCTTTCAAGATAAAGTTGAGCTTTATTTTGCGGAGCGACAGGTAGACTACACTCAGGCAGCACTATATGAAATTGTTCTAAGCAACCAAGACTTAGCAATAGAGCTGTTTTACGCGATTCAGGAGCAGGAAATTACCTTTACTGAAGTAGCTCGACAGTACCCTCAAGATCCAGAGCATCTTCGTCGGGGTGGCTACTGCGGCCTGCTCGCTCGAAAGGATATGAAGCCTGAAATTTCCGCAGCGGTTTTTGCAGCTACCCCACCCCAAGTCTTAAAGCCTATTCCTATAGGTAAACAGGTGCATTTAATTTGGGTTGAAGAAATTATATCTTCAATTCTAGATGATACCCTCAGCCAAAAGATTGTTTCAGAACTCTTTGCAGATTGGCTACATCAGCAGACTAAAAGCCTAGACTTTTATCAAATTTTAGATCCAGCAATGTTGCATATCACTCCGCCTTGACGGGTGTATTTCACATTAAGTATAAATACGGATTGAGGAAGATGAGCGACTGAAAAGGTAGCACATCGCCTCATTCAATCTCAAAGACTTTAAAAGCATTGAAGCAGAGCTTAGACATCAGGTTGTGACCATCGCCAGCCCAACCATCGCAGAATTTTTTTGCCCCAGCATCCCAAAAGAGTCTCTCTACTCGACGGCTCGACCTCCATTATCCCACTCACCCCTCACCCATCTGCAAAAACTGGGCTTCAGCTTGCTGCTGCTGGGTATTGGCTGTGGATTGGCGGGGCGTGAGGCGCGGCGCGGTTGCGTCGGTTCTGAAGATTTGCTGGAGCGAGTGGAGATCGCTGGGGCTGGACGCACTACCTAAATTCTTCAGACGCCCTGAATTGTCGCTACGCTTGCTGTTGAAGGAGCTACAAACACATCTAAACAGTTTGTGCTCGTGTCCGTTACGACCCAAGGATTTGAAGCAAAGGTTTGTTGAGAGACCGTTTGATTTGGCGATATATCAAACCTATATTGGCGAACTCCAGAAGCATCTAGCCAATAGACTTTGAGCGTCTTTGCTGTTTGATTTACAAATTCTATGGTCGTAGGCGAGGTACTGGAAGTGGACTTCAGGATTGCTTCACTTGAACAACTGGTGGCGGCGACTGGTTGAGGCTGAAAGCTTTGCAATCTTGATTTAGCGATACTACCAATCTCTTTTACCTCAGCATTCGTAACGTTACTTTGAAGAAATAAAGTGACCTGCTTCCCTTTGACGCAACTATAAAAGCCACCATTCCCTGAAAGCAAGCCAGAGCATGTGGGTGATTGGCTCATCGTCGTGGACAGCGCATCAATCATCGGCTCGCTAGAAAGCGGGTTACTGCAAGGGTTAATAGTACCGTCCGCCTGAGGAGCTCTCCCGTAGCGGGTTAACATGAGGGGTTTGAGCCATCCGCTAGGACTCGAACGAATGTCATACACAACAGTATCGAAATTAGGCGGAATGATCCCCGCATTCGGCCCCCCCACCGGACAAACGGCAGGCACCTTTTCTATGGGCCGCTCTAAATAGAGCGCAATTGTTCCATAGTTGCCTAAGTTAGTTAGGTTTATCCCGGCACTTATCGCTACATCGCTCAGTGGAACAGTAGAACCATTGGCCATTAAAGTGGCGGATTCATTGATTGAGCGTGACATTCGTATTTCATTGGATATAAAGTCGAGCGCACGATTTAACTCCATTTGCCGCTCAACACGGGATTGACTCACTTGGCTCATGTTCATGGCAGATACCAAGCCTGTCCCTGTGATGAATATCACGATTAAGCTGATCATCCCTGCCACTAGGAGTTCCACCAAAGTAAATCCCCTCGAAGAAAAAGCTCCAGCCGATTTTTTTCTCTTCGCTCCTAAACCGAATCCAAGGAGTCGATTTGGTTTGAGGCGGAATAAAGGTTTCATTGCTTTGTCCAATCTAATGCAGTGCAAATGCCAGTATCGGTAATTTCGGCAGGGTCCGTACTACCTATATAGGTTCCCAACCGCGCAATGCCCAAAATATGGCTCTCCAGGAATTCGCGTAGTGGAGGACTATATGTAGTGTTCTCCCTTCTGGCTGCTCGATAAAATGAACTAAGAGGATATTTGGAAACTGGTCTAGAGCACTAGATATGGAAGAAAGGTTCT
>JAKRSB010000080.1 GCA_022402525.1 Thermosynechococcaceae cyanobacterium MS004
ATTTATTGGCATTTCTGCGAAGCTTAACGGATCAAACTTTCATCACCGACCCAGCCTTAAGCGATCCCCACCCAAACTAAGCCATTTCTTGAATACATTCACCCCCCCGCATTTGCCCCCACCTGCCCTTTCCTACGGCGTTCTGTTCACCGTCGTCGAGTGGCGATCGCTAACTTAGCCCCTTGAACCTGTCGCACCTGATCCATCACAGCAATGACTTTACCGTGGTCAATTTTTTCATCAGCATTCACGATGACCGTTGCTTCTCCCGTGGCCGCCACGAGTGGTCTAAGCTGTACTGCAATTTGATCCGCTTGGATAGGCTTGTGGTTGAGGGCAAACTCTCCCTTGCTATTGACCGTAATCACAATTTTGGTGTCCTGCTGAGGTTTTGCTGTAGCCGCCTTGGGCAAGTTAACAGATAACCCCTCTGTTCGGGTCATAAACAAAGAAGAGACGATGAAGAACGTCAAAATTGCAAAGATCACATCAATCATCGGCAAAATATTCATCTGAGGCGGAATATCTGGTTCTTCTGGAAGGCGCATTGGAGTCCTCAGTCAGCAACAGTCAGCAACAACGAATTTTGATGGACGCTAAAATTATCGAGCACGACCGCTAAAAACGGGTGAGCGATCATTCTCAAAACGATGACGATAGACAAGCTCTAGCTGTCCGCCATACTCCTGAATGAGCGCTACTTGCCGCTGGTATAGGCCACGAAATAAATTTGCAAACACCAAAACAACAATGGCGACTATCATTCCAGTTGCCGTTGAAACCAACGCTTCACTGATGCCCGCTGTAACACCAGTCGTTTGAGAACCACCAATGCTGCCGATCTCAAGGGAAGAAAAGGTTGTAATCAGACCCAAAATAGTGCCTAACAGACCCAAGAGGGGAGCTAAAGCGATGATCGTTTCAAAAATAACGGTAAACCGTTTCAAGAGCGGTATTTCTGCCTGGGCTTCACTTTCAAGACCGAGCCGAAACTCTTCTGGGTTTGGCTCATCGAGCTGTACGGCTGCCAAAAAAATTCGGGCCATCGGTAAATCAATGTATTGATTGAGCTTGGGGACGATCAGCTCAGGTTCCCGTCGGTATAGGTCGATCACCTCTCGCAAGAACCGCTTCTGCCGACGATTCACGCGATACCAAAACCTGAGACGCTCTGCAATTAGGGCGATCGCCAAGACAGAAGACACCATCAGCGGCCACATGACAATGCCGCCAGCGGCAAACAGCTGACCAATAGACATAGCAAAATGCTCCCCAATTAGGGCATAAACAAGGACAAGCTAGCTCATTACAGCGATTACGAATCAAGATTAGAGATCAAGACAAGAGAAAGAGTTTGTGCTTTAGACAAATCAACCTGCCCAACCTAAGCTCTTTACGCAACCTTAAAAAAATCTTGATGAGCTGAGCGTACATTTAATGAAAACTAATGTCAAGAATTTGTTGAAATGTAGACCTCTGAACTTTCTCCAGTCTGGTTCGATTTCCTTGAAACTTTGGCCTATGAAGTCCCTTTAGAAAAGGTTTTGAAGCAATTCAAAATTCTTTTTGATGCACTGATTCCCTAGATCTACCTAGCAAAAGAGATGACCAAAATGCTTGACATCTTCAACTGTTCCCTTTAGCTTGAGATCTTAATGATAGTTTATCTCAATAGTGATTAGCCTTTCCCCCATCGCCACTCAGCAGCGCGACCTAGAGGCCAAGAGGCTCAAGAAAATCTTGACCATCGGCTTGGTTGGCTCGATTGCGCTGCACCTCGGAGTCTTCAGTTTGCTGGGTCTTAGCCGGATGCTCTCCAGCCGCGAGCTAGAAGTGCCAGAAGACTTAATTGAGCTAACCGTGGTTGAGCCTTCGGAAGAGGTGGCAGCGGATGCCGCAGCTGAAGCAGGTGGCGGCGGTGGTGGAACCACGCAGTTTTCTCTGTTTAACGCCAGCCCCAGTAACGCCAGCCCCAGTAATGCTAGTCCCAGTGTTCCTGATGCGATAGATACGGTGGTAGCTGTGGCACCACAGCCTGTCCTGCCAACCCCAACTCCGCTGCCAGAAGAACCCGTTGAGCCTGAGATATCAGAGAAGCCTGAACCAGTCCCCAGTCCAGTCCCCAGTCCAACGCCCAGTCCAGTGCCCAGCCCCACGCCCAGTCCAGTGCCCAGCCCCACGCCCAGTCCAGTCCCCAGTCCTTCCCCTATTCCAACGTCTCTCCCCTCCAGTCAGCCCAGCCCCACGGTTAGCCCTAGCTCCAGTGCGACTCCGGCGGCAACACCTAGTCCGACCTCTCAAGACAGTTCATCCCCCAAGACTGATGCAAAATCTGAGTCAAAGTCTGATGCAAAATCAGGCTTAAAGCCCCAGTCGTCTCCAGGCACGAGCTTTGGTTCCGGCGGCGGTCAGGGGAATGGAACGGGAACGGGAATTGGCCCTGGTCGTGGATCTGGGAAAGGTGGCGGCATAGGAAGCGGCAAGGGGGCTGGAAAAGGCAATCAGTCCGGTAGCGGCACAGAAGCCAAGCCAAATCCCGCATCACCAAAGCCCGCATCAGATGTTGTAGTAAAGCCCTCCCCCTCTCCGTTTCTGCCGACCAAGGATGCTGTGGAGCCTCAGACAAAGAAGAAAAAGCCAAAATGTCTTAAAAATTGCGGTATTGATGAATATCTGGGCGCTGAGGGTTCAGCGCGCTTTGACTTTGATGTGGATGCCAGCGGCAAAGTTACGAATGTCCGACTGAGGCAGTCCAGCGGAAATGCAGAGGTGGATCGTAAAGCTGAAGAGGCTGTGCGGAAACGTCAGTATGAAGTCTCTGACAGCGGCTTTAGCGCAAAAATTCGCGTCACCTCGGAGCAAGAGGGGTCAGAGTTTCAGCGCCAGCAGGCGGCAAGACGACGGGAAGATGCCGCGCTTCAGGCAGAACGCGATCGCCGTGCAGCCGAACGGGAGCAAATCGAGCAAGACCGAGTTCAGCGCCAAGCAGAGCAAGCACCCCCAGAAAGAAGTGCGCCCCCTGTCGAAAACTCTGCACCTGTTGAGCGATCGCCAGCACCTACGCCAGAGCCAGCACCTACGCCAGAACCTGCGCCCCAGCCAGCCTATGAGCCGCCGCCAGAGCCAGCCTATGAGCCGCCGCCAGAGCCAGCTTACGAACCGCCGCCAGAGCCAGCCTATGAGCCGCCGCCACCGGAACCAGCTCCCATAGCAGAGCCATCACTCTAATGCTTGCTGATAGAGGCTTGTGCAATAGAAATTTGCGGTTAATCATGATCATTCATTCACGCACTTTCCAGGCTGTTATTTTATTGATTCTCGGCTTGCTTTTGACGGTTATAGTCGCCTTAATGCAGGGTTCTGTGCCCCTGAGCCTGACCGAGCTCTGGCAGGCATTTCGACACCAGGGTGATCCAATTCGGCAGACAATCTTGTACGATCTGCGCCTGCCTCGTATCCTCATTGCGCTCATTGTGGGTGCCGCCCTGGGAATGTCCGGTGCATTGTTGCAGGGGCTGCTTCGCAATGGCTTAGCTGACCCGTTTGTGCTGGGAATTTCTGCAGGGGCGGGGCTAATGGCGATCGCCCTACTCACCCTCGGCATCTTCCTTGCTTGGGTTCCGGTGGCGGCCTGGGTGGGCGCAATGGTGACATCCATGCTGGTCTATCTGCTGGGGCGCACGGCCAACGGTATTGTCATCGAGCGTTTGGTGCTGGGTGGAATAGCCATTAGTTCCCTGTTTGGCGCGGTGCAGACCACTTTATTGCTGCTCTCCAATGACGGTCAAATTCAGTCTGCCCTTAACTGGCTGATTGGTAGCCTCAACGGACGGGGATGGGCTGAGGTGACAACCGCTGGCCCCTATGTTGCGGTGGCGTTGTTGCTGGGCAGTTTGCTGGGTCGCTCGGTCAATGTACTGAATCTAGGGGATGAGTTAGCAATCGGACTGGGCGTTTCGCCTACGCGATCGCGCTTGCTCATGGGAGCCGTTGCCAGTCTCTTGGCGGCGAGTGCTGTGAGCATTGCTGGGCTGATTGGCTTTGTGGGCTTAGTGGTGCCCCACGGGGTGCGGCTGCTGGTGGGGAATGACTACCGCTGGGTGCTGCCCCTCTCGGCGATCGCTGGAGCCTGGGTCTTAACTTTTGCGGACTTGCTTTCTCGATTGGGTGTAGTGGAGCTACCCGTAGGCGCGGTGACGGCATTATTAGGCTCTCCGCTGTTTATTTGGCTGCTGTACGGTGGTCGCACTTCCTCGCTTAAAGGGGTGTAGCCATGCATCTTGAAGCTCAGAAATTATCGGGCGGATACGGCAAAACCCGCGTGGTGCAGGAAATCCACCTCACCCTTGAACCAGGGAAGTGGCTGAGTTTGATTGGAGCCAACGGGTCGGGCAAGTCTACGGTGTTGAAGCTCCTGAGCCGGATCTTGCTGCCTCAGCGGGGTGCTGTGTTGCTCAACGGTCGAGACATTCATCGTCAGCCCGCTCAGGCGATCGCCCAAACCTTGGCGCTCTTGCCCCAGCAGCAGGCGATTCCCCCTGGGCTAACGGTACAGCAGCTTGTCAGCTTAGGCCGCACCCCCTACCAAGGATGGTGGCAGTGGGAACTCGCCGCCGAAGATCGGCAGCAGGTGGAGCAAGCCCTCACGCAGACGCAACTTCAAGACTTCCGCGATCGCCCAGTTGAAGCCCTGTCCGGCGGTGAACGTCAGCGGGCTTTTCTTGCACTGGCGCTGGCGCAAGATCCCAAAATATTGCTGCTCGATGAACCGACCACCTATCTAGATCTTTGTCATCAGCTAGAGCTACTGGAACTTCTCAAGCGCCTCAACCAGCAGCAGGGGCTGACCATCATTACCGTCCTGCACGACATTAACTTGGCGGCGAGGTATAGCGATCGCCTAGCGCTGCTCAAGGAGGGTTGCCTCTACGCAACGGGCACCCCCACAAAAGTGCTAACCCCTCAAACCTTAGCCGACGTATTTAGAATTGATGCCACAGTGCTGCAAACTCCCGTAGGGCTCCAAATCTTTCCCCTTGCGCCCATTTATCACCATAGCCGTGACGGGCCAGCCGTGCGATAACTCCTCTCCCCTCTTGCCATTGAGCTTGCCCAAAGCTGAGCGCTCTTTACGAACTCAAAAAAAGGGCAAGCGATAACCTGCCCCAGCAATTAACACATCCATCAGTATGAAACCGAATCTTTGTTTATTCAACAGTTTTCTGTTGCTGCTTTGTGCTGCGCCAGGTGCGATTGCTGCCGATATCCTTGCGCCCCTTGCGCCTCCTGCCCCAGAAGGGGACGCATCCACATCGTCCCAGCCTCCCACCAGCGCCCAATGGCTTGACCACACAATTCCTGCCACCTCTGAAAATCCAGCCCCGCAACTTTTAAGAGCATCAGATTTAAGAACATCAGACGCGCAAACTTCAGATCAAGTTGCATCGGCCCTCCAAAAAACAGCCCAGATTCAAGAAGACCCAGAAGCAGAAGAATCGGAAGCAGAAGACCCAGAAGAAGAAGTCACCGTCACGGGCACCCGCAGTCCACGCCCCGTCCAGCAATCTCCAGGCTCCGTCACCGTCATTGACGACCAAGAGATTGATAAGAATCTTGTGCGCGACCTGCGCGACTTGGTGCGCTATGAGCCAGGGGTGTCGGTTCGCAATAACGTCCGCTTTGGCTTTCAGGACATCAATATTCGCGGTATCGAGGGCAATCGCGTCCTCATTCAAGTTGACGGCACGCGCCTCCCCTCCGCCTTTAACCTAGGGCCCTTTTCTCTGGGACGAGATTTTCAGGATCTAGAAACCCTGAAAGCCGTCGAAGTGCTGCGCGGGCCAGGGTCTACGCTCTACGGCAGCGATGCGCTAGGTGGAGTTGTCACCTTTGTCACCATTGACCCTAAAGACCTGCTGGATCGCGTGGGTAAAAACTGGTACGTAGGCGGTTCCCACGGCTTTAGTAGCCAAAATACCGGATTTGTAAACTCTCTCTCCTTAGCTGGGAGATCAGGCCCAGTGGAAGGGGTCTTTATTTATACTCGTCGAGATTTTCAGGAGTCATTGACCAACGGTGACACCCTCTTTAGAGACGACCAAACGGGCAACAGCAATAACTACTTTGGCAAGCTGGTGTACCGTATCAACCCAGCCAACACCCTCAAATTTTCCGTAGAGGCTTTAGACCGCACGGTTGAGACAGATATTGCTACTGCCAACCTAGCCGACGAAACAGGAGCACCCGCTGGGTTTCCGCTCCGCACCCGTTCTTTTTCCACGAACCTGGACACCAATCGCACCCGTCTAGGGCTGAGCTATGAGTTTAAGGATGCAGACTCTCCCATTATCCAGCTTGCCAAGGCCCAAATCTATTACCAAACGACCGAATCTAGAGAGCTTAACGCTGAGTTTCGGCAGGCGGGGCCACCGGTGCCGATTCGTCCCACTGCGCCGATTACCCTTGTGCGGAACGGCAACAATACGTTTCTAGAAAACCTAACCGGAGGCGATATCCAGCTAGAGAGCAACTTTCGGACTGGGTCTGTAAAGCACCGCCTGACCTATGGCTTAGAGGCATCTACCCAGCGTAACGAGCGCCGTCGTGACAAGGTACAGACAAATCTCATCACAGGTGCCCAAACCCGAAACGCTATCCCAGATAATTTTCCGGCTAAGGATTTTCCGGACTCGGACACCACCCGCTTTGGATTTTATCTTCAGAATGAAATTGCCTTAGCGGGGGGCAAGTTTACGCTTTTTCCCGGCATTCGCTACGACGTTTATGACCTCAAGACCTCTCCCGATGCTGACTATTTCCGTAATGGATCGCCGCCCCCAGTGGACTTTTCTGATTCTGCGGTGTCGCCTAAGCTCGGCTTTGTCTGGCAGGCGTCGCCGCAATTGGCGGTATTTGGGCAGTATGCTCGCGGGTTTCGTGCGCCGCTGTATAGCGAAATCAATAGTGGTTTTGCAAACACAACCTCCTTTCCGCCCTACCGCACGATTCCAAATCCTGACTTAAAAGCAGAAACCAGCGATGGATTTGAATTAGGCGTAAGGGGGAGATTCCCCCGTGGACGCTTTAGCGTTGCGGGTTTTTATAACGCCTACAGCAACTTTATTGAGTCGCTGGTGCAGACTTCTGCTCCGGGAGTTTTTCCGCTGGTCTTTCAAACTCAGAATGTGAGTAAGGCCAGAATTTACGGCATTGAAGCCAGCGGCGAATACCGCTTTAGTCCTAAGGAACATGGATTCAGCGCCTTTGCCAGCCTTGCCTATACGGTGGGTGATGACCTGACGCGAGATATTCCGCTGAGAACTATTGACCCTTTTAGGGCCGTACTGGGTTTACGCTACCGTGCCATGAAAGATAAATGGGGAGCAGAACTATACACCACGATTGTTGCTAGTCCTCGCGTTGCCGTAACCGCCGCTCGGCCCAATCCTTTTGTGCCGAGTGGCTATGCCACGGTGGATTTTATTGGTTACTACAACGTGACGGATAGCCTGAGACTCAATGCTGGGGTCTTTAATTTGTTCAACAGCAGCTACTACCAGTATTCCGATGTGCGGAATTTCAATCAGGGCGACGCTAGGGTTGATCGCTTTGCCCAGCCCGGAATCAATGTGGGTCTGAATGTGTCCTGGCGTTTCTAAGGTGAATAAAATGCAAATCTTATTTCAAACCCGCTTCCGCTTCCTATCGCTTGTGCTGCTGATGCTGGCGCTGGCGGGTTGTGGTCAATCGCAGGAACCTTCTTCGTCTGCTTTAGGGGGCCCAAAGCCTGCGGTGGCGGATACTACTGCTGCGGTAAAGCTGAAGCCTGCGTCTAGGGTTGTTGCCCTTACGTCCCTATCGGCGGATATTCTGTATCGCCTCGATCAAACTAAGTTGGTGGCGATTCCGGGCAGCCAATTGCTGTCGAAAAATCAAGACTTTGCGGCACTTCCCCGCGTGAGTGAGGGGCGCACCCCGCCCAATCTCGAAAAAATCATCGCCCTGAAGCCCGATTTGGTGGTTGGTGCTGCGGGTTTTCACGATCCAGCGATCGCCAAGCTCAAGTCCTTGGGTATCCAAACCCTGTTGTCGGAGGTGGATAGTTGGCGATCGCTTATAGAACTCACTCAAACCTTAGCGGATGCGGTGGGTGCCGATGCTGCCCCCCTACTGGCACAGTATCAAGGCTTCTTAGACAAAACTTCTACATCAAGTGACGCGACATCAAGTGGCGCGACGCTGGTTTTAGCCAGCCGCCAGCCACTCATGAGTCCGAATGCCAAAAGTTGGGCGGGCGATCTGTTGACGCAGTTAAACGTTAAGAATGTCGCTATAGACCTGCAGGGCAATAGCCCGATGCGAGGCTACATTACGCTTTCTCCAGAGAAGATTCTGGAGGCCAATCCAGACTCCGTCATTTTAGTTAATACGCCCCAAGGGGACATTGAAAAAATTAAGTCTGAACCCTTTTGGAATCAGCTCAAGGCCACTCAAAATCAACAGGTCTATACCTTTGACTACTATGGCCTCGTGAACCCTGGCAGTATTGACGCTATCGAAAAAGCGACGTCTCAACTTAAGGCAAACCTCACGCAGTAAATCTCGCGCAGTAAAGAAGGAGATGAAACCCAATGACAACGTTCAACCAGGCCATTCCTAAGCTGGCAACCACTAATATTGCTGCGGCGATCGCCTTTTATGAAACACAACTCGGCTTTACCAAGCAATTTCAAATGGATGACTACGCAGGGCTAGAACGGGATCACGTTGAAATTCATCTTTGGGGCTGTGAGGATAGATCGATTGCTGAAAATACGGGCTGTCGGATTAGTGTCACTCAGATTGAAACGCTATACGCAGACTATCAGCTCAAAGGGGTCATTCATCCTAATCATCCCCTTGGCATCAGACCGTGGGGAATGCAGGAATTTAGCATTATCGATCCCGATGGCAACTGCATCACATTTTTTGAGCTGATAGATGAAGAACCTGAAGCAGCCTATCAATAAGATCTACAGAAAGATCTACAGAACTGCTGTAAACCATTAAAGATTGACGAAATTAAAGATTGACAAACAATAAATTACAAAGGATGAAAAGATGACTCAGCTTATTAATATAGAAGCCAAGGCAGTCAAAGAACTCTTAGAAAGCCAAAGCTTTGGTGTTCTCTCGACCCATTCTATAGATGTGGCAGGATTTCCTTTTGGCTCTGTCACGCCTTACACTCTTACGGAACAATACAATCCACTGATCTTCATTAGTAATCTCGCTCAACACACGCACAATATTCTCAAGGATAATCGCGTATCGTTAATCGTTCTAGAGAAACCAAATCTAGACGCTGATCAAGATCCACAAAAATATGGACGGGTCAGTATTTTAGGTCAAGCTGCGCCAGTGCCAATATCCGGGGCCGAGAATGAAAAACTATACCAGCGATATTTCCAACGCTTCCCACAATCAGAGGGGTATCAGCAAACCCACGGGTTTCAGCTCTTTCAAATTAATCCGATCCGAATTCGCTATATCGGTGGTTTTGGCAAAATATTCTGGCTAGAACCTAATCAGCTGATCTAGAGGAACTGAGGATTGCTAGGATCCCTGGGTTGTTGTCAATGGATCTCTAGCGTGATCTCTCCGACGAGATTTTCCGTGGATTATGCCTATGGGCATGGCCTTCAGCTTCAGTAAGTTGGAAAAAATCTGTAAGATTGGGGAAACTCAAAGAGACTGTAAGCCACCATCATGGATATCAAGCACGGATTTGTAAAGGCGATCGGCAATACGCCGCTGATTCGCCTGAATAGCTTCAGTGAGGAAACAGGCTGCGAAATTTTAGGCAAGGCTGAGTTTCTGAACCCTGGTGGCTCCGTCAAGGATAGGGCAGCGCTTTATATCATTGAGGATGCGGAGGCTAAGGGGCTACTCAAGCCTGGCGGTACGGTGGTGGAAGGCACCGCAGGCAATACGGGCATTGGTCTGGCCCATATCTGTAACGCTAAGGGATACAAGTGCCTCATTGTGATACCAGATACCCAGTCCCAAGAAAAAATGGATGCCCTGCGCGTCTTGGGTGCGGAAGTCCGGGCGGTGCCTGCTGTGCCCTACAAAGACCCCAATAACTACGTGAAGCTTTCGGGGCGCTTAGCAGAAGAGACAGAAAATGCAGTCTGGGCGAACCAGTTTGACAATTTAGCCAATCGTCTGGCCCACTATCACACCACCGGGCCGGAAATTTGGGCGCAGACGGATGGACGAATTGATGGTTGGGTGGCGTCTACGGGCACGGGTGGCACCTACGCAGGCGTTGCGCTCTACCTAAAGGAGCAAAATCCAAATATCAAAACGGTTCTTGCTGACCCCTTAGGCAGCGGACTCTATAGCTACGTCAAAACGGGGGAGATCCGCATGGAAGGCAGCTCCGTGACGGAGGGCATTGGCAACAGTCGTGTGACGGCCAATCTTGCGGGGGTGCCCATTGATGATGCAATTCAAGTTGACGATCGCAGTTGTCTGCGCGTCATCTATCAGCTTTTGCGCAAAGACGGACTATTCATGGGAGGGTCTGTGGGCATTAACGTAGGGGCAGCCGTTACCCTAGCCAAACAGCTCGGCCCTGGCCATACCATTGTCACGGTGCTGTGTGATGGCGGCACCCGATATCAGTCCAAGCTCTACAACCCTGAATGGCTTGCTGAAAAAGGACTTACGGTGGATTAGCTTGAGAGAGCTTTCCTGAGTTTGACCGTCAGACTTGACCGCAAGACTTGACCGCAAGACTTGACCGCAAGAGAGGTGGCTAAGTCCCCCACTTCTCAAGGGCGCGCCGGAGTGGCCCAGGGGGAATTTGGTCTAGGTCAAAGGGTTGGCCGGGCTGAGTCTGGCTTTGAGCGTTGGCATTTTGAGCTTTGGCCTTTTGAGCTTCAACATTCAGAGCCTCAAAAAATGCCTGCACGCCGGCTGCTGCGCCATCAGGATGATCCATAATGCCCGTGCCAGCATTGAGAATGACGTCTATCCCATAGTCAGCGATCGCCTTGGGCACAATACCGGGATGAATTCCGGCCGAGGGCACTGGAAACACATTGCGATCGCGGAGTGCGTCTCGGATGTGGCGTTCTTCAGCAGCGGAGAAAGGCAGGCTACCGTAGTGGGCTGGATAGAGAACCGCGTCTGCGCCCGCATGGGCCATGAGCGTTCCCAGCAGCACCCCGTAGCTAAAGCCATGATCTGGGGCACCGCACAAAGCCCCAGCTAGGGCAGGATGGGCAAAAATGGGCACCGTAATCTCTGGGTCTTGGGCCAGGGCTTCTAGGACAGAAAATCCATAGGTCAGCACGTTTAGCAGGAGTGCATTGGCACCGGCTTCAATGAGGCGCTTGGCCTGGGCTAAAAGCTGATCGGCTCTGCCCGTGACGTTGACGGCGTACAGCAAGGGCTTTCCGGTGCGCTGTTGGGCCGCATCTAGGACGGGGAGACAGGCGCGCAGCCGCTCTAAGGTAGGAGCGCTCTCCAGATTGCCCAAAATTTCATCGTCTTTAATCACGTCCAGCCCTGCCCCAGCGACCTCGCCCAGAATTTGAGCGTGGTCAGCAGCAGATAGACCCAGCGCAGGCTTAAAAATCGCCATCACCAAGGGGCGATCCAAGACGCCCAGGCGCGATCGCACGCCTGAAATCCCAAACTTTGCCCGCTGGCCGTAGTCTTCCGGTAGGCGCACATCCACCACCTTGGCTGGCCCCGCCATCGAGTACTTGCCAAAAATCATGGTCAAGAGGCTGGCAATGTCGCCTTCCACATTGATGGTGGGGAAGCGCACCGTGGCGATCGCGGTTCCATCGTCCTGACGCTCCACCTGAGCCACTTCCCCCTGATGTTTGTGGAAAGAGGCTTCGCGGTGGGCAAAGGATGCATCCCAAGTGCCCACGGTCTGCCCTAGCGCAATCACCTTGGCCTGTCGCTCTGGGTCAATGCCAACCGGAAAGCGATAGTCTACTTCGATCTTCATGGATTATGTGTGATGGATCTTGTTTTTGGCTGCGGACGTCTAGGCGGCGATCGCCTGGATCCGAATGGGGATATCCACGTACTCTGGCACCCAGCCCTCCGTACCGCTAAAGTAGCGCACCGCTTTAATCTGCCGCTGAGGCGTGAGATAAAACCAGTGGGGAGTATTGGCCGGAACATTAATATACTCTTCTGCCTGAATGGTCAGCTCCACTTGGGAACCATCGGGCTTCACAAAGCCAAAAATGCCCTCTCCCTCAATGATGTAGCGCACCTCATCGTCTGCGTGGGTATGAGGGCTGCTAAATTTTGCAAGCAGCTCCTCTAAGTTTGGAATGCCAGAGTGCAGGGCAATCAGATCGCGGGAGTGATAGCCGCTGTCCGCCTGAAGTTTTTCAAAATAATGCTCAAGGGACGCCAGTACAGTCACCTTTTCGTCTTCCGACAGGCTTGCCTGAGCCAGCAATGCCGACACTTTAGGATTGCTGCCCACCGGCCAGTGCTGAAGCTGAATGCCAAGGATCGCTAGCTGTTCGCGAATGTCTGAAAGATCCGTGAGCTGCTGTCCATTTTCTAAGCGTAAAACTGCCATGTCACCTCTCCCGCCAAAACTTGCACGTAAAACTTCACGTTAAAACTCGGAGCCTAAAACTCACGTATCACTTCAGTTTACCGAGTTTCAAAATGACTACTGCAACTCCTTTCATATCTTCAATATGTATTTTTATTAAAAAATGACGGATTCTGACAGCTCGATAAAAGAAGGCACCTCAAATACTGTATAAATTGATTCATTAGGGTTGTTGAATAAACAACCCGCTCCAGTAAAATTCTCTCTGTATAACGCTTTGAGAGAGTATAGGGTTTTGGCTGAAGCTGCTCATTTTGTTACGGAACTTTATATTCTGTAACGAATTATAGAGTTAACTTCTGGGAATGCAGTCGGTGTTTATTGGGTCAATCTTTAATGATTGTCTTGAGTGAAGTAATCGCTTTTAGGGTTTTACTTTAGATGCGATCACTTTAGAGCGGTTAGCTTTTAGGGCGGTCAACTTTGCTTCTCGCAAAGTTTTGCCAAAATGCTGATTGCCGAAATGCCGATTGACAGAATATTAAACCAAAATTAAAGCCAAAAAATAACGCATTTACCAAATCTAGGAGATTCACGACATGTTAGAC
>JAKRSB010000009.1 GCA_022402525.1 Thermosynechococcaceae cyanobacterium MS004
GCCGAACGGACAGTCCAAGAGCATCCTGATCGACGAGAAAACCTTGTCGATCCATCTGAAGGGGATGCACAAGCAGAACCAGACCACGCAACAGATGCTGAAGTCAGCCCTCGCCCACATCGAGGGGGTGAAGCAGCTAGAGCTGAAGATGCAGAACATCGAGGGCGATTTACAGGACTTGGAGCCGTTGCCGGAGATTTTGCAGCGCTTGAGCCAGTTGCCGAAGATATTGCAAGACTTGGCGGACAGTCACAAGACGCTCAGCGATCGCCTGAGCCAGATCGAGACGGTCGTGCAGCAGCGGAGCGAGGCAGCGACCAATACTCAGAGCTTAGAGCGCCAAATCCAGACCTTGGCGCAACAGTTGCAGGAGATGAGAACAGAGCAGCGCAACGCCCTTCAGAAAGTAGACCTTCATCTCAACGAGCTGCACCTAGACGTAATGCCGCTAGCGGAGCGGTTGAGTCCGATCCAGATGTGGTTGAACGGCAAACAGATGGGGATCAAGGCCATTACGATAACGCTCGTCTCGACAGTGATAGCAGCCAGCGCCCTGAGCGGATTAATCGTAATGATGGGGGTGAACGGCAGCTTCACGTCAATGCTGGAGCGGATCAACAATCGAGTGAACAATCTAGAGATTCAGATGACCAAGGTACTCAAGCGGTTGAGGTAGAGCAGCAAAGACTGCTGGCGATCGCCCAAGGTTGGAGCAATGCTGATCTATTGACAGTTGAGCAGCGGGTACGGTCGTACTTTAGTCAGGCATTGTCAGAGCCGAACTGGGATAGGGGTCGGCAGCTAATGGCGGAGATGGAGAGGCTAGCCAAGCAGTGTGAAGAGCTAAGGGAGATCGCCACTCAGCAAAAGCAGGAGGTTGAGCGATTGGGAGTGGCACGGTCATGGAAGAATCCGTTTGGGTCGCCGCCAGCAGAGGTTAGAGCAGCAGAGAGCCAGTTTCAGCAAACGAAGCGGAGTTTGAAGCAGCTTAAGCAACAGTTAGAGCAGGCTCAAGAAAACTTTAGCCGTTGGCAGGAGCCAGCACAGCGATATCACAAGTGGCGGTATAGCGAGTTAGGGGAAGAGATGTACCAGAGTCACAAGGTATTGCAGCTAACGCCTGTTCAAGAGCGTATTGCTGATATCCGTCAGGCTCAGCAGAGTCAGAAGTTGCTAGAAAAGTTTCGGGAATGGAGAACAGTCGCTATTGGATTGAATCATTCAGAAGCCTATGTCAAGCGAGTTGCTGAAGTGATTGCTGAGTATTCTGAGGGTCATCCTTTGAGTGAGAATGCAACTGCTGCGATGAATCGGGATTTTGCAGTCTATCAAGAATGGAAAAAGCAGCAAAAACAAGTTAAACCTCAACCGAAGCAGGGTGGATTTTACCTCTAGTGCAGAGTGGTAGAAGTGATAGAGCAGTTCTGTTAGCTAGGGAACTCCCAAAATCTTTACTGAGGTGAACTCTTGAGAGTTAGTTAAGCAGTAACTGACTTCATCAGTCTGCACTAAGGCATGACGGAAGATCTAGGCGATCCAACGTATGATCCAATTTTTGGTGCATTAAGTCCCAGACTTTGGTACACTAAGTACCAAGATCAAGTATTGCTGGGGAGACTTTATGTTGAAGTACGCTTTCTGGAACAATAAGGGTGGAACTGGAAAGACATCATTGAACTTTCAGTCTATTCTTGCCTATGCAGAAAAATATCCAGATAAACGTATCCTAACTATGGATCTTTGCCCACAGGCAAATCTCTCTGAGCTGATGTTAGGGGGACTTGTTGGGAGGGGGAGTAGTAAGTTACTCGAAATTCAAGGACGAACTCCTAGAGCATCGGTAGGTGGATATTTTCAACTAAGATTGCCTCAACCATATTCTGCACCTACAGTGTTTAATCCTAGAGATTTTATTATTAGTGCTAATAATTTTAATTTACATATACCGACAAATGTTGATCTATTGGCAGGAGATCCCTTACTAGAACTTCAAGCAACCGCAATTTCAACATTAGCTAATACTCAAATACCTGGGTCTAATCCATGGTTAGCAGTAATTGATTGGCTGAAAGATTTTTTGTCGCCAATAGAAGATGATTATGATATAGCATTTATTGATTGCAATCCTAGCTTTTCTATTTATACACAAATCGCACTGTCTATCACAGATCGACTTATTCTTCCAGTTATGGCAGATGATTCATCTCGAAGAGCTTTACAAAATGCATTTTCGTTAATATATGGCTTGTATTTACCATCTCCAATTTATGCGCAACATTCCTTTGCTAGCAAACTTCATACAGCAAATCGGACACTCCCAAAAGTTCATTTAATTGTAAAAAATCGCCTGACTCAGTATATGGGAGCAGCGTCGGCATATAATGCAGTTCTTCTTTCTATCGATACACAAATTCAAAAACTTATTGGATCTAATCCTGATATTTTTACTTTTTCAATGTTAAAAAAAGGTATCGTCGAAATGCGCGATTTTGGAACTACGGGTGTTGTAGCTTTTTCAAAAGGACAATCATTTAATAAACTAAATTCTGGGCGACATAATATTTCAGGTAGAAGGGTTCAAGTGAGAGAAGACTATAAAATAGAAGCTGCAAAATCAATTAATAACCTTATTATTAGAGTTTAATAAATTAATTCACTTAAATTGAGTATAGGTCATATTCTCCGCTGCTTTGCGGCGAAGCTTTGGGATTGTAATCCAAATCCTAGAGTTCGAACCCAAATCAAGAACCCCGCCGCTTGCGGCGGGGTTCTTGATTTGGGTCAGTATTAAGCTTTTTGTAAATACTGACTTAATGCGGATATTATTTGATCAAAATTCTTCTGATGTCTGTGTGTGCCAGCGATATTTGTTCCTAGTTTCAACGCGGATTCAATACTAATGATTGTCGAATTTTCATCAATTTTTTCAACAATAATTGCTAAATTTTCACCCCACGAAAATAGAGACATTCCTGTACTTGCTGTAATTCGCCCAATGAGCTTATCCTGACTTTTGATAGTCAAGCCAGATGCTGGAACTACTTTGAGTAGTCCGTTGAATACCAATTCATAGTTGAACGGAAACTTTTGCTGTGTTGCTTGACTGGTGACACTCATATTTTATATTACGAAAAGTTACGAGCTTTTAGCTATCTTATTTGTGAAAAGTGTGTTTGCAATAGAAATGTTTTCTTGGTGAGTGATAACGATTTATTAGGCGCTTTTCTAATGGTTCCCTAAATTTTTCCATAACTGAAACTAAAATCCCAACTTATGAATCTTTTTTGGCATTGTGGAGGTAAAAAGTAATGCAGAGTAAAGGTTCTAGTCCCTGTGGCATAACCTAATCCCCGCTCAAAAGTTGGAAAAAGGAATAACGGTTTTACTCTCGACGAAATGATCTATTTTGTCGAGAGTTTACTAAGAGAGGTACGGTGGGATAAGGGTTTGAACCCTATTGGGTAGGGCAAACTCTCGACAAAA
>JAKRSB010000081.1 GCA_022402525.1 Thermosynechococcaceae cyanobacterium MS004
AGTGGTTCGCTCAACTCCTCTTGAGGCAATGTTTTTGCCAAAGTGGGATGCTCCCGACAACTATCCGTCTATATGCCAAATTAGGCGATATGGCTGGACTGCTATCCATCTATATGCCGTAGGGAGCGACATAGGTGGATGCTGTCCGTCTACATATAGTTAGATCACTCAGAGCTTGCAGTGGACAAACTACCAAATTGTATTGGTGGCAACACTCTGGTGATGGAGATTCACTGAGACTACTTACGTCATGGAATAGAGATGGCTTATCATCCTTTCCTTGATTTCAAACAAAAGTGTATAATTAAAACCTATATTGCTGAAGCCAAGTGGGCAATTATTCCAATGCAACCCAAAAACCCACTTTTTCAAAAATGTTTCAATTATCTTGAATCGCTACCTCATATTGAGGTAGCGATTCAAGAAGAACCCTATTTTTCTAGTGAGTTTCTAGCTGATGGGAAACTAATAATTAAGACATCAAACAGAAGTGTAAATTATGTCTGTGAGATTAAATCTGGACTCACAAACGATGTAATTGAACAAGTCACTAAATATTTTTATAATTTAGGCGGAAGATTAAAACATACCGAAAGACCATTGCTGGTTACTCGTGGATTATCTAATGTAGTCGTAGAGCAACTTCTAAAGAACAATATTGAATTCATAGATGTTGATGGAAATATTTATCTAAATAGTCCAGAAATTTATATATTAGTTCGCAATCAAGTTTCTAAAGAAGGTGCAAGCAAATCTCTGGAAATCACCGCTGCCGCCCTGCAAGTTATATATGCTTTTCTTAGTCAGCCCAATCTTCTTGTAGAATATGACTTTGATGAAGAGATTTCTCATATCTCTGGTGTTACCCCAAACACGGTAAAGAATATTCTTAAGAAACTTCAGAACTTAGATTACATTGCACGTAGGCGTGGAAGGTATGAGATTGTTGATTATGTCAGGCTCCTTGAACGTTGGGAGCTAGGATATATTGAAAGACTACGTGCAAAATTACTTCTCGGAACTTTCTCGCCCATTGAAAAAGGAGGCTTTCCAGAGGTCAAAGATAAAATAAAAGAATGTGCAAAGCAATTCAATTACTTGATAGGTGGTGAACTTGCTGCTTCAATAATGACCGATTATCTTCGCCCTATTAGTGCAACCTTGCATTTGATCAACAACTCTGATAGTCGTCAAATAGCAGTTAAGTTAAAGCTGAAGCCTGACCCAGATGGTGATGTTGTATTGCTCCAAACTTTTGGTCATGTTGAATATCAGCTATGTGATCGTGAAAAAAATCAACAAAATCTTGTTCATCCATTATTAATTCATGCAGAGCTAATTCGAACTGGAAACAGCCGCCTAAAGGAAACTGCCCAACTCATTTATGATCGCTACATTGAAGAGTTAGCACAAAAACATGATTGGCTCTAAAGAAAAGCAAGTCTTGGCTGATTTAATTGATGTAGTCAGCTCGTTGGATTTGCCAATGATTTTAGTCGGCGCAGGAGCCAGACTTCTAATATTTGACCAGAAATTTGGAGAAGGAAGAAGTACTAAAGATTGGGACGTGGCAATTTCTATAGATAGCTGGGAAATCTATCAAGAACTTCGTAAATCTTTGACGACTGGTGAATCTCCACGTTTTAATTCTACAAAAAACTCTCACAAATTTATACATATAGAGACCAGTATAGAGGTTGACATAGTTCCATTTGGAGAAATTGGTGAGCCAGATCAAGAAATTATCTGGTCTGATAGTGGTAATTCTATGAATGTTTCAGGTTTTGCTGAAGCTCTTCTACATGCGAAAACCACTACTATAGATGAACTAGAAATCCAAGTGGTTGATACGCCAGCTTTTATGGTTCTCAAATTTTTTGCGTGGGGAGATCGTGGAGAGCGCACAAATAAAGATTTAGAAGATATTGATTTTATCTTATTGAAATATGAAGATGATGAGCGCGTCTATTCTGAGTTGTCAGAAGAGCTTGCCGATGGAGTAGTTGACTTTCTCGATGCAAATATATACCTGCTTGGACAAGATATTTGCAAAATCCTTCAA
The DNA here is from genome assembly GCA_022402525.1 of Thermosynechococcaceae cyanobacterium MS004. GTDB lineage: Bacteria > Cyanobacteriota > Cyanobacteriia > Thermosynechococcales > Thermosynechococcaceae > JAAURS01. Next base: position 2,063 of record JAKRSB010000081.1, read on the forward strand.
GAGAAAACCTTGGTTGAATTTTGTTCATTATTGAATAGGCTGATTGAAAATCTAGATTCTGATGAAGCTGGATCTTTGGGTTATAGATTGAAAGTGTTGCAGAAAGGAATTTGCTCTATATATCCACCGACATGATCTAACAACGCTCATGCTCGCCGACCGCTCAAAGCTATCGGTCATGATGCAAAGTGCAATGCCGTCCGGTGACGCGCAAACCGTTAGGCTCTCTGCTGGTCTAATGGGATACTTTACCGAAACGCCCATAAGAGTGAGTAGATCCTCGTTGCTTTCCAAACATTTAGCAATGAAAGTTAGATAGTGATTAAGTCTGATGCGCTGCGAGGCAGTTGAAAATGGAAAAATATTTTAATGGTATTCGATTCAAGAAAGTACAAAGTGAAAAATGGTACGACTGGCTTTCTGATGCGATCGCTATTCCTTATCTTGAAAACAAAGAACTCCGTATTCATCTTGAATTCGATGATAATGAGCTTGATCAGTTTCAGAAAGAAATAGAGCTTACGGTAAAAAATACCTTGAGACTAAATGCTAATCATCGAAAACAAACTAAACCACATCTGTTTGCTTATTACAAAGATGTTGCGCTTGTCATCGGTGAAGAAAACCTTGAGGAGATGCCACCGCTAAAGACCGACGAGGACATTTTTAACTATGTTGACTTGACGCGGCTTAGTATTGGCAAAGGTAGTATTGTTGGCAATTTCTATGCGAATTTTAGTGGAAACTGTGATTGGGACATGGAACATGGTGTTTCTATATCTTTTCTGTGGGGAGAAGAAATTGCTATGGTGTCGAGCAACAGTCATATCTGTAATTCAGACGCCTACGCCGATAAGGACAAAGATCAATATATCTACATAGGAAGCAATATCAAAACAACCTTAGCGCAAGGGGATTGTAAATAAAGTATCGGTTAGTTTGACAGGCGCAGCGTAATGGTAACTTGGGTTGAGGCACGTAACCCATACCCACCCTACAATAAATCACTCAGAGCCATCCTCAAATTCAAGTGAAGTTGAAGTATCCGCCCCCCGCCTCAAGTTATACTTCTCTTCGCGCACAGACTTGTGAAAGCTCGAATACTCCCAATCCTGCGGTGCCCCTGTCAAGCCATGCCGCACTAGATTGTAGCCGCACCAGTTGTAATCGAATCATCTGAATTCCCCTCCAGCAAAGACTGCCAGAGCAATCTCCAGTGGATAACTGCATCACGGACAAATGCGATCGCCTACAACCCAACATTCCGAGAGCTGTATCAATGCGATCGCCGATTAGGTGTCGCCTAACGCCCTGACTCTGTAGTACCCCATTGCTGAGAACTTGAGTTTCTCAACTACCATTGGGTTTCTCAACTACCACTTTGGGGTATTCGTGAAAGAAATCTAATCCTTAACGATCTACTTAACGATCTAACTGTTGCAAGAATGCAGCGTGCTCTGGACTGGCTATCCCTTCTTGCAATACTGCCAATACACGAGACATATTCCCCGCCAGTAAGTCATCCACTGCCAGCCATAACCCTGGAAAAACTCGACTGCGGATTACGCTATCTGGGTCTATGGGTAAAGCTAGATACTCACCGTCTTGGAGGTAAAACCAGTCTACTTTTTGGTCAAACACCTGCCAGACAATATATTCCTTCACTCCATTCCGGCGATAGACTCGCTTTTTATCGCCTAAATCGATCGCCGCACTACTCGCCGCAATCTCTGCCACCAACTCAGGTGCGCCCTCAATATAGTCATCTGCACTAATTCGAGACTGTCCGCCTGCTTCTTCTTCAATCAGCAGCACTGCATCGGGTTGAGGCTCATTATCAGTATCGAGTCGGACGGTGGGCGTATCGCCTAAGGCAAGGCCAGCCGTTCCAACTTTATAGCTGCCCAGCCAGAGCAGGAGATGACTATGGGGTTCAGCATGGCTTCTAAAGCGGAGCGCAGCGGCCATGTACACAACTCCTTCAATCAGTTCTGCTTTTTTGAGGTGGGGCATGGCACGATAGCGCCGCTCAAATTCATAGCGACTCAGGCGATCGCCATTTTCTAGGGGTGGCAATAATGGCTTGGACTGTTGCGGAGTTTTGACCATTGTTGGCAGGGCCGATTGTCGGAGGTATGTTCTCTCATCATAATTCTCTCACCATCAAAGAAGGGCTGAGGTGAAACGGCGATCGCAAGTCAAATCGGTATAGACCGCCGCTGCACTTCCCGCATAAATCGGCTGTTTAGAAATCTAAACGCAAATCTATATCCTTCTATACCTTCTGCTTTCGAGAAGAGCATTGTTTGATGAAAGACAGAGATTTAACCCTCAAAACCCTTCAGGTGGTTTTACCCTCATGCTACAAGGCTGGTTTCAAATTGCTCTGACGCTATGCATTATTGCGGCAATCACCCCGATTCTGGGGGGCTACATGGCTCGCGTCTACCAAGGCGATCGCACAGTTCTAGATCGACTGCTCAATCCCGTTGAGGGACTGCTGTACCGCTTAACGGGCATACAAACCCAGGAAGCCATGACGGGCTGGCAGTATGCCCGCGCCATTCTTTACAGCAACCTTGGGATGGCGCTACTGATTTTTTTGATCATTGCCAATCAGGGCTGGTTGCCCTTTAACCCGACGGGCGTAGGTGCCCCCACCTGGGATACGGTGCTGCACACCACCATTTCTTTTATTACCAACACCAACCAGCAGCACTATTCTGGCGAAACGTACCTCAGCTATGGCAGCCAACTGTGGGGGCTGGGCTACCCGATGTTTACCTCAGCCGCAACCGGACTAGCCGTGGGGATTGCCTTCATTCGAGGGCTGACGGGGCGACCGTTGGGTAATTTTTATGTAGACCTCCTTCGCTCCATTACCCGAATTCTGCTCCCCATTAGCCTCGTGGGAGCCATCGTTTTTATAGCAGCAGGGGTGCCGGAAACCTTAGCGGGAACCGTAGTCATCCCAACCCTAGAAGATCCGACGGTGAGTCAGGCGATCGCCCGTGGCCCCGTCGCGCATTTTGAAATTATCAAGCAGCTCGGAGAAAACGGGGGCGGATTCTTTGCCATCAACTCAGCCCATCCCTTTGAGAACCCCAGCCCGTTTACGAACCTGCTGCAAATTGTGGGGCTGATGGCGATTCCCACGTCGCTGATTTATACCTACGGTATCTTTGCCAACAACCGCAAGCAGGCATGGCTGATCTATGGCATGGTGCTGGTGCTCTATAGTGCGTTCATTCTTGTGGTGGGGATTGGCGAATACCAGGGCAACCCGGCAGTAAATGCCTTGCTAGGGGGGCAGGTTCCCAATCTAGAAGGGAAGGAAGTTCGATTTGGTTGGGCACAGTCTGCCCTGTACGCAGTTTCGACGACGGGAACCATGACGGGGGCGGTCAACAGTCTTCACGATTCCTTTATGCCCAGCGGGGGCTTCGTTACCCTCTCGGATATGTTTTTGCAAATTGTCTGGGGTGGGCAGGGGACGGGGACGGCCTATCTGTTTGCCTACCTGATTTTGGCGGTCTTTGTGACGGGGCTAATGGTAGGGCGTACCCCAGAATTTTTGGGACGCAAAATCGAGAAGCGGGAGGTGGTGCTGGCGAGCTTTTTGCTGCTGCTGGTTCACCCCATCGCCATTCTGATTCCAGGTGCCATTACCCTGGCTTTCCCCGACCAGTTGGGAGGCATTAGCAATCCTGGGTTTCATGGGCTGGCTCAGGTGATCTATGAGTACGCCTCCGCCGCTGCGAACAATGGTTCTGGATTTGAGGGGCTAGGGGATTCTCAGCCCTCTCCCTTTGCGATCGCCGCTGGTGCGACCCCCACCACCACCGCCCTCTGGTGGAACCTGAGTACCTGCTTCAGTCTGTTGGTGGGGCGATACGTGCCGATTACTGCGCTGCTGCTGTTGGCAGACAGCATGTCTCGCAAGCAGCCCGTCCCCCTCACCACAGGCACCCTTCGCACCGATACGGGACTCTTTATTGGCGTCACCGCAGGGGTGATTTTAATTTTGGGGGCGCTGACGTTCTTTCCGATCTTGGCTCTAGGGCCGATCGCCGAAGCCTTTCAAATTGCCAAAGGGATTGGATAACTCAACACACTATGCAAACGCCAAACAACGCCCAAGGGAAACCCCTTCGCATACCCAGCGGTAAACGGGGCGATCGCCGCCACACCCCTAAAGCCAACCTGAGCGGCCTCTACCAACGCGCCGTGCGGGAAGCCTTTCTCAAGCTCGACCCGCGCAACGCGGTCAAAAACCCTGTGATGTTTATCGTATGGGTGGGTACAGGGGTCACAGCCCTCGTCACCCTCGACCCCAATCTGTTTGGCACCGTCCAGGCCGATGCGGGGCAGCAGCGGATTCTCAACGGACTCATTACAATCATTCTGTTTTTTACAGTAGTCTTTGCCAACTTTGCTGAAGCCGTCGCAGAAGGGCGGGGTAAGGCTCAGGCCGATTCGCTGCGCTCTACCCGCTCCGAGGCGATCGCCCGTAAGCTATTGCCCGACGGTACGATTCAAGAAATTAGCTCCACGGAACTACGGCGAGGCGATCAGGTGAAAGTGATTGCGGGAGACATGATTCCCGCCGATGGGGAGGTGATCAAGGGAGTCGCCTCCGTGGATGAGTCTGCCATTACGGGGGAATCGGCTCCGGTATTGAAACAGCCCGGAACCGATATTGCCAGTTCCGTAACGGGCGGGACGCGGATTCTTTCTGATGAGTTAATTCTCACCATCACCTCCGACCCAGGCCAAGGCTTTATTGACCGGATGATTGCCCTCGTCGAAGGGGCAGAGCGCACCAAAACCCCCAACGAAATTGCCCTCACGGTATTGCTGACGGTCTTAACCCAAGTCTTTTTGATTGTGGTGGCGACGGTATCACCCCTTGCCAACTATGTTCAGGCACCCACCACGATTGCCATTTTGATCTCCCTGCTGGTGGCCCTGATTCCCACCACCATTGGCGGCTTACTGAGTGCGATCGGTATAGCGGGGATGGATCGGGTGGCGCAGTTTAACGTCATTGCGACCTCCGGTCGAGCCGTGGAAGCCTGTGGCGATATCAATACCCTTGTCCTCGACAAAACCGGAACCATTACCCTGGGCAATCGCTTAGCGAATGAATTTATTCCGGTGAATGGACACAGCGTAGAGGAAGTCGCCCAGGTTGCCCTCGCCGCCAGCATCTTTGACGAAACCCCAGAGGGCAAGTCCATCGTCCAGCTTGCCGAACAACAGCATCAAGCCAAAACAACTTTTGACCCGACTCAAGCCGAAGGGGTAGAATTCTCTGCCCGCACCCGGATGAGCGGCACCAATCTTCCGGGTGGACAGGAAGTTCGTAAGGGAGCCGTGGATGCGGTGAAGGGCTTTGTGCGATCGCGAAGCGTCTCCTCTGGAGATTCGCGGGGGGGCACCATTTCCGCCCAGCTCGATGCCGCCTACGAGAAAGTCTCCCGATTGGGAGGCACGCCCCTCGCGGTCTGTCAGGATAACGAGATCTACGGGGTCATTTACCTCAAAGATATTGTGAAACCTGGTCTACGAGAGCGCTTCGACCAGCTTCGCCGCATGGGAGTGAAAACCATCATGCTCACGGGCGACAACCGCATCACGGCCTCGGTCATCGCCAAAGAAGCGGGGGTGGATGACTTTATTGCCGAGGCCACGCCGGAAGACAAAATTGACGTGATTCGCAAGGAGCAAGCCGAAGGTAAACTGGTTGCCATGACAGGGGACGGAACTAATGATGCCCCTGCCCTCGCCCAAGCGAACGTGGGCGTAGCCATGAACTCCGGCACCCAGGCCGCTAAGGAAGCGGCCAATATGGTGGATCTAGACTCTGACCCCACCAAGCTGATTGACCTAGTCACCATCGGGAAGCAGTTGTTGATTACGCGGGGAGCGCTTACCACCTTTTCGATCGCCAACGATATCGCCAAATACTTTGCCATTATCCCCACGATCTTTGCAGCGGCGGGGATTGGGTCGCTGAACGTTATGGGGCTAAAAAGTCCACAGTCCGCCATTATCTCGGCACTGATCTATAACGCCCTGATTATTCCGGCCTTGATTCCCTTAGCCCTAAAAGGGGTTCAGTTCCGGCCCCTGACCGCCGATCAGCTCTTGCGCCGCAATATGTTGATCTATGGCTTAGGCGGTGTAATTGCGCCGTTTATTGCCATCAAAATTATTGATGTATTGATTCCACTTGCTTAGAGAGTCATCATAATTGAGCTGATCCGACTGAATTAAGTTGCTATGACTCCCAAAAATTTGAAAATTGCGACCTGGAACTTAGATCATCCGAAGCCGAATAGCTGGAAGAAAAAACCTCATATTGAGGCACAGATTCAAAGAGTTGATGCTGATATTTGGATCTTGACAGAAACGAATAATTTAGCAATTGACCTATCCAAGAACTATCACAAATTCACGACAACGGAGGATTTTAAAAAAGATTCCTACACAACGATTTGGGTTAGGTCTTCCTTTTCTGGACATTTACTAAACACCTTTGACTCAGATATTGCAGTTTGCGTTTCTCTCAATCTTCTCTCTGGAAATCTTCTAATTTATGGAACTATTATTACCTGGCATGGCGATCGCGGCAAAGATGGACAGTCCAAAAACTGGGAAGAACATTACAAGTCTATTCAACTGCATGGAGATGACTGGCATCGCTTACTTCAAGAAAATTCTGGCTCTGGGCTACTTGTTGCAGGAGACTTCAATCAATCGAGGGATGAATCCAACTGGTACGGCACAGAGAAAGGTCGTGCTTTACTTACTGAGCAGTTAAAGCGAAATCATCTTGTTTGCCTAACGGATGAATTGAAACCCATGCAGCGACATAATATTGACCATATTTGTCTTAGTGAAGACTGGGCTGAAATATCGTTGGTAGCGTGTTGGGAAGGCAGAACAGAAGATGATATCAAGCTCAGTGATCACAATGGTGTTTATGTTGAAATAACGCTCTAAGTAAAATGTTGGTAAAAACGATGAATCGAACCCTGAAACTGACTATGAGTAATTTCTCTGAACTATGGGCTGCCTTCAGCAGACAAAAGTTACCCCCTCGTGTGCTGCTACTCATGTGTCTCAACTTAGTTGTAGCCCCTGCGGTTCAAGCTACTACTGGCAATGAGTTTTCTCGAACTCAAGCCTATGCTTTAGGTCTTTTGGGCTTGGTCACCGTTGCGCTCTCGATCTACCTCTTCTTTGTCATGTTTGCACCGGAGAAATTCTAATGAGTGTTGCCCGTGAAGCCAGTCGAGCCATCCGAGTTACCCTGGTGCTGTGGGTGCTGACCGCTGTTATTTACCCCTTTACGATGATTGCCTTTGGACAGGTGGTGTTTCCCTTTCAGGCCAATGGAAGCCTGCTCACTAATGCCCAAGGTCAAGTGGTGGGTTCTGCTTTAATGGGTCAGCCCTTTACGAGCGATCGCTACTTCAATAGCCGCCCCAGCACCACTCGCTACAGCACCGCCGACCCCAAAAAAGACGAAGCGGGCATTCTCAAAACAGGGGTATCGGGAGCCAGCAATCTTGCCCCCAGTAACCCTGCGCTGCTGGATCGAATCAAGGGGACAGTAGATGCAGAGCCAGAAAAGGCGATCGCCGGAGATCTCCCCAGGCTCAAAGAAGCAGGCATTCAACCTACCGCCGATCTTGTGTACACCTCTGGGTCAGGCCTCGACCCTCACATCACGCCAGAGGCCGCAAAAGCGCAGATTCAGCGGGTCGCCAAAGCGCGAAAGCTAGATACGAACCGCCTTGAAATAATGATTGTCCAACACACCGATGGTCGATTTCTAGGCATCTTTGGGGAACCAGGGGTGAATGTATTGAAGCTGAATCTAGCACTGGATGAGATGCAAACTAAATCGTAAAGCCAAAACAGAACTGTTTCGTTGATGCCAGAATGGACGCTCTTGTGGCTACATCAGCCCCATGTTGACATCGTGGGGGTCTCCCGTTCCAGTCGGGATGTGCCCATTCTTTTGCGGATTGATTTAATCTAAGAAATATCGGGGACAGACCGTGGCTACTAGAATTTAACCACTGTCGCCAAAGCAGTAGTAACTCATTAAACCTTTTTCGTGAAAGCTCAAGGCTTTCACTTTTTTCGAGCAATGATTAATTGATGTGAATGAATTCATGTAAATTAATTCATGTCAAAACCGTTTGATTTAAGTAGCCTTCTGAGGAAGGGGTTCTAGCGCTGATGGCAATACTGAATCAAGATCCTGAGCAGCTTGCAAGAGACCAAATTGATCGGTTGCTTCGGGGGTCTGGCTGGATTGTCCAAGGTAAAAATGCCATTAATCTGAATGCGGGCCTTGGCATTGCGGTTCGAGAGTACCAGACAGATGTTGGCCCGGTGGACTATGCGCTCTTTGTTGATCGCAAGCCGATTGGGGTGATAGAGGCGAAGCGGGAAGAGAAGGGGCATCAGCTCACGACTGTGGAAGAACAGTCTGGGGAATATGCTGACAGTAAGCTGAAATACCTCAATAATGAGCCGCTTCCCTACATCTATGAGAGCACAGGGGTCATAACCCGTTTTACCGATCGTCGAGATCCGAAGCCGCGATCGCGGTTGGTTTTTTCGTTCCATCGCCCTGAAACATTTCAAACTTGGGAAAAACAGAACAACTCCCTGCGGAGTCGTTTCTGCGATATTCCGGCTTTAGAGCCTGAGGGGCTTCGTACCTGTCAGATCTCAGCCATCACAAAGCTAGAGCAATCATTTCGGGAAAATCGGCCTAGAGCTTTGGTGCAGATGGCCACGGGGAGCGGTAAGACGTTTACGGCAATTACAGCGGTGTATCGGCTGCTGAAGTTTGCTGGGGCAAAGCGGGTTCTGTTTTTGGTGGATACTAAGAACCTGGGCGAGCAGGCGGAGCAGGAGTTTATGGCCTACACGCCCAGCGACGACAATCGCAAGTTTACGGAACTCTATAATGTGCAGCGGCTCCAGTCTCGCTATGTGGCGACGGATAGCCAGGTCTGCATTTCTACAATTCAGCGACTGTACTCGATCCTGAAGGGTGAGGATTTGGACGAACGGGCTGAGGAGGAGAACCCCAATGAGCGGGTACAGCCGAAGCAGCCGTTGCCGGTGGTCTATAGCGACAAACTACCGATTGAGTTTTTTGATTTCATCATTATTGATGAGTGTCACCGCTCAATTTATAACGTTTGGCAGCAGGTGCTGGACTATTTCGATGCGTTTTTGATTGGGTTGACGGCAACGCCAGACAAGCGAACTTTCGGCTTTTTTAATGAAAATGTGGTGAGCGAGTATACCCATGAGGCGGCGATCGCCGATGGGGTGAATGTAGGTCACGAGATCTATGTGATTGAGACGGAGATTACGCAGCAGGGCAGTCAGATTAAAGCGAAGGAATATATTGGGAAGCGGGAAAAGCTATCTCGGCGGCAGCGATGGGAGCAGCTCGATACGGATTTGAGCTATACGGGGCAGCAGCTTGACCGGGATGTGGTGAACCCCAGTCAGATCCGCAATGTGGTGAAAGCCTTTAAGGAGAAACTGCCGGAGATTTTTCCGCATCGGGTGGAAGTACCAAAGACGCTGATTTTTGCGAAGTCTGATAGCCATGCCGATGACATCATTAAGATTGTGCGGGAGGAGTTTGGTGAGGGAAATGACTTCTGCAAAAAGATTACTTACAAGTCAGTGGATAACCCGAAGTCGGTGCTGGCGCAGTTCCGCAATGACTTTAATCCACGCATTGCCGTGACGGTGGACATGATTGCGACGGGGACGGATGTGAAGCCCCTAGAATGCGTGTTCTTTATGCGGGATGTAAAGTCTAAAAATTATTTTGAGCAGATGAAGGGGCGGGGGACGCGCACGCTGGGCTATGACGATTTGAAGAAGGTGACGCCCTCAGCTTTTTCGGCAAAGACCCATTTTGTGGTTGTGGATGCGGTGGGGGTGACGAAGTCTTGTAAGACCGATAGCCGCCCACTGGAGCGTAAGAAGGGGGTGCCGCTGAAGGATTTGATGATGGGCATCATGATGGGGGCGCAGGATGCGGATGCGTTCGATTCTTTGGCGGGGCGGCTGAGTCGCTTGGATCGGCAGATGGAACCCAAGGAACGGGAAGGATTGAAGGCGCTGACAGGTGGGCTAGAACCGGGCGATATTTCGAGGGCGCTGCTGCGTGCCTATGACCCGGATGCGATTCGAGAGCAGGCTCAGGCCGATTATGGGTTAGCGTCTGGGCAGGAGCCGACGGCTGACCAGAGCGAGGCGACGCAGCAATCTTTAATTCGGCAGGCGGCGGGTCTTTTTACGGGCGAGATTGTGGATTATCTGGAAAATGTGCGGAAGGTGCATGAGCAGGTGATCGATACGGTGAATTTGGATCGGGTGCTGAAGGCGGGTTGGGATGATCAGGCTCAAGATCAGGCGGCGGTACTGGTGGAAGATTTTGCCCAGTTTATTGCGCGCAATCAGGATGAGATTACGGCACTGAAGATTTTTTACAGTTTGCCCTATCAACGCCGGACGGTGACTTACGCAATGATGAAGGAGGTGTTGGATGCGCTTAAGGTTCAAAAACCGAATTTGGCTCCGCTCCATGTGTGGCAAGCCTATGCGCGGCTGGAGAATCTGCAAACCACGAACCCAATTAGCGAGTTGACGGCGCTGGTGGCGTTGATCCGACGGGTGACGGGGGTTGATGAGGTGCTGACGCCCTATGAGGCGACGGTGAATCGGAATTTTCAGGCTTGGGTATTTAAGAAGCAGGCGGGGGCTGCGCCTAAGTTTACGGAGGTACAGATGGGCTGGCTACGGATGATTAAGGATCATGTGATGAGTTCGTTTCATGTGGAGCGGGATGATTTGGACTATGCACCGTTTGATGGAGAAGGGGGTTTGGGGCGGATGCATGAGCTGTTTGGGGAGGAGATGGATAGCATTTTAGAAGAGATGAATGAAGCGTTGGCGGCTTAGGATTGATGAATGAGTTACGGGTTGGATGGCAGTATGAATTCCCCTCATCCCCTAACCCCTTCTCCCATGGGGAGAAGGAGGACAAGAAGAAGAAAAGCTTTAGGATTCTAGCTCCCCTCTCCCGCTGGGAGAGGGGCTGGGGGTGAGGGGCAAGGGTGGAGAGCTTAAATCCAAGCTCCTTAGCAAGTGAAGGTGTGCAATGGTTCAGGCTATATCCCAGGGAATGAGTTTTCAGGAGTTTCTGGCGTGGAAGCCGGAGACGGGGCGTTACGAGTTGCACGATGGAGTGGTGGTTGAAATGCAGCCGACTGGGCCTCATGAGCAGGTGGTGGGGTTGCTCAATCGCAAGCTGAATGTGTTGATTGATCGAGAGAATTTGGCTTATTTCATCCCAAATACGGCGCTGGTGCAGCCGTTGGACTCTGCAAATGGCTATAAGCCGGATGTGTTGATGATTGATGCGGCTGCGTTGGGGCTAGAGCCGTTTTGGGAACGGGAATCTGTGATTACGCTGGCGAGTTCGGTAAAGCTGTTGGTGGAGGTGGTTTCGACGAATTGGCCGGATGATTATGCCCGTAAGTTTGAAGATTATGAGGCGATGGGGATTGCTGAGTATTGGATTGTGGACTACAAGGGGCTGGGGGGACGACGCTATATTGGGTCGCCGAAGCAGTCTACCATTACGATTTGCAGTTTGGTGGATGGGGTGTATGAAACACAGCTTTTTCGACGGGGGGATGTGCTGATTTCACCAGGTTTTCCAAGCTTGATGCTGACGGCAGATGAGGTTTTTAGTGCAGGGGATTAATAGAGTAAATGAGCATAGTAGACAGGAATTTATGAGCAGAAAAAGCTATTATAAGGAATAGGAAAATACCGTACTAACATTTAATTAGTCTGTTAAAATACACTAATAAAACAAGATTTTGCCGAATCAGTATGACTGATGATTTTATTGATAATACGACTGAAATATATCATGAAATTGAAACCTTGCCAGAAAATTGGCATCTTTGTTTTCTAGAAGAATTACTAGACAGATTGAGCAACGGAAGCTCTGCTACTCAATTTTCAGAATGTGCAGGCTTTCCTATCACTAGAATTGAGACTATATCAAATGGTTTTATTGATACAAATAGAGTTAAATATGTTCAAGAAACATCTAAAGATTTTATTGATAAATATGGATTAAAATCAGGAGATATATTATTTAGCCATATCAATAGTGATTCTCATCTTGGGAAGACTGCCTTATATAAAGGATTACCCAAAACACTAATTCATGGAATAAACTTACTTCTTCTAAGACCTAGTAGGTGGATTTCATCTCCCTATCTTAATTATTACCTCAAATTTCTTCGAGTGAAAGGTGTCTTCATAAAAGTTGCCCAAAGAGCTGTAAACCAATCTTCCATTAATCAGAGGAAATTGAGTAAAATTCCTATTAGACTATGTCCAATAGATGAACAAAAACGCATTGTAGAAAAAATCGAAGAGCTTTTTTCCGATCTTGATAGCGGTATTGACAGTCTCAAAAATGCGCAGCAACAACTTAAAGTTTATCGTCATGCGGTTTTGAAGTGGGCATTTGAGGGAAAGCTGACGGCGCAATGGCGGGAAGAGCAAAAACGGCTAGGTAAACTTGAGTCTGTGGAGGTTTTGCTGGCGCAAATTAAGGCCGAGCGGGAACGTCGCTATCAAGGTAGATTCCAAAATTCTCTTTTGCCAGAGACAGAAACGTTATTTCAAATTCCTAAGGGCTGGTATTTAGTAACACTTGATCAGCTCAGTCTTCTTATTACAAGTGGATCGCGTGGCTGGGCAGAATATTATTCTGAGTCTGGAGATTATTTTATTCGAGCACAAAATATTAGTACTGATGAACTTGATTTAAGTAATGTAGCTTATGTGACGCTTCCACAAGGTGTAGAAGGAAAACGCACTAACATAAAATTTGAAGATCTTCTTATCACAATTACTGGAGCTAATGTTACTAAGACTGCATTAGTTAAGATTGAATTTGATAAAGCTGCTTATGTGAACCAGCATGTCGGATTGGTGAGATTGACAAAGTATGTAAATCGAAAATTCATTTATTACTGGATTATTAGTCCTCAAAATGGTCGCTCCCAACTGACTGAAGCTGCCTATGGTGCTGGTAAACCTGGCTTAAATCTGACCAATCTTAAAGAAATTATTATTGCTTTACCCTCGCTCAGCGAACAAAATCAAATAGTCGATGAGATTGAATCTCGGCTTTCTATTTGCGATCGCCTCGAAGCAGAAATCGAAACCAACCTCAAAAAAGCCGAAGCATTGCGCCAAAGCATCCTCAAGCAAGCCTTTGAAGGCAAACTCGTCCCCCAAGACCCCAACGACGAACCCGCCTCAGTCTTGCTAGAGCGCATCCGAGCCGAACGCGAAGCCCAGAAAAACGGCAAACCGACCCCTGCCTCAAAGCGACAATCGCGGAAAAAGAAAAACCTACTGGAGCTTTCAGGCCAAATCCAACTCGCCGATGACTACGACTACAAAGCACTGAGAGGCGATCGCCATGTTGAGGATTGATGCCTCCACATGGATTAACGTGGTCTTCACCCCAGCCTTACCCCAAAAGCCAAACCTGTCGATCAAATCATCATCTATCGACAGGTTTCGGGCATATGTCGATAGCGTAAACATGTTTATAAAATATGTCGATTTTTTTGAAAAAAATCGACATATACTAAAACTCATCTGATTAGGAGATTGTAGAACGGGACGTTTATAAAATATCGCTCACGACCTTTTTTATAGCTTTGGAGCACTCCAACCCTCTCTAGCTCCTGTAAATACATTGAAGCGGTCTGTCGTTTGGCGATGTTGGCCTCTTCTAAAAACCGGATTTTACAGTAAGGCTGTCGGAACAGAACCTCAACCAATTCTTTGCTGTAGACCTTGGGTAAGTCTTGTTTGACCGACTCAGTGACGGCCTCCATAAGTTTCTTGATGTCCAAAATCTTGTTACGGGTTAGTAGTGCCGTTTCTTGAATGGCTTGCAGCATATAGAGAATCCAGGGCTCCCAGCTTTCTTTCTCTGTAATGTGTCGTAGCCCTTTGTAATAGTCGTTTTTGTGCTGAATGATATAGCTGCTCAGATAAAGTACCGGAAATTCCAGTAATTTTTGCTCTACCAGATAAAGCATGTTTAGAATGCGCCCTGTCCTACCATTCCCGTCCGTAAAGGGGTGTATGGCCTCGAACTGATAATGAATCACTGCCATTTTGACGAGAGGATCTAAATCGTCTGAGTCATCATAGATGAAGTTTTCAAGATTTTCTAATTTATCCCGAAGCAATGCCTCTCCTTCTGGTGGTGTATAAATAACTTCACCTTCGCCATCTACAATTTTGGTTCCAGGGATCTTACGCACTCCTGAAATGCTGGGCTTAATATTCCGGGCAATGTCTTCAAACAATCGTGTAGCAAGAGGTTGTCCTAACATTAGACTTTGTACCCCAAACCATAGTGCTGTGTTGTAGTGCAAGACTTCTTTCGTCTGAGGATCGGTGTGATGATCATCATCTGCTAGTGCGCGGTACAGTTCATCATTCGTGGTAACAATATTTTCAATTTCTGATGATAGCTTGGCCTCCTGAAGTGCCAAAGTACTCAATAGCACGGTCTGATTGGGAATTAAGTCCCCCACTCCTTTTAATTCGGCAAGTGCTCGGTTAGCTGCGATCGCCCGTTTGAGAACTGCTTTGGTTTCCAAGTCTGAGGAAGGGGGGAGCAAGGGAAGGTCGTTATAGGGTTGATTTTTATCAAACATGATGCTTGTAACTTATCGGCATGAATTTTGAGTTGCGTTAATTGATAAAACAGACTAATCCTCAAAGAAATAATTCTGTAAAAAGAAGAACCTCCTACACCTCTCAGGCTCAATCCAATTCACCGATGATTACGACTTAAAAGCCCTGCGTTCAAGCCATTGATTGAGCGAAATTATGTCAGCATTAAATTGCGACTGTTTTGTTATTCTCCAATGAACTTCAACATCTGTCTTGAAGAGAGCCTCATTGAAAAGCTTGATTACCTATCAAAACAACAAGGCAAAACCCGCAACACCATTATCCGTGAAGCCCTTGAAGCTTGGACTACTCAATCCTCGCCTACCGCTTGGCCTGATATTGTATTGAACTATAGCGGAACTGGGGACAGCATCATCTTTGAAAGCACTCGTAGCGAATTGACCCCGCCCAAAGACGTAAACCTTTAACCATCGAAAATTGGCGACAACCGTCAAAGTAACACCCCCCATGAGCAACACCGCCAGCATCATCTCCAAAGTCTGGAACTTCTGTAACGTCCTCCGCGACGACGGCGTTGGCTACGGCGACTACCTAGAACAGCTCACCTACCTGCTGTTCCTCAAAATGGCCCACGAATATAGCCAGCCCCCCTACAAACGCGATACCGGAGTCCCTGCCGACTGTAACTGGGAAAGCCTCAGCACCAAACGCGGCGACGAACTCGAAAAACACTACATCTACACCCTGCGTACCCTTGGCCAGCAAAAAGGAATGTTGGGGCAAATCTTCACCAAATCCCAAAACAAAATCCAAAACCCAGCCCTGCTGCTCAAAATCATCGACATGATTGACCAAGAAAGCTGGGTACGCATGGGAGCCGACGTCAAAGGCGACATCTACGAAGGGCTATTAGAGAAAAACGCCGAAGATACCAAAAGCGGCGCAGGCCAATACTTCACCCCCCGCGCCCTCATCTGGGCAATGGTCGAATGCATCCGCCCCCAACCCCTCAAAACCATCGCCGACCCCGCCTGCGGCACCGGAGGCTTCTTCCTCGCCGCCTACGACTTTCTCGTTAAAAATCACCAGCTCGACCGAGACGACAAAGAATACCTCAAATTCTTCACCTTCCGAGGCAACGAAATTGTCGCCAACACCCGCCGCCTCGCCCTCATGAATATGTTTTTGCACAACATCGGCGACATCACCAGCGAAAGCATGATTTCCGCCCAAGATGCCCTTCTCGCCGACACCGGAGAACGCTTCGACTACGTGTTAGCCAACCCGCCCTTCGGTAAAAAAAGCAGCATCAACATCACCAACGAAGAAGGCGAACAAGAAGAACAAGACCTAGCCTACAACCGCCAAGACTTCTGGGCCACCACCTCCAACAAACAGCTCAACTTTGTTCAGCACATCCGCACCATCCTCAAAACCACAGGCCAAGCGGCGATCGTCCTGCCCGATAACGTCCTATTTGAAGGGGGTGCAGGCGAAACCGTCCGTAAAAAGCTGCTCCAAAATACAGACCTGCACACCATCCTCCGTCTCCCTACAGGCGTATTTTATAAACAAGGCGTCAAAGCCAACGTCCTCTTTTTCGACAATCAACCCGCCGCCAAAGACCCCTGGACTAAAGAAGTCTGGTACTACGATTTCCGTACCAACATCCACTTCACCCTCAAGAAAAATCCTCTGAAAAAAGCAGATCTCCAAGACTTTATCGATTGCTATAACCCACAGAATCGCCGCGATCGCCAAGAAACCTGGTCAGAAGCAAACCCAGAAGGCCGCTGGCGCAAGTTTTCCTACGAAGAGCTAGCTGCTAGGGATAAGACCAGCCTTGACATTTTCTGGCTGCGAGACAAAAGTCTTACAGATCTAGATAGCCTGTCTGACCCAGACATTTTGGCTCAAGAAATCGTCGAAAACCTAGAGGCAGGACTGGAGAGCTTTCGGGCGATCGCAGGGGCCCTCAACATCCTCTAGTCGATTCTTTGATAAGCGCCCATCCCAGGATTGGATCTGCCCAACTCGATTGATGGGAGTATTTCTGGCGTTAGCAACCGTTTAGACGGGCGTTCGATGAGGGGCGGTTGTTTTTTGTCCAACTCATATTAAAAAAGGCTCTCGGACTGACGGATCCAAGAGCCAAACAAGAAGTGTTAAACATTGCCGCGGGAATTGTAGACTGCGTCTAGCCTTTACGAGAGTAGTATTCCACCACCAGAAGCTCATTAATTTCGAGGGCAACCCATTCCCGTTCTGCGAGTCCATTGACCTTACCTTGGAGCTTGGCCTTATCTAGCTCAAGGTGGGCCGGAATATTGGCTAATCCAGGGAACTGAAGGTTTGCTTCTACTAGCTTGCGAGATTGGTCGCGGTTTCTGACCCCAATTTCTTCACCAGCACGACACTGATAGCTCGGAATTGAGACTGTTGAACCGTTCACCGTAATGTGGCCATGATTCACGAGCTGACGCGCAGCAGGAATCGTGGGGGCCATGCCCAAGCGAAAGACCGTATTGTCTAAACGCATTTCTAAGAGCTGAAGCAGGGCTAGTCCAGTAGAACCGCCTGCGCGCCGTGCTTTACGCACATAACGCAAGAGCTGACGCTCTGTCAGACCATAGTTAAAGCGAAGCTTTTGCTTCTCTTCTAGCCGAACGCCGTACTCGGATTTTTTCTTCCGAGCTTGGCCATGCATACCCGGCGGATAAGCCCGTCGAGCCGATTTTCTTGTCAAACCCGGTAAATCTCCCAGGCGACGCACTATCCTAAGGCGAGCGCCTCTATATCGCGACATATCACTTCCTCTTCAAACTAATGAAGTCACAGTCTTCCAGTATAGGTTTTATTGCCATCAACATACAATAGATGAGGAGATAACTTCTGTTGCAGCAGCGTCAGACATCGAGTCATCATCAAAATCAAAGGCCCACGACAAGCCAGTCATGGAGTCTTTTAGGGTGAATGCGTATGGTGAGACGTGCTTTATAGTCTGGCTGCTAATACTTGAGCCGATGTCAAGCCTAGATTTGGAAAGGTGGGAGACAGAATGTGTTCTTCGCCTTGAAATTCTGTCACATCATAAAATTCATGATCTAAAACACACAGAGTAACTTTCTGGGCGATCGCATCCACAATCCAGTACTCAGCAATTTCCAGCAGCCCATATTCAGAGCGTTTTGAGCGGTAGTCATCCGTTTTAGTAGAAGGGCTTACCACTTCAACCACCAACAAGGGAGGTGGTTCATTGAAATTGATGATGGCTTCTCGGTCTGCCATGGATTCCCACTGGGCGAGAGACAAAATGGTGATATCAGGAATACGAGAGGTATCCCAACTGCGCCCACGGGGTGATCGCACCCCAACGGTCATTTGCTTACAAGTCCAGGGAAGTTTTGCTTGCCTGATTTGATCTCGGAATTGTTCATGTAAGAACTCAATGATGTCACTATGCTTTCCAGTCCCTAGGCTTATGGGGATGAGTTCTCCATCGACCAGTTCGTAGCGGCTATCCGTCCCGTCTGCATGGGTAAGATACTCTTCAAACGTGAGCTTTTGGGTGGTAGTGGTCATGGTGCTGCGCTATCCTCCGCATCCGCTCTCTCTATTGTAAGATTTTGCATCCCACTCCGAGGCAATGGGCATTCGCCAGCCGGTACCAAAGGCGCGATCGGTAATTTTGAGCCCAGGTGCAGCCTGCTGTCGCTTAAATTCAGCCCGTTTAACGAGGGTCAAAATCCTCTGGACGGCTTCGGGGTCATGGCCGCTGGCCACGATTTCCGCAAGAGACTGATGCTGATCGATGTACCGATACAAAATATCATCCAAAATTTCGTAGGGCGGCAGGGAATCTTGGTCAATCTGTCCTGGCTTAAGCTCTGCGCTAGGCGCTTTGTCGATGATATTGGTTGGAATAATCTCAGCGCGATCGCCATTCCCCTGCCGTAGCTCTACCCAAGGCTGTGCCTCAGGACTATTGAGCCACCGACATAGTTCATAGACGCGCATCTTGGGAACATCCGCGATCGCCGCCAGTCCCCCACTCATATCCCCGTAGAGGGTGCAGTAGCCCACGGCCAGCTCAGACTTATTTCCAGTTGAGATCAGCAGCCGATTAAACTTATTGGCGATCGCCATCAGCAGATTGCCACGAATCCGCGCCTGGATATTTTCTTCGGCAATGCCTGCCTCTGTTCCGGCAAATAAGGGGCCTAGGGCTTGGGTAAAACATTCCATCAATGGCGCGATGGGTACAGTGTGAGTGGCGATGCCTAGATTTTTTGCCAGCGCTAGGGCATCTGTCACCGAATGGTCGGAGCTATAGGGCGACGGCATCAAGACGCCTAATACATTTTCAGTGCCCAAGGCTGCCGTGGCGATCGCCGCAACCAGGGCAGAGTCAATCCCGCCGCTGAGCCCCAGAACCACCTGCCGAAAGCCACACTTGCGCACATAGTCTTGCACTCCCAGCACCAAGGCACCCCAGAGTTCAGCCGCACCCGATGGACTCTCTTGAAGATGGGATGTTTTGAGAGCCGATGCCTGTTGCGATGGACTTTCACGAGAGCATTCAACCCAAAATAAATCTTCAGTAAAGGCCTGACCGCGCCCTAGAACCGTGCCCTGAGCGTCTACGGCAACACTGCGGCCATCAAAGATGAGATCATCATTGCCCCCCACTTGATTCACGTAGAGAATAGGGACGCCGTAGCGCTTTGCCGTATGGCTCAGGAGCGTTTCTCGGAGGGCTTGTTTTTCAAGACAAAAGGGTGAAGCGGACAGATTCACCACCACATCTACGGACTGGGCGACTAGCTCGGCGACAGGATTAATGCGGTAGCTACGGCGTCTCCAAAAGGACTCCTCGTTCCATAGATCCTCGCAGATGGTGATGCCAAGGCGAACCCCCTCTAGCTCTAATACATTGACATCCTGGCCAGACGCAAAGTATCGGTCTTCATCAAACACATCGTAGGTGGGCAGCAGTCGCTTATGGAAAAAACGGAGGGGAAGGCCCTGCTCTAGCAGCACCGTGCTGTTATACAGCGGTTTTTCGCCCAGTTCAGAAGCTCTAGGGTTGCCGTCTACAGCTCCAACTAAGACCGCTAGGCCGGCTGGAATCTCCTGGACTAACCCTTCAAGGGTGTGCCTGAGCGCCTTCACAAAACTAGGATGCAGCAGCAGATCGCGGGGCGGATAGCCACAGAGTGAAAGCTCCGGCGTTAACAAGAGTCGGGCACCCATCGCTGAGGCCTGATGGGCAGCGGCTAAGATGCGCTGAGCGTTGTGGCCAATGTCCCCCACGAGCGGGTTGAGCTGGGCGATCGCAATTTTCATGGAGGAAGGTCAGCAGTTTCCGATTCAAGTTTTGGGGTTAATGGGATCAACGGTATCAATGGGCCGTGGACTGCCAGTGTCTTCAAGCGTCGGCTTTGTTGGATGAGCGCCAATCTGGTCGCTAATCTGGATGGGCTCAATCATTTTTTTAAGTCTTGCCAGACCCCAGAGGACTTATTCTATCTAAAGTAAATGATCGCGCTGGAAAGAAGGGCTGATGAAACGATACATCCAATCGGTCGGCTATGGCCTCATAGGGTTGTTTGGAGTTGGCTCAGTGAGTCCGGCGATCGCAGTGATCACTCAGTCGAATGTGGGATTTAGGAGTGTTACCCCGCCTAACCTGGCCCAAGCAAATCCTGCTCAGCCCAGCGCTAGCCAATGTGCCGCCAATCTAAATACCGCCATCAACGCCATTACTCAGCAGCCCGCGCTCAGCACCGCTTACTGGGGAATCCATGTGCAGCCGCTCCAGTCCAGTCGCCCCCTCTACAGTAGTAATGGCGATCGCTTTTTCCTGCCGGCCTCCAATGCAAAGCTGCTCACCACAGCGGCGGCGCTTGCCTCCCTCACCCCCCAGCCGCCGCGCTCAACCCCGGTATTTGCCACGGGCCAAGCGCCGATCCTCAATACCCTCCGCATCGTCGGGCAGGGAGACCCTAGCTTCAGCGATCGCAACCTTGAGCAAATTGCCCAGGCCCTAAAAGCCAAGGGCGTGCAGAGTATTGGCACCCTCATTGGGGATGACTCCCTCTTTCAGGGACGGCGGCTGGCCCCTAGCTGGAGTTGGGAAGACCTCCAGGGCGGGGATGGCCTTGCCGTTAACAGCCTCATCCTCAACGGCAACATTATTTTGGCCAAACTCGCGCCCCAATCTCTGGGCCAGCCGCTTCGCTTAGAATGGCTCACGCCAACCCTGCCCAGCAGCTATAGAGCGGTGCAAAACTTTTCTAAAACGACAGATGCAGGCCCCGAATTTGTTGAAGTGGATCGGGAGGAAGGCCAGTTTCTGGTCTTTGGCCAACTCCGGCCTGGGTCAGCGGCCAAGACTGCCGATGTGCCTGTTCCAGATCCAGGACTTGCCTTCCTAGAACGGCTGCGAGCGATCCTTCAGACCCAGCAGATTCGGGTCAATCGCTTGTCCGTCACCGCCATACCCAGCCCCCAGCCAGGAGAAATCTCCGTGGCTGCAATCCCCTTTCCGTCCCTGGCGGCGCTGACCGCTGAAACCAACCAGCAAAGCAATAATCTCTACGCTGAAACCTTACTGCGCTTAATGGGCAGTCGGGTTTCTCAGCCCGCAGAAGCATCTACCCCAGACCGAGGGCTTTTAGTGTTGCGTCAAACCCTGACCCGCCTCGGCATTGATCCTCAGGGCTATCGGCTCGTTGACGGGTCCGGTCTGTCTCGCAAAAATCTGGCCAGTCCCAAAGCCCTCGTGGACACCTTAAAGGCGATCGCCCAGTCACCCCATCGAGAGGTCTTTCGCGCTTCCTTAGCGGTTGCGGGACAAAGCGGCACCCTGCGCCAGCGATTTCTCAATACGCCCGTTGCAGGCCGCTTCTATGGTAAAACAGGGACGCTCCAGGGCGTCTCCACCCTGGCTGGCTACCTTGAAATGCCGGCCAAACCGCCACTCGCTCTGAGTGTCCTCGTGAACCATTCCAACCAGCCCCATGCTGTCCTAAGACAGGCCACCGAGCAGGTTGTGATCGCGATCGCTCGATCTGCCAGTACTTGCTTTTAGACTATTGCGAGGGCAAAAAACAGAAGCTTAAGATCAGCGCTCAGGATAAAAGCTCAGGAAAGGGCAGAGTTATTGCAAAATATTAAGTATTTATGAAAGAAAATCATGCTTAATGCCTCGATTAATGTTCTCTCTAGAGGTACAGGAGGACGGAGATCAAATGGCTATAGGCTAATGTTTGTAGCGGTTTAAGGCATTCGAGAAAATCTTAAATCTCCACCGAAGCTGTTTCTCATTAAACCTCTATGTTCTCTTAAGGTTTTCTACGGGATCAATCCAAAATGTTGTGTCAATAATAGAAATGTAGAGCAGCTTTCTTTGCACCAAACTCCCAGATATCAAGCTCTGAGATGTCATACAGAGAATTGGTTAAAATAAGCAAACTTTGAAGAATATCGGGCAATTTAGGGCATATTAATATCTGGCTTGCATGACTCAGCTAATGAGATATTGTCCTAAGTCTCCCTTTTTATAAAGCGATTTTGAAACTTAAGTTAAATCACTCTGGCATAGCGAAGGACAATTAAGATGACACAGATAGAAACAATTCGCTGCCCAAACTGCGGTAGGCCTGGCGAGCGTCACCACATCGAAGAAAGGCATTTAGTTCGCACCCAGTGTCCAGAATGCGACTATTTGATGGTGACCTGTAGCCTAACGGGTAAGGTCATTGAAGCCTATGCCCCAGGGCTTTCTGCGGCTGCGGTGCAGCTTCACCGTGGGCGCTCTTCAGTCATGCGGGCGCTCTTAGCTTCCTAGCTAGCATTAGCCCCTCATTTTCTCTGGTAGGGGCCAGTCAATTTTATACGCACCCATACGCATCCATATCTATACCAATCTCCAACATGACATTCGACCCATTAAAAAGCGCTTCCCTTAAGGGAAGCGCTTTTTTTAATCCTTATCCTTAGCTTCTCGCTACTCCACAGCCTGGGGTAAAAGCTCCTGAGGCTGCTGTTGGGGCAGCACCAACACCTGCCCTTCTTCTCCAACGTCCACCGTGATGGCGTCTCCATCCGAGATCTTGCCCGTCAGAATCTCTTCTGCCAGACTATCTTCGAGCAGACGCATGATGGCGCGGCGCAGAGGTCTTGCACCATAGCTGGGGTTATACCCTTCTTCCACAAGGCGATCCTTAAATCGCTCTGTGACGTTGAGGTTGATATTTTTCTCTAGGAGACGCTTAAACACTTCAGCCAGAAGCAGATCGGCAATTTCCTTGACTTCAGGCTTCGTGAGCTGACGGAAGACAATGATCTCATCCAGACGATTCAGGAACTCTGGCCGGAAGTATTGCTTCAGCTCTTCGTTGACTAAAGAGCGAATTCGATTGTACTGGGAATCCACTTCGCTGCCGCCAAAGTCAAAGCCAAGGCCACCGCCCCCCTTCTCAATCACTTTTGACCCAATGTTAGAGGTCATGATCAGCAGGGTGTTTTTGAAGTCTACGGTGCGTCCCTTGGCATCGGTCAGACGACCGTCTTCTAGGATTTGCAGCAGAAGATTAAACACATCCGGGTGCGCTTTTTCAATTTCGTCAAAGAGCACCACGGTGTAGGGACGTCGCCGGACTGCTTCGGTGAGCTGTCCGCCTTCGTTGTAGCCTACGTATCCGGGTGGGGAGCCAATGAGCTTCGAGACGGTGTGCCGCTCCATAAATTCGGACATATCCAGCCGAATCATGGAGTCTTCGGAGCCGAAGAAGTACGTCGCAAGGGCTTTGGTCAGCTCGGTTTTCCCGACTCCAGTGGGGCCAGAGAATATAAAGCTGGCGATCGGCCTGTTGGGGTTTTTGAGCCCAACCCTTGCCCGTCGAATGGCGCGAGAAATGGCCTTGACGGCTTCTTCTTGACCAATTAAGCGCTGGTGCAGGGTGTCTTCCATGTGCATCAGCTTTTCAGACTCGGATTCCGTAAGCTTACTCACGGGAACACCTGTCCAAGAGGCCACGATGCCGGCAATATCCTCTTCTGTCACCACGGGGGATTCGCTATCGCCTTCGGTTTCCGTTGCGGCTTTTCGGGTCTGCGCAATCACTTTGATCTCAGACTTGAGCTGCATTTCGCGATCGCGGAGTTCTCCTGCTTTATCAAAGTCTTGCCCACGGACAGCCTCATCTTTCTCGCGGAGTACCTGGCGCAACTCTTTGTCGAGTTCTTTTGCAGCGGGGGGCAATTGGGAGTTAATGAGCCGCACACGAGAGCCGGCTTCATCCATGAGGTCAATGGCCTTATCTGGCAAGAACCGATCTGAGATATAGCGATCTGCAAGGGTTGCAGCAGCCTCTAGGGCTTCGTCAAGAATGCGGAGCTTGTGATGCTTCTCGTAGCGTTCCCGCAGTCCAAAGAGGATCTCGATGGTTTCATCCACGGAGGGTTCACCCACCATGACGGGCTGGAACCGCCGCTCTAGGGCAGCATCCCGCTCGATGTGCTTGCGATATTCATCGAGGGTGGTGGCACCGATGCACTGGAGTTCGCCACGGGCTAGGGCGGGCTTCAGGATGTTTGCGGCGTCGATCGCCCCTTCAGCAGCACCTGCACCAATCAGGGTATGAACCTCATCAATGACCAGGATAACGTTGGAGGCCTGACGAATTTCGTCCATGATTTTTTTGAGGCGCTCTTCAAATTCACCTCGATACTTGGTGCCAGCAACCAGCAGACCAATGTCCAGGGTGACAACGCGCTTATCTTCTAGGATGTCAGGAATGTCCGCATTGGCAATCCGCTGCGCCAAGCCCTCTGCGATCGCCGTTTTGCCGACCCCAGGCTCCCCAATCAAGACCGGATTATTTTTGGTGCGGCGACCCAAAATCTGAATCACGCGCTCAATTTCTTTTTGACGGCCAACAACCGGGTCAAGCTTGCCGTCTAGAGCCATTTGAGTCAGGTTTGCGCCAAACTCATCTAACGTTGGCGTCTTCGTGCGGCCGGAACTACCGCCGCCGGCAGAGACTTCAGCCGTCTCGCCCAGCATGCGAATAACTTGGGTTCTCACCTTAGACAGATCAACCCCTAGGTTTTCCAATACCCTAGCAGCAACGCCCTCACCCTCACGGATTAGGCCAAGCAGCAGGTGCTCTGTGCCGATATAATTGTGGCCCAGCTGGCGCGCCTCCTCTAGAGACAGCTCCAAAACCCGCTTTGCCCTTGGCGTAAACGGAATTTCGACCGCCACAAAGCCAGAGCCACGTCCAATAATTTTTTCAACCTCAACACGGGCGTCTTTAAGGTTGACACCCATAGATTTCAGCACCTTGGCAGCGACGCCTGTACCTTCTCCAATCAAGCCCAATAGAATTTGCTCTGTCCCAACAAAGTTATGCCCCAATCGGCGAGCCTCCTCTTGGGCCAGCATGATAACTTTGATGGCTTTTTCAGTGAAGCGTTCAAACATAGCCTTTACCCACTGCCTGCTGGTAAACCGATATTAACACAAAGGACTATTGCAAACCGTGTGAAGGGGTTGTCAATAAAGGCGTTAAGGTTCGTTCTAGATGGTCTTGACTTTTAAGAGATCTAGCGAAATGCTGCGTCTCAAAACATTGAGTTCAACGGGTTGAGGCCAATGCCTTATCAACGCCTTAATCAATGCCTTAAAGATTAGACACGAATCTAACACAGACTTAACGCTCTTAAAAACCAATTGTAGGCGCTCTTAAGAAGAAGTGGGGGCTGAATTGAGAGCAAAAAGAGCGGTTTGTACACTCCCCACGGGTGCAATATCCCTACTGACGGCTATTCTCCCTACGGTATGCTAGGCTTCTGGCCCATCGGTTTGGCCGATCAGTCTGGGTGAGCCAACTGCCAAGACTGCTTTGCCCAGCGCGCTTTCAGGATTTGCCAGTGCTGATTACGCTGTTGCTGGAAGCATTCAGACTGCAGTCCCGATCGCCAAAGAATGAGTGCGTCTTCAGCATCGCGGGTTGAGCCGCGCTCTGAACGCCTCGCTGAACCACCCTCAACGTGAGGCGTGCTGTAGTAGCCCGGTCGTCGCCCTGCGGTTTTAAAGCCCAGTTTTTCGTAAAGGGCGATCGCCCCTGAATTAGCGGCGTTAACTTCCAGGGTGGCGTAGTGAGAACCGCGATCGCGAGCACAGTCCAGCAGCCCCAGCAACAGCGCCAAACCGAAACCTTGGTGCCGGAGTTCGGGATGCACCGCCAATAAGACAATATGGGCCTCATCCAGAATTGACCAGGCACACCCAACCCCCCATAGCGGGATCTGGAGCGGCATTGAGGAGGCCATAGAAGACGAACTTAAAGGCTGCGTCCCTTGTGCCTGAACTTGTGTCTGAATTTGTGCCTGAACTTGTGCCTGAACCTCCTGTGCTGGCCAGATTCCTAATAGATCGCTACTGGGCTTTTGCATTTCCTGTAGATAGCTCTCTGCTGTCCAAAGCCCTCCCAAGGTTACTTGGTCTAGGGCAACAGCGGCAGATCGTAAGCGCTCAGGCAAGGCATTGAGGTCAAGGGAAATCACGGCTTTCTTTCGCGGGGCAGTGTATTTACAGCGCGCTTAGTTGCAGGCAGCTCATCCTACACCAAGACGTTAGCCTTAGATTAAGGCCCCAATTGACGCTTTAAATTTGGGAATGCATCCAGAACCGCCAAATTGTACACTGATAGGGTGATGCACAAATGATGCACAAGATTTACGGCTTGCCTGTTGGCTCAACCACAGCTTAAAGGTAAGTCAACTTGCCCAAAAGTTGTCTGAAAAGTTTTCTAAGTTTCTGGTGAATCCGTTTACCGTATCAAGCTTTAGGGGCATCAAAATTCAGGCTTCATCAAAAGTCGGTATCAAAAGTCGGCATCAAACAGCATCAAACATTAGACGTCATTTTATTGATTGAGTTAGTTGTAAGTTAGGCGTATAAGCTAGGCATATATGGTAGTTGTCCAAGATTCAGCGCGCATCCAGGCTGGTGTAGACTTTTTGAGCGGTTCCACAGAGGGGCTGTCGCCCAATCAGTCTCTGCTGCCCCTCAGTGCTGAGGTGAATGGGAAAGGTGAGCTGGAGGTTGGTGGCTGCAGCGTGGTTGACCTTGTGCATCGGTATGGATCGCCCCTGTATATTTTGGACGAAGCCACGCTTAGAGCTGCAAGTCAGCAGTACCGAGAATTTTTAGCACAATACTATCCAGGCCCAACCCAGGTCATCTATGCATCTAAGGCTTGGAGTTGCCTGGCGGTCTGCGCGATCGTGGCGAGTGAAGGAATTGGGCTGGACGTGGTGTCTGGCGGCGAGCTGTATACGGGTTTGCAGGCTGGTGTTGACCCTGCCCAAATTTACTTCCACGGCAACAATAAATCGCTGGATGAGCTGGACTATGCGCTCCAGGCCGGCGTGACGGTGATTGCAGACAACTGGCTTGAGTTGAAGTATCTTGCTGCCCTGGCCAAGCGCAATTCCGAGGGGACTGGAACGCCCCCACGGGTCATGCTACGGATTACCCCCGGGATTGAGTGCCATACCCACGAATATATTCGCACCGGCCACTTGGACAGTAAGTTTGGGTTTGACCCCAACCAAATTCCAGAGGTGTTTCAGTTTGCACAACAAAACCCCCAAATTCAGTGGGTGGGGCTACATGCCCATATTGGCTCTCAAATTTTTGAGCTGAGACCCCATGAAGATTTGACGGGCGTGATTGTGGACTGGCTAGTCACAGCCCAGGCTGCTGGTCTACCCATGACAGAGCTTAATGTAGGGGGTGGACTGGGGATCCGCTACACCGAGTCTGATGATCCTCCCAGCATTGAGGACTGGTGCCGCGTCATTGGCAACGGGATTGCTGCGGCCTGTCAAGCGCGATCGCTCCCGCTCCCCAAATTGTTGTGTGAGCCGGGTCGCTCTTTGGTGGGTACCGCCTGCGTCACGGCCTATCGTGTGGGCAGCAAAAAAGTTGTCCCCGACCTTCGCACCTATATCTCAGTCGATGGCGGCATGTCCGATAACCCTAGGCCCATTACCTATCAGTCTCAATACCGAGCCGTCATTGCCAATCGGATGCAAGAGGCCGCAACGGAAACCGTCACCGTCGCAGGGAAGCACTGTGAGTCTGGCGACATTGTGCTAAAAGATGCCCAACTGCCCCCCACCGAACCTGAAGATATTTTGGTGGTGATGGATACCGGAGCCTATAACTACAGTATGGCCTCCAACTACAACCGCCTGTCTCGCCCTGCGGCGGTTCTCGTGAACCATGGGGAGGCAAATCTTATTCTGGAGCGAGAAACTTATGCAGACTTAGTCCGTCAAGATCGGCTTCCAGAGAGACTGAGATCACCCTTTACGACACCTTAAGCCCGTTATGAGCCAGTCATTCTGGCAGTTGTTTTGATTTTATCCTCATTCTTTGATCTCATCCCTTTGATCCCATCCTAGGATGTCGTACTAGAGATATCATCAATTACGTCTGTTTACGTCAGCGCAGAAGGTTAGACCGGAGCAATGGAAGGGTTAAAGCAATGGCTGGTTGACTATCACTGGAGTCAGTCCTTGCTGTTGCTGGTGGATGTGGGTCTGGTTTTGACCCTAACTTATATTGTGCTACTGGTGATTGCTGAGCGGCGTACCCTGTGGATGGTGCGGGGCTTTATCTTTTTGATGTTGGCGGCTGCGGTGAGCCAGCGACTGCGCCTGTCACTCTTGAGCTTTGTGCTGAACAATCTCGTCATTGGTTCGGCAGTGGCGATGGCTGTTATTCTTCAGTCTGAAGTCCGGCGATTTCTAGAGCAGTTGGGTCGCGGCGAAATTTTAAGTTTGCTGCGCCCGATTCAGCAGGCGGTGCTCAGTCACGATAATGTTATTGGCGAAATTGTGGACGCTATTAAGGAGCTATCCCAGAACCGGACGGGAGCGCTCCTGATTTTGGAAACCACAAATAATCCCGTGGACGAGCGAGATTTCTCTGTTCCCGGCATTCGACTCAATGCGGATGTCTCTTGTGAGCTGATTCAAAGCCTATTTCAGACGTCTACCCTACTTCATGATGGAGCTATTCTAATTCGAGGGTCTAAAGTGGTGGCGGCTGGCGTCATTTTACCGATCTCAGAACGGGACGCCTCCCGGCAGCTCGGCACCCGGCACCGTGCCGCGATGGGCATTACAGAGCGGGTAGATAACTGCCTCTGTATTGTTGTTTCAGAAGAAACGGGCTCAATTTCCCTGGCAGAGAAAGGAACACTAAATCGTCCATTAACTAGCAGTAAACTGAAGGAATTGCTAGAAGCTCGGCTCACGCTTTCGATTGATCGGGAGGCATCCAGCCCTGGTCTATGGCGGCTGGGGAATCGAATCGGTAAAAAAGGCTGGGGGATACTCTCTCGCTTCTTTCCATTTTTTGTGACGCGTAGAAAAAAATGACTTTGAATCCAACGGTTTTAGACGTTTTGCCCGCTGATCTGGACGTGCAGCGTCTCCCAAAGCACGTTGCGGTGATTATGGACGGCAATGGACGTTGGGCGCAGCGTCAGGGTTTACCCCGCTTTATGGGGCATCGTCGCGGTGTAGATACGCTAAAGCAGCTGCTCCGCTGCTGTAAGGACTGGGGGATTGAGGCGCTGACGGCCTATGCGTTTTCTACGGAAAACTGGGGGCGGCCGATGGCTGAGGTGGAATTTTTGATGACGCTCTTTGAGCGGGTGCTCCGGCGCGAGCTTCAGGAGATGGTGGATGAGGGAGTGCAGATTCACTTTGTGGGGGATCTCCAGGCGCTGCCCAACTCTCTCCAGGAGGAAATTAATCGCGCGATGGTGGCAACCCAGCACAATACGAAAATTAAGTTTGTGGTGGCAACCAATTATGGGGGTCGTCGCGAAATTTTACAGGCCTGTCGGGCGATCGCCCATAAGGTTCAGCAGGGGGAGCTAGCGCCGGAAGCCATTGATGAAGGAGTCTTTGAGCATCATCTCTACACCGCTGGAATCAGCCATCCTGATCTCTTAATTCGTACCAGCGGTGAAATGCGGGTCAGCAATTTTTTGCTCTGGCAGGTGGCCTATGCCGAAATTTACGTGACCGATATTCTTTGGCCAGATTTCAATCGCGCTGCCTTTCACTTAGCGCTCCATGACTACCAAAAACGTCACCGCCGTTTTGGCAAAGTTGAGCCAGAGGGGTAGGCTCCAAGGCTGAAACTCCAAGGCTTGAGGGATGAAAATCTTGTGTTTTGGAATTTCAGGGTTCCAAACAAGCCTCCTGAGGGGAGAGCTGCTAGGGGCCTGCGAAGATGGCGTTCTCTACATCCTGGCGGCTCAGAGAATACTTAAAGTTTCGGCGCAGGGTTGAGGACTGATCCTGAGGATTTTGGTAGAGGATGGAAAGCTCCTCAATCTCTAGGCGAATTTCGGCTGACCAAGTGGGATACTTAGCGTGCCAAAGATGAAGTTCTTCTGAGTCTCGCTCACAGCCAAGATCCCGAAGCCAGTGTTCCAGATCGGGCAGGGTATGGTTGTAGAGCGGCGTTTCTGATTTTGGTAGAGAGGAAGCCATACGGTAGAACAATGATTCAGGTCTAGACTAGGGCGTGATGTTAATGATCAAAAGACCTCAAGCATTCAAGAACCAGCCAGCAGCCAATGGGTTGGAATAGATGACTGGGCTTGAGGGCAATGGGACGAGGATTAAGTCTAAAGGACTCGTCCTAAAAGACTAATCGCAACTCAGCCTGCCTTGGGAGAACCCAGTACGGCACGGGATGAGTCTTTAGATTGAGTCTCTGGACGAGCCAAAAAGGTCTGACGCTTCTTTATTATGCCTGAATCCTTCTGAGGTAAAGTAGTTAGCGCCTTCATGGGGGTTGAGTTAGGGGGAAACGAGTTAGGGGGCATTGACTTAGGGGGCAACGACTTCGTGGACGCCGATTTGCTTACCGCTGATTTGCTTACCATTGACTTCTTCTCCATTGATGTGCCAGCCATCGACTTCTGCGCCATTGGTGTATTCGCTACGGACTGAGGTGAAGCAGGCTGGGCTGTTGTTTGAGAGAGGGTTGGGGGTAAGTTCGGCTGCGGTATTGATGCTTTCTCTAGCGCCACTGGGAGAGCAGTCAGCACCATTTCACCCCGCGCAATCCCCAGAATCAGCGCCAGGACTAGACAAGCGACAAAGGTAAAGCCCAGAAGAAAGAGCGCAAATAGCTCGCCTGGGGACAGGGGGCGCTCTTGGGGGCCAGTGTAGACCCCCGCAGACTTGGTGCGCACTCCGGCGGCCATAGCTTTTTCAGAGGGTGGTATGAAGCGATCGCCTGTGGAAGAGAGCCATAGGTTGTAGCGCGATCGCTGCTCTGGGTTGCCCAAGACGGCGTAGGCTTCATTGAGTTCACGAAATTTTTGCACAGCGGTCTCTGGGTTGAGGGCTGTGGTGTCTGGATGATACAGCTTACTTTTGAGGCGATAGGCTTTACGAACTTCCTCCGCCGTAGCCGTTGATGGAATATCCAGCCATTGATAGTAGGTGCCGCTGGAGCCTAGTCGCTGGCCAGAGCGTTGTGGTGAATCTTCTCTAAACTGTTCCTGACCCACAACAATGTTCCTAAAAGTGCTTGTGCCTAAAAGTGCCTGTGCCTAAAAGTGCCTAACCCACGGCTTTTATTGTAGACATGGGTCTAGGCTCATGGCTAGGCTCACTCAGGACGAGGGGGGGCTGCCATTAATCGCGACAAATAATCGCGACAAAAATCGCTGCGAAATAGCCCCAAGCTGCGATCGCGGCTTGGGGCTATGGATTGGATTGAACTGCTGTAAACGGAAGGCGGAAGTAAGCTTCTTACTTGACCAGCTCGAAGACTTGGAACATGGGTAGGTACATGGCCACCAGAATAGAGCCGACCATGCCGCCCAGCACCACAATCATAATGGGTTCCATGATGCTGGTCATGGCTTTCACGGCCTGCTCCACTTCATCTTCGTAAAAGTCAGCAACCTTCATCAGCATCTTGTCAATTTCGCCCGTCTCTTCCCCCACGTTGATCATTTGGGTTGCCAAGACCGGAAACACTTTTTCTTTCTGAAGGGCAAGGCTGAGCATTCCGCCCCCTGTGACCTCTCGACGGGCCTCATCGATCGCGTTGGAGATAATCTGATTGCCCGCAGTATCTCGCACAATCTCTAGCGCCATTAAGATGGGCACCCCAGAGCGTGAGAGAGAGCCAAAAGTTCGGCAAAAGCGAGCAACGGCTGTTTTTTGAATCAGATCTCCAAACAAGGGCAGCTTTAAGGAGATGCGGTCAATGGTTTCGCGGCCCGTGCGGGTTTGGTAGTACTTACGAAAGCCAAAGACCAGACCAATGACAAAAATCAAGAAAGTGATGCCGTACTGAGGGGTGCGTAAAAATTCGCTCAGGTTCACCAAAGCCTGGGTAAAGGCCGGAAGCTGGCCGCCGAGCTGTTTAAAGATCCCGTCAAACACCGGAATTAGGAAAATAACCATCCCAAAAAAGATCGTGACGGCAATCAGGCTCACCACGACGGGGTAGGCCAGGGCGGACTTGATTTGGTTGTTGAGGCGGGTCTGATCTTCTAGAAGCTTCGAGAGGCGGTTGAGCACTTCATCCAGCACCCCACCCGTTTCTCCAGCCTGCACCATCGCCACATACAGGTTGTCAAAGGCTTGAGGATGCGATCGCATTGCTTCAGAAAGGCTCATCCCCTGCTGCACATCGGCATTAATTTCCAGCAGGATTTTTTTGAACGTCTTATTGGTGCACTGATCGGCCATCACGCCCAGCCCGCGCACCATCGCCACCCCTGCATTGACCAGTGCAGCAAACTGGCGCGAGAAAATCGCTTTATCTTTAACCTTGATAGAAGAAGGAAGGTTGAGATTGAGGTCTGCTAAGTCAACATTGAGCGAAAACCCCTGGTTTTCGCTCACGTCTAGAACTTGGAGGCCCTGACGCTGTACGGAAGTACGCGCCTCTCTAGGGGAACTAGCGTTGACTTTCTGACTCGTTCGCTTTCCACTTGCATTTCGTGAACGAACAACGTAAGTAGGCATATAAAACTCTTAGGGCAGCAGTAAGGGATAAGAAAGCAAGATGAGGGTAAAGGGCGACGATAATGATGACGATGAAAGGCTGAACCAAGGAACACTGAACCAAGAAACGCTGAACTGTGCGGGTTCCGGCCGTGCAGAATAAGCGTTTTTCTAGCGCCGCCGCATCCCTGCAGGCTCAACTGGGCCCGTGCCAATCAGCCGCTGGAGTTCTTCTGGGCGAGAGGTCTTGGACATCGCAGACTCAAAGGAAATGGTGCCTGCATTATATAAATCCGCCAGCACTTTTTCGAGAGTCACCATGTTGAGCCGTCCCCCAGTCTGAATTGCTGAGTAGATTTGAGAGGTTTTTCCTTCTCGAATGAGATTGGCGATCGCAGGAGTCACCACCATAATTTCTTGAGCGAGTGTCCGGCCATATTCCCCAGGCTTTACGTTTTTGCGCGGCACCAGCGTTTGGCTAAAGACTGCCACCAGGGAGTTAGACAACTGCACCCGCACCTGGGTCTGCTGCTCTGGGGGGAATACATCCACCATCCGGTCCACGGTTTGAGATGCGGAGCTGGTGTGCAGCGTACCGAAGACTAAGTGTCCCGTTTCAGCGGCGGTAATCGCAAGCTGAATGGTTTCTAGATCCCGCAGTTCCCCCACCAGAATCACGTCTGGGTCTTCTCGCAAAGAGGATTTCAGGGCATTGGAAAAGCTGCGCGTATCTTCTCCCACTTGGCGCTGGTGAATGACGCTTTTAATGGGTTCATAGACAAATTCAATGGGGTCTTCAATGGTCAGAATATGCTCTGCCCGCGTAATGTTGATGTTGTTAATCATCGAAGCGAGGGTGGTGGACTTCCCCGATCCGGTTGGCCCGGTCACCAGAATTAAACCCCTGGGCTTTTCCGACATTTCGCGGACAATATTGGGCAGCCCCAAGGTTTCAATGGTGGGAATTTTGGAGCTGAGGGCGCGGAGTGCTGCCGCATAGGTGCCCCGATCTTTATAGACATTGACCCGAAACCGCGCTAAACCGCGCACCCCATAGGAGCAGTCTAGTTCCCAGTTTTGCTCTAGGTTCTTGCGCTGGGTGTTGTTGAGCATGGTAAAAATGAGGCGTTGACACTGCTCAGGGGTCAGCGGATCTCGATCGGTGGGGGTCAATTTTCCGTTAATGCGGATATAGGGGGAAAGCCCCGCTGAAATATGTAGATCTGAGCCACCGCGCTCTACGACCTCTTCCATTAAATCTTCAATCATGTAGTCCATAAGGCTCTCCTCTAAGGCGCGGTTTACTCTGTAATCAATTCATCAGTAGTTGAGAATGCAGCGAAGGGGCTTCTGACTTGGCAGCGTTGATTTTGTCAAAACTTTCATGGAGCCAGCGCTTCCCACTAAGTCCCTCCGGTGCTGGTTTCCCACTCCCTAGTCTTCAAAGCGAGCCGTCATGCAGTAGGGGCAGTCGAGCCACTCCGGTTTAGCAGCAGCGCCACAGACGCGGCAGGTCAAGGAACTCTTACGCTTTGCCTTCAGCTCTGACTCCAGACCAGAGTCGGTAAAGGTCACTCGCTCCACTTCATCCAGGGTTGTTTCACCGCGTTTCACGAGGTTGAGGCTGTAGGACAGTAGGGTAATCATGCCCTCATCCACGGCAACCTCCTTGATGCGCTCCGTGGGAGCACCTTCGGTGACCAGGCCCTGGAGCAGTTCAGTGATGCGCATAATTTCGTAAACCCCAACCCGTCCTCGGTAGCCAATCCCGTTACAGTTGGAGCAGACGGGCTTGCCAGAGTGAAGCTCTTCTGGGGTCAGGGTATTGGCCTTATAAAAGGTGATTTCAGTGCCGACTGAGGCGGACAGGCCAAAGCGACCTAGATCGGTGGGGGAAGGCTGGTACGGAATACGGCATTCTGCACAGACGCGGCGCACCAGACGCTGAGCCACCACCCCAATGAGCGAAGCAGAAACCATGAACGGCTCTACGTCCATTTCGGCAAGACGGGCGATCGCGCTGGCTGCATCGTTGGTGTGCAGGGTTGTTAACACCAAATGCCCGGTCAAGGCTGCTTCAATGGCGGTTTTTGCCGTTTCCTTGTCACGAGTCTCACCCACCAGAATCACGTCTGGATCTTGGCGCAGGAAGGCGCGGAGAATCGTTGCAAAGTCCATCCCCTTTTCACGAATCACCTGAACCTGGGTGAGTCCGGGCAAAGTGTATTCAATGGGGTCTTCTGCCGTACTGATATTGACCCCAGGATGATTACATTCTGCCAGGGCCGAGTAGAGCGTCGTGGTTTTCCCTGAACCCGTCGGCCCCGTAACCAGAATTAGCCCAAAGGGCCGAGTCACCATGTCTCGCACAATTTCTAAGCTGTCGGGGTCGGTGATCAGCTTATCTAAGCCGAGCTGCGTGGAAGAGTTATCCAAAATTCGCAGCACCACCTTTTCACCAAAGCGGCTCGGCAGGGTACTGACCCGAAAATCCACTTTGCGGCCCTGATAGAGACGCCGAATGCGTCCATCTTGAGGCTGACGGCGCTCAGCAATATCAAGGCTGGCAATAATCTTAAAGCGGGACACGACCGCCGCAATAATTTTGCGCGGCAATGGGTCAAAGGCTTGGCTTAACACCCCGTCTTTCCGAAAACGAATCCGAAGGCTTTCCTCTTGAGGCTCAATATGAATATCTGATACGCCCTCTTGCAGCGCCTTTGCCAAAATTTTATTGACCAAGCCAATAATTGGCGCGGCCTCCGCATCCTGAAGTGCTGCGCCTAAATCTGTATCCCCCTCATCAGAACTCAGCTCTTCAAAGCCGACCATGGCGTCTAAGTCGTCGCCGAGGTCAATCTCCATAGACTGGGCAATGCTGGCTTTCGACTGGCGCTCTGCATTTTCGTCCAGATATTTTTGAATGAGCTGCAGGTAGTCATCCGGCGCAATCACCATGCGGCGGGAAACAATGCCTTCAGGGCGCAAAATCCGATTCAGCCGATCCAGCGCTTCCAGGTTATCTGGCTTAACCATCGCCACGAGGAGCGTGGGCGGGTCAACTTCTGAATTAAGACTGAGCGGAATTAATTCATAGTTCCGACAAATCTCGAGGGGAATATAGCGCTCAATCAACGCTCCAATCTGGTCGGTGGGAATTTGATTGATTTCTGGATCAAGGGAGTCAATCCCGTAAATGATCTTGAGCTCAAAGAGCTGCTGCTGCTTATATTGCCGCAGCAAATCTGGCGGCAAAGCCTTTCCGGTTAAACCCTGAAGTACCTCGACCAGCGACTTGCCTGACTGCCGACTTTCAAGCGAGGCTTGTAGCATCTGCTCTTGGTCGGCGTAGCCCGTTAAAATTAGCTTGTTCCCGAAGGGCGAAAAGCTCTGGCGGGTAATTAAAGCACGTCGCGAAGAAGAGTTAACCATAGGACTCTAACCGAAACCTTAAGTGAGATATAAAGAGCGAAGCTATATATACAAAAAGAGTGAAGCCGTATAAAACTTCTACTGGGTTGAGTCAGTTGGATTCAGGCAACTTGATGCAGTCGGCTGGATTGTATCAATTTTAAGAGGATGATAAAAAAGGATCTATCCAACCTCAATCGTCTACCTTATCGTCTGCCAGTAAACCCAGAAGCATAATTGGTCACGATAATCAGCACCATTTGTGATCGGCACTATTCAAAACGTATCGATGATGCTTCCCTATACAGCGTTCCCACATGGCTGCCTTTTTTTAGCAATGTGAGTATTGAAATCATCCATGAATAATTCATGCACACTTGGGGCACAATAAAATCGACAACACAATAACCTTTGGATTTTCTTGTTAACGGCTCTCGACTCAGCTTCATTGATATGTTTATATCCGCAGAAGTTTCCCCTGAGATTAGGTCAAC
This sequence comes from Thermosynechococcaceae cyanobacterium MS004, assembly GCA_022402525.1. GTDB lineage: Bacteria > Cyanobacteriota > Cyanobacteriia > Thermosynechococcales > Thermosynechococcaceae > JAAURS01. The sequence continues at coordinate 38,857 of JAKRSB010000081.1, forward strand.
GCCCTTGAAGAATGGGACATCGCAATATGGGATAAGACTCTATTCCTGCTTAGTGTCAAGGCTGCATTGGCAGTCAAACGTGGCCAATCAAACAGCAGAGTCAAAATGTTAAGCTTATTCTCAGGTTCTTAAGGATTGGGTTACATGGTCTTGATGCCTACAGTCTTGATGCTCACGACGTTGACGCTCACGACCTTGATGTTCACGGTTTCAATGCTCAGATTCAGTGCTCAGAACTTAGCACGTTGCTCTAAGTTATGAAGTACAAGCCCTAGACCACAGGATCTAGACTGAAACTTCTGCATCAGGATCTGTCTGACGGAAGAAGAGCCCTAAGATAAATGTATCTATGCATTGATTTTAGTCAAGTTTAATCCAGTTTTGATTGGACAGACTGTATTGACCCAGCTTAAAATCCTGCCTCTCACTAGATGCCTCCAACTAGATAAAGACTACTCAATTTAAAGACTACTCAATCCATGAGCGCTGAGTTCGCAGAAATGACTGAAAATTCTGATATGAGCATAAATGAAGACGGAACAGTACAGGATATGAAGACTGATGGGGCGATCGCATCTGAGGAATCCATGGCAGACATGACCTCTAGTCAGGAAGCAGATTCAAGCTCCGCAGCTTCAGCATCCACCAGTTCAGGTTTGGAAGATTTAGAGGTAAGGGAAGACCTCGCTCAGCAGGGAGAAGAAAACTTGGCCGCTACGGTTGCCGCAGGGGAAAATCCAGAAGAGATTTTAGCGCCAGAAGTGACGGAAGCAGCCCCAGAAGCGGCAGATGGTGATGTTGTAGCGCAGCTTGCAACGCAGGTTGAATCCCTGCGCCTTCAGGTTGAGGAGCGAACAAGTCAGTATATGAGGATTGCGGCTGACTTTGATAACTTCCGCAAGCGCAACGAACGGGAAAAAAGTGAGCTAGAGCTTCGGGTGAAGCGGGATGCCATCAGTGAACTGCTGCCGGTGATTGATAGTTTTGAGCGGGCACGCACCCAAATCAAGCCCCAAACTGATCAAGAGGTCAATATCCACAAGAGCTATCAAGGCGTTTATAAGCAGCTAGTGGACTGTCTGAAGCGGGTTGGAGTCTCGCCCATGCGTGTGGAGGGACAGCCCTTTGATCCGGTCTACCACGACGCCATTATGCGTGAGGCGACCAATGAACATCCAGAGGGGACTGTTATCGAAGATCTGCGCCGGGGCTATCTCATGGGCGATCTGGTTTTGCGTCACGCGATGGTGAAGGTTGCGATCGCCGCAGACCCCACCGCCCCATCTGAGGCAGGCGAGGATGATTCAGGTGCTGAATAAAATACGTTGTGCTCAAAGAGCTCTCTGCCTCTAGTCCGAGACTCTAGCCAAAGGTTCCTTCAATATTCCTTGTTTGTAGATTTAAGTCATGGGGAAAGTCATCGGAATTGATTTGGGAACGACGAATAGCTGCGTAGCTGTTCTCGAAGGCGGTCAGCCGATCGTCATTCCTAATGCGGAAGGAGGACGCACAACCCCCAGCATTGTCGGGTTTGGTAAGTCCGGCGATCGCCTCGTGGGTCAGCTTGCCAAGCGACAGGCCGTCACCAATGCGGAAAATACAGTGTTCAGCATTAAGCGGTTCATTGGTCGGCGCTGGCAAGAAACCGAAATCGAGCGCGCCCGCATCTCCTACAGTTCCGTAGCGGGTCGTGACGACACCGTGGATGTTCTCATTCGCGGCAAAGCCTATACCCCCCAAGAAATTTCGGCCATGATTCTCCAGAAGCTAAAGCAGGATGCGGAAGCTTATCTGGGAGAATCTGTGACCCAGGCTGTCATTACCGTGCCCGCCTACTTCAGTGACGCCCAGCGCCAAGCCACCAAAGACGCTGGGACGATCGCCGGGCTAGAGGTCATGCGCATCATCAACGAGCCCACAGCGGCGGCACTGTCCTATGGGCTCGATAAGCAAGACCAAGAGCAATGCATTTTAGTCTTTGACCTAGGAGGCGGCACCTTTGACGTCTCAATTTTACAGCTTGGCGACGGCATTTTTGAAGTCAAGGCGACGGGCGGCAATAATCACCTGGGGGGAGATGACTTTGACGACGCCGTTTTGCGGTGGATGATCGACGCCTTCCAAGAGCAAGAAAAGATCGACCTTTCCAACGATAAAATGGCGCTCCAGCGGCTGCGAGAAGCCGCAGAAAAGGCCAAGGTGGAGCTGTCCAGCACGGTCAGCACCTCCATTAATTTGCCCTTTATCACCGCTGATGAGTCTGGCCCAAAGCACCTTGAAATGAATTTGAGCCGCGCTACCTTTGAAGGGCTGGTACGGCACTTAGTAGAGGCAACCCTAGAGCCTATCGAGCAGGCGCTCAAAGACAGTGGCCTTGAGCCTGAAAACATTCAGCGCATTATTTTAGTGGGCGGCTCCACTCGAATTCCGGCGGTGCAGGAAGCGGTTAAGCGCTTTTTTGACGGGAAAGCCCCCGATCGATCGGTCAACCCCGACGAAGCTGTTGCCTTGGGTGCAGCCATTCAGGCTGGGGTCTTAGGTGGAGAAGTAAAAGATCTGCTGCTGCTGGATGTTACGCCCCTTTCCCTGGGCATTGAAACCTTGGGTGGCGTGTTTACCCGCATCATTGACCGCAATACGACCCTCCCCACCAGCCGTTCACAAGGGTTCTCTACGGCGACAGACGGGCAAACCTCCGTGGAAATTCAGGTTTTCCAGGGTGAGCGCGCTATGGTCAAGGACAACAAATGCCTCGGCAAATTTGAGCTGACAGGCATCCCGCCAGCGCCTAGGGGGGTTCCTCAAATTGAAGTGACCTTTGATATTGACGCCAACGGCATTCTGAACGTTGCTGCCCAGGATAAGGGTACAGGCCGACAGCAGAGCATCAGCATTTCTAATACGGGCGGACTCAGCAGTCTAGAAGTGGAGCGGATGCGTCAAGAAGCTCAAATCTATGCGGACTATGATCGTAAGCAGCAGGAAATTGCCCAAATCAAAAACCAAATGGATGGCGTGATCTACAGCTACACCTCCACTATTCAAGAAAGCGGCCATTTGGTCGATGCGGGTATTAAGCAGCGTGCGGAGCGGCTTGTTGAAGAACTGAAGGTGCTGTCCGTGCAGCCGGATGTTGTGTCTTCCATGCTGCAAAGCAAGATTGATCAGCTCCAGCAGGTTTTACTAGAGCTAGGCACTGCTGTCTATCATCAATCGCCAGGAGTCTATGAAGCAGCAGCCAGCGCCGCCGCTAATGGCTCACCTGAACCTGTTACTGTGGGGAGCAATGTCAAGGACTCCAGTAGCTGGAGTTTTGGAGATGAGCAGACGCTGATTGGAGATGATATCGACGAGACGGTCATTACGGATTATGAAGCGGTAGACTAGCGGCTAGAGATCTTCTTGTTTTTACGCTGTAACTGAAACACTGTACCTATGGCTGGCGACTACTACGAACTATTGGGTGTCTCTCGGAGCGCAAATGCAGATGAGCTAAAGCAAGCTTATCGCCGCCTAGCCCGTAAGTATCACCCCGACGTGAATAAGGAGCCGGGGGCGGAAGATCGATTTAAGGAGATTAATCGGGCTTACGAAGTGCTGTCGGACGCGGATTTGCGATCGCGCTATGACCAGTTTGGGGAGGCGGGGGTCAGCTCTGGCGGTGGTGCGGGCTACCAAGACTTCTCCGACATGGGCGGCATTGCGGACATCTTTGAGAGCTTTTTTGGTGGCTTTGGGGGTGCGGGCGGCGGCCAAGGTGCGCGGCGGCGGTCTTCCCCGACCCGTGGGGATGATTTACGATTTGACCTCAAGCTAGACTTTCGGGAAGCCATCTTTGGCGGAGAGCATCAAATTCGGATTAATCACCTAGAAAACTGCGGCACTTGCCAGGGTTCTGGGGCAAAAGCCGGCACCAAACCCCAAACCTGCGGCACCTGTCAGGGAGCAGGACAGGTGAGACGGGCAACCCGTACCCCCTTTGGCAGCTTTACCCAAGTTTCTGTGTGTCCCACCTGTAACGGAACAGGCCAAGTCATTACAGAAAAATGCGATGCTTGCGGCGGCAAGGGGCAAAACCAGGTGGCCAAAAAGCTCAAGTTGACTATTCCGCCAGGGGTCGATACCGGGACTCGTCTGCGGGTCTCCAACGAAGGGGATGCTGGAACCAGGGGTGGGCCTGCAGGGGATCTGTACGTCTATCTTTTTGTCCAAGAAGATCCAGAGTTTCGTCGGGACGGCATTAGCATTCTCTCCGATCTCAAAATTAGCTACCTACAGGCCATCCTGGGGGCAGAAATTGCGGTCAAAACCGTGGATGGCGAACAGCCTCTCACGATTCCAGCTGGCACCCAGCCCGGAACTGTCCTAACCCTGGAAAATCAAGGCGTGCCTCGCTTGGGCAACCCCGTTAGCCGTGGAGATCATCTCATTACTGTGGTGGTCGATATTCCAAATCGTGTGACACCAGAGGAGCGAGAACTTCTGGAGCAGCTAGCGCAGATTCGAGGCGATCGCGCAGGGAAGGGCGGGGTCGAGGGCTTTTTAGGCGGACTCTTCGGAAGATGATGCCCAGAAAAATTATGGCCAGAAAAATAATGGCCGGAAAGATGATGGCCAGAACATGAGTCATGTCGTTTCTCTCCCTGAACCCCAGGAGCCAGACGCAACGCTAGATTTGCGAGGGGTGCCCTGCCCCTTAAGCTTTGTGCGGACAAAGCTCAAGCTCCAGCAAATGACGCCCGGTGCGCTACTAGAGGTATGGCTAGATGCAGGAGAACCCATTGAGCAGGTGCCCGACAGCTTAGTGATGGCTGGGTATAAGATCGAAGCGCGTACAGACCAAGACTTGTTTTGTGTCTTGAGGGTGCGACGACCTTTAGTTGATGGGGTTGAATGACAGTCCAGAAAATGGCCCAAAAGATAGCCCAGGACATTAACCTAAAAGTTCCGGTAGCGGCTCGCTCCAGCCATAAACGAGAAGCAGCCGTCCCTGAACCCAGCCTCATCGGGACGGTTGTTGCGGTGCAGGCCAATTTTTACCGAGTCCAGATCCCACAGACAGATCTCGGCGTCATGCACCTGCTCTGTACGCGCCGCGCTCGGCTAAAAAAGCTGGGGCAGCAGGTGATGGTGGGCGATCGCGTTTTGGTGGAGGAGCCGGACTGGCTGGGGGAGAGGGGTGCAATTGCGGAGGTACTGCCGCGCCATAGCGAACTAGAGCGTCCACCCATTGCCAATGCAGACCAGGTGCTGCTGGTCTTTTCTTTGGCCGATCCTGTGATTGATGTTTACCAGCTCAGCCGTTTTCTGGTGGCGATCGAAAGTACAGGACTGGTCATTTTGCCCTGCTTTAGTAAAGCAGACCTCGTCAGTGCCGCAGAGCAGCAGCAGTGGTGCGATCGCTTAGCCCAATGGGGATATACAGCCTGCCTGATTAGCGTCCAAACTGGCTTAGGCTTAACCCAGCTCAGCACGGCGCTCCAGGGTAAAATTACCGTCCTGGCTGGGCCTTCTGGCGTGGGGAAGTCCAGCCTCATTAATACCCTAGTCCCGGATTTGGCGCTGCGCGTGGGAGAAGTGTCCGAGCACTGGCGACGGGGAAAGCACACAACCCGCCATGTCGAGCTGTTTGACTTGCCTAGGGGTGGACTCCTTGCAGATACCCCCGGCTTCAGTCAGCCCACCCTTTATACTCTGCCCGAACAGCTCATTTACGCCTTTCCAGAAGGGCGCGATCGCCTAAAAGTCGGGCAATGCCAATTCCGCGACTGCCTGCACCACCACGAACCGGGCTGTATTGTGCGAGGCGACTGGGAGCGATATCCAGATTATCTAGGCTTTTTAGAAGAGAGTCTGGCCTATCAGACCCAGCTACGGGAGTCGCCAAATCCAGAAGCGCGGGTCAAACTGAAGTCGAGTCAAAGCGGCGAGGATAGCTATGAGCCCAAGCTAGAAACCAAACGCTACCGGAGAACTGCACGCCGCACCCAGCAGCAGGCGCTCAATCATCTGTACGACGAAGCGCAAGACTCCGCTTATCCGTCTCATGGGCCATGAAGCTCATGGGTCATGAGGCTCCGTCATTTGGCGCTGCAAAAAAGCAGCTAGCCCCAGTACGATAGAGATTGGTTATCCACCCCACGATTTATCTACCCTACGTTCCGGGAACCCCGTGCTGAAAACCCTTAAAGCAGACTTCGACATTATTTTTGAGCGCGACCCCGCCGCTCGAAATGCCTTAGAGGTGCTGTTTTGTTATCCCGGTCTTCAGGCGTTGTGGCTTCATCGTTTTGCCCATCAGCTCTTCAAAATTAGAGTTCCCTTTGTGCCTCGGCTCATTTCTCACATCAGCCGCTTCTTGACGGGGGTTGAGATTCATCCCGGCGCAGAGGTAGGCTGTTCCGTTTTTATTGACCACGGCATGGGCGTTGTGATTGGCGAAACCGCCATTATTGGCGACTACTGCTTAATCTATCAGGGCGTCACCTTAGGTGGAACCGGAAAAGAAAGCGGCAAGCGCCATCCGACCCTGGGCGAAAATGTCGTTGTGGGTGCAGGCGCTAAGGTTCTAGGCAATATTGAGGTCGGTAATAATGTCCGCATTGGTGCTGGCTCCGTTGTGCTGCGGGATGTTCCGTCAGACTCTACGGTGGTCGGTATTCCTGGTCGCATTATTTATCGTCAGGGAGTTAAGGTTAACCCCCTCGATCATGCGAGTCTCCCAGATTCTGAGGCGCAGGCTATTCGCTGTCTGATGGATCGCATAGAATCCCTAGAAGATGAGCTGTTGGCGCTGAAAAAAAATGCGGTGCAGCCGAATAGATTCCTGGAGACGAATGGATTAATGTCGCCAAATGACTTGATGCAGGCTAACGGGGTTTCAGCTAACGGGACGCAGCCTAGCGAATTGACTCACAGCGCTCATACGAGCTGCCGTCTCCGCGATCGCTCGGTGGAGGAATTCCTAGAAGGCTCTGATTGTGATGGAGCTGAGCACGTAGAGCCTGTGAAACAGGTCTAGATTGAAACAGGTCTAGATTGAAACAGGCCTAAATTCTTCTTAAGCTCTGACAACTAGCTTTTGGGTCAATTAGCTTTTTAATCAATTAACGTGAGTTCGATGATGCACTTAAAGCCCCTCACCCCAAACCCCTCACCCAAAGGCGAGGGGCTTAAGAAGCTTGATTTTTAGTTTCCTTTTCTTCTCCCTGGGGAGAAGGAGGGTGGGAGGATGAGGGGCGGCTGTTTTTTGTCGATCTCACGTTCCATTAGCTGTCTGGTCGCTGGATGCTGGTCACTAGACTCTGGGTAGCCAGTTTTGGGCGCTGACTTAAGCTTTAAGATTAAATCTTAGGCCATTCGATCTTGAGCTATTAGATCTTGGGCCATTCAATCCTAGGCCATTAAAACCTAGGCTCAAAATCAATTTTTATAGAAACCTCCTGACCTTTAAGACCTATGCGCATTTCTCTCAACTGGCTCCGGGAACTCGTTGCATTTAACGAGTCCGCCCAGACCCTTGCCGAAAAATTGACCCTCGCTGGGTTTGAAGTCGAAGACATTGAAGATCGACAAACCTGGGCAGATGGAGTGGTCGTGGGGAAAGTGCTGGACTGCGAGAAGCATCCCAACGCAGATAAACTAAGGGTCTGCCAAGTAGATATTGGGGCAGAGTCTCCCTCAACCATTGTGTGCGGAGCGCCTAATGTGGCGGCAGGGCTGTTTGTGCCCGTGGCGACGCTGGGGACATACCTCCCAAAAGTAGATCTTAAAATCAAGCCCGCCAAACTGCGCGGGGTAGCCTCCGCAGGCATGATCTGCTCCCTTGCTGAGCTTGGCTTAACCAAGGACTCTGAAGGTATCCACTCGTTTGACCCAACGCACGGCACGTTTAAGGTTGGGGATGATGTGCGGCCACTGCTGGGTTTAGACGACGCTATTCTGGATTTGACCTCTACGGCCAATCGGGCCGATGCCCTAAGCATGGTGGGCATTGCCAGGGAAGTTGCGGCGCTCACAGGTGCCCCTCTCACCTTGCCTAAGGTTCCCGATTTGGTGCTGGAGACTTCTAGCCAACCCGCCAGCCTCTCTGTGACAGTGGCCGACCCATCGGCCTGTATGGCCTATATTGCGACCCGACTAGAGGGTGTCACGATCGCCCCTTCTCCGGAATGGCTCCAGCGCCGTCTAGAGGCCGCTGGTACTCGCCCCATCAGTAATGTGGTGGATATCACCAACTATATTTTGCTGACCTGGGGGCAGCCGCTCCACGCCTTTGATGCAGATACCCTTCAGGCAAAAGGTACTCCTCTAACCTTAGGCGTTCGCTTTGCCAACGCCCAGGAAGCCTTAACCACCCTGGATGGCCAGGGGCGATCGCTCACGTCCCAAAACCTGATCATTACGGCCAACGATCATCCTGTGGCGATCGCGGGGGTGATGGGGGGTGAAGAAACGGAAGTCCGAGCCACCACCACAAACATCATTTTAGAAGCAGCACTGTTTAGCGCCATTAGTGTGCGCCGTTCTGCCCGCGCCCAAGGGCTGCGTACCGAAGCCTCGACGCGGTATGAGCGCGGTGCTAATGAAGCCCTGCTGGATATTGCCTGCCGCCATGCGATCGCCCTACTCCAGGAGTTAACTGGCGGTAAGCCCGTAGAGCAGCAGCTTGTGGATCACCGCACAACCTTCGCGCGCTCCATTGAATTACGCCTCGCGCGCGTCAATCAGATATTAGGCCCTCTAGAGCAGGATCTTTCAAAGCGTCCCCTTTCAGACAACGATTCAGGCCAGGATGCCTCCGCCACTCAGGCTGATGACGAGAACGAAGCCCTAGGTGAACTCAGCGCCCAACAGGTCACAGAGATTTTAGAATCCTTGAGCTTTACCCTAAAGTCCACAGAAACAGAAGGCGTGTGGCAAGTTGAAGTGCCGCCCCACCGCTACCGCGATATTGAGCGCGAAATTGACCTCATTGAAGAAATTGCGCGGCTTCACGGGTATGACCAATTTTGCGACACCCTGCCGGCCAAGACCGAACCCGGCTATCTCCCCACCGATGAGATCGCTATCCGCAAAATTCGGGAAGCCTTTCGCGCCAATGGCCTCACGGAGCTGGTGCACTACACCTGGAGTAAACCCGGCACCGGCGGCTCTCGTCAAATTGCCGTGGTCAATCCACTGCTGATTGAATTTTCTGCCCTGCGCACTGAAATGATTAGCGGACTGTTGACGGCCTTTCAGTACAACCAAGAACAGGGCAATGGCCCCCTCAATGGGTTTGAGCTAGGCCGGATTTTTTGGCGAGAGGAAGAAGGCTTGGCCGAGGCAGCGGCATTGGCTGGAATTATGAGCGGGAAGCCCATTCAGGGACGGTGGCAGGCTGCAAAAGCTGGCACAGAACTCACTTGGTTTGAAGCAAAGGGGCTGCTGGAGCGCGCCTTTAATAGTCTGGGCCTAACCGTGGAATACCAGCCTGATCGCCAAGATGAGCGATTTCACCCTGGACGGACGGCGTCTCTTTGGCTCCAGGGAGAACGCCTAGGGCGCTTTGGTCAGGTTCATCCTCAGCTCCGTCAAGCGCGCGACTTGCCCCAGGATGTCTATGTTTTTGAGCTAAATCTGGACGTATTGCTGGATGCGATCGCCCAGGATCAGACCCTTTGCCCCCTCTATCAGCCCTACTCCACCTTCCCCGCCGCAGATCGTGACTTAGCCTTCTTTGTCTCCACTGAAGTCTCCGTCTCCGAGATTGAGCGTGTGATGCGTAAAGCAGCCCAGGCTGGCGGCACTAGCCTGCTGTCTTCCGTGGAGCTGTTTGATGAATATCGCGGTGAGCATGTCCCCGCAGGTCAAAGGAGCCTAGCCTTCCGGCTCATTTACCGAGCAACTGACCGCACCCTTACCGATGAAGAAGTCAATCCGGTTCATCAAAGAGTCCGAGACATTCTGGAAGATAAGTTTCAAGTCAGCCTACGCAGCTAGAGCATTTATCGTCAGGGCATTTGTAGGGAGGGCATTTGTAGCGAGGGCACTGGTTGCTAAGGGGCTTGTCTTTAGAGACTTGTCACTAAAGCACCACATAGCGCTGGAGACTCATGGGGCAGCTTTGGGCATCTTAAAAAAGGCGTCAAAAACGTCTGGTGTTTCCGAGCCGTCTTTCCTGAGTTTGCGTTCTAAGGAATGTCTCCCAACAAACGACTAGCGCTGGAGGGCTGATTCATAATACAAGTAGCTCCCTCACCGCCTCTTCCCTCACCGTCTTCCTCACCTCCCCTTTCCTCGCCGCCCCTTTCCTCGCCACCAGTAAAGCATGACCTTTTACGGAGATCCTGATCATGACTTTCCTCAAATCACTCCTCCCCAGCGTTGGCATTATCAGTATTCTGATGTGCCTTCCGACCTCTGCCCAAGCTCGCCCAAGAACAGCGCCTTCTGAAACCCCTAAACTGATGAGTCCGTCTTCTAGCCTTGGTGGCCCCATTACCCCCACCCAGCCAGACTTTTTCTCAACTCAGTCAAACTCTCTCCAGTTGAATACAGAGGGCAACAACTCCCAGCCCATCATCAGTGCGGGGAGCTTGGTTAAGCCCGTTGAGCGCAAGCCCGCACCCCTTGTGGATGACCCTCCTCGTCCGGCTGGAGGTTTCCTCAAGATTGACCTGGACTAGCGGAATGGCCGCCCAAAGCGCTTGATTCATCTCTGGCCTTATTGCTGCTGCTGAACCCTCAGGCGGTCAATCTTTCCAGGCGGCTTCATTCGCCTTAATTTGCTGAGCTGAGTATGATAAGAGATGTAACGAAACGTCATCTTTCTTCATGCTCTAAGCTTATGCAGCCCGCCATTAACCCCACCGCGATCGCCGATTTACTTACTGCCAACCCGCTCAAAGTGGCCTATGAGGCAGTGCAGTGGAGCAAAAATATTTTTGGACTGGCGCATAAAAATGCAGCAGGTCGCATGTTCCGTCTGTTATTTCCAGAATCTGAGCACAAGGGTTCCGGTAGTGAAGAGCGAGCGATCAGCCCAGACCTTCTCGAATATTTTCGGCAGCGGTATCAGGCGCTTTTAGAGCAAGACTGGAAAGATGCAGAGGCTGGGGTTTATCCCGTGAGCCTGTTGTTTGATACTCCCTGGGATGAGTTCTTCCGGTTTTATCCTGCTGTGTGGCTGGATGCACCCAAAACTTGGCAAAAGGGAACCGCCAAGCGCTACCAAGAGTTTTCTTCTGAAATCGAGACGGAGGGCTATCCCAAATACTACCTTCAAAACTTTCACTACCAAACCGACGGCTACCTGAGCGACAGCTCCGCTAATCTGTACGATTTGCAGGTAGAGCTGCTCTTTGGCGGCATGGCTGACCCCATGCGGCGGCGGATTTTGCCCCTCCTCAAGTCTGGCTTGGCGGAATCCTCTGGTGCTGGTCTAGAGCGCGTCAAGGTACTGGATGTGGCCTGCGGGACAGGGCGAACCCTGCGCCAGCTTCGTGCTGCATTTCCCAAAGCCGCTTTGTATGGCGTGGATCTATCGCCCGCCTATCTGCGCAAAGCCAATCAGTTGCTGTCTCAAAATCCTGGCGACCTGCCCCAGCTCTTGCAGGCCAATGCGGAAGCGCTTCCCTACCAAGACGCCTACTTTGAAGCCGTCAGCAGCGTCTTTTTATTCCATGAGCTGCCGCCGCAAGCGCGCCAAAGCGTCATTAATGAGTGTTTCCGCGTTTTGCAGCCCGGTGGCACCTTCGTTATCTGTGACTCCATCCAGCTCAGCGACTCCGCAGAGCTTTCGCCCATGATGCAAGGGTTTTCCAAGACCTTCCATGAGCCCTACTACACCAGCTATATCCATGATGACTTCACCCAGCGTCTAGAGCAGGCTGGATTTCAAAACATCAGTAGTCAAGCTTACTTTATGAGTAAGTACTTCACTGCACAAAAGCCTGTCTAGAATTAGTCTGGGCTTATTGGGTCTGAGCTTATTGAGCCTGGACATATTGGGTCTGGGCTTATTGAGCCTGAGCTTATTGGGCCTGAGCTTATTGGGCCTGGGCTTATTGAGCCTCAATTTTCACCCTTGTGCTGGATGGGCTGTCCCTTAATCCTCTTTAATGGAAATAGGTTGACTGGACTGGCTCATTCAACCTATTTGACCGCCCTAGGACAGTGCAATGGCTTTTAATTGGTTTCGTCGACAGTTTCAGCCTGAAGATGCGCCGGAGTCTCCAGCAGAGCAAGCGTCTCCCGCGACCTCAGAATCGCCCTCAGGGGAAGGTGCCTCAGCAGATGCCGTGCAGGAAGACTACCTCGCTTGGGCGAAGGCTGCTTATCAGAATATTCAGCAGCGGCAGCAGCCTGTAGCAGCGACGGAGACGGCGGAGACTGAAACGGTAGAGATTGAGGGAGGAGAGGCTGAGAAGGCAGACCCAGAAATTCCGGATCCAAGTCCCCAGGATTCAGCGAATCCTGATGTGCTTGAGTCTGATGCGGCTGTTCTTGAGGGTGCTGAAACGGCTGAGAGTCTTACAAAGACGGAGGCGATCGCCTCAACCCCTTCTTCAGATTCCTTGACGGATGAGACTGCGGCTGTCCCAGAAGGCAGCTCAGCAGAAGACAGCCCAGCAGAACCCTCTAGTAACCTGCCCCTGTGGGCAAGAGCAGATGCAGAGCGTCAGGCCCGTCTAGAGCGCCTGAAAGCCACGGCCATTGAAACGGTTGAGGCTTCGGTAACGCCAGCGCCACAGTCCCTTGCCCCAAGCCCAGCCCAGCCACGGCAGACCCCCGCGCCAGGGATCAGCAGCAGCGTCAGCGCGCCAGATGCCCCGCCAGATGCCTCACCAGAGACCCTGGACGAAGGATTCCTCTGGTCAGCGGAGGTACTAGCCGCTCAAGGGCGACGCCCTGACGAGGTGTCAGCCGATGAAATTACCTGGCTGCAAAAGCTGCGAAAAGGACTCGATAAAACCCGACTCGGCCTCGTCAATCAGCTTAAAACCATAGTCGGGAAAGGCCCCCTCACCCAAGAAGCGGTGATGGAAATTGAGGCGCTGTTGCTTCAGGCGGACGTGGGAGTTGGCGCAACAGATACCATTATTGAAGCGCTTCAGCAGCGCATGCTTCAGGAAACCCTGCCCCCCGATGAGGCGATCGCCTATCTCAAAAAAATTCTGCGCGACATTTTAGATGCGCCCTTTACATCCAGCGAGAGGAAGTCCAGCTATAGCCCCGTTTTTACCCCCACTAAAGATACGCTGAATATTTGGCTGATGACGGGCGTGAACGGCGCGGGCAAAACCACCACCATCGGTAAGCTGGCGTATGTCGCTAAAGAATCTGGCTATGTCTGCCTCATCGCAGCAGCGGATACTTTTCGGGCTGCCGCTGTAGAGCAGGTCAAGGTGTGGGCAGGACGAAGCGGGGTAGAGGTCATTGCAAATCCTGGACAGAACACAGACCCCGCCGCCGTGGTGTTTGACGCCATTACTGCGGCTCAGTCTCGCAATATTGAGCTGCTGTTGGTGGATACCGCTGGCCGCCTGCAAAATAAGAAAAACCTGATGGACGAATTACGAAAGGTGCGTCAGGTCATTGAGAAAAAAGCGCCCCAGGCCAAAGTTGAGTCGCTGCTGGTTCTTGATGCGACCCTGGGGCAGAATGGACTACGACAGGCTCAGGTGTTTGCGGAAGCGGCTCAGCTTTCGGGCGTGGTGCTGACCAAGCTGGATGGCACCGCAAAAGGGGGCGTGGCGCTTGCCGTAGTGCAGCAGTTGGGTCTGCCGATTCGGTTCATTGGTGCGGGGGAAGGCATTAAGGATTTACGCCCCTTCTCTAGCTATGAATTTGTTGAGGCGCTGCTGAGTCGTTAGTCTGAGTTTTTTGACTCTAAGTTCTTTAGACGCTGAGTTTTTTGACTCTGAGTGCTTTGACTTGGATGGGCGGCTGTAAAACAGGCGATCGCAGATCCACCGTCCAAGCTGACTGCGCTAGAGGAGATTGTTAGGGAAAAAGGCATCAGCAAGTCCTGAACAAACGAGCAAAAAAAACAGCAAAAACCAGCAACAGAAACAGCATAAGAAACATTGACATCTTTCATGAAGAGTGCGTTCTTTTAGGGAATAAGGGTGCTAAGCTATCTGTTCAGAACTTCAAGTTCGTCCAGATAGCACCACAATACGTTTCCTTTCGCCTGCATCCAGCCTTTATGTCAGCGGTTCCGGCACCACAGCAATCTTCAGAATCCTTAGATCAAGTCCAAGGATATCCCTTGGGTTCGGCTTCCATTCCTAACCTGAAGAAGCTTGTTGCACGCCTGCAGCGAGAGCAGCGCAAAACTCAGGATTTGCTGAGTTCTCTCAGTTTTTCGCTCCGCAGCTTCAAAAATCTCAATGAATTTCTCTCTTTAATTTTGCTCATTGTCAGCCGCGTGACCGACGCAGATGCAGCGGCGCTGATTCTGTTTCGGCCCAATGGGCAAGTTTCTGTGGATCAGCTTTTTTCCCATGAAACTCGCCCGTCACGCACCATTCGCCATGCTCTAGAAATTGCGATCCAGAGTTTAAGCACTCAAAATAGCGTCATCCAGAATGTCCCAAACGCCGACCCCTTTCCGGTTCGCTTAGAGCAGCAGTTTAATGAGCTGCTTCAGAATGAGTATCGGTGGTTTGCAACGTCCATTTTGGTGCGCCATGTGGAGTCCAATGAACGGGGTCGACTCTATCTTTTCAGCCGCAGTGCTGATTACGAATGGACAGACACCCGCCAAAAGCTGGCCCAGCTCGTGGCGGATCAAACGGCTGTGGCAATTGAAAATGACGATCTCAACGCCCAGGTCCGCCGTCAGGAGCGATTGGCGCGGGAGCTAGAGATTGGCGCTGAAATTCAGGCTCGCCTTCTTCCGACCCAGTGCCCCAACATTGAGGGGGCTGAAGTTGCAGCAACCTGCAAAACTGCTAACCAGGTAGGGGGGGACTATTACGACTTTATTCCAATTTCCTTTACGCCCTCTCCTCAGCTCCCTTACGAAATCGCCAATGCAGATCGCTGGAGTTTGGTGATTGGGGACGTGATGGGAAAGGGGGTTCCGGCGGGGTTAATCATGACGATGACGCGGGGAATGCTGCGCACAGATATTCTCAACCGTCATTCCCCTGCCCGGATTTTGCAGGATTTAAACGCGGTTATGTATGGCGATCTGGAAAACTCTAATCGCTTTGTGACGCTGTTTTACTCTGAGTATGACCCTAAGACGCAGCGACTGTTTTTTAGTAATGCAGCCCACCATCCGCCCTTACTCTGGCGATCGCTGACTGACCAGATTGAGCGCCTAGATACGGACGGTATGTTGATTGGCCTGGACATCAATACCGAATTTTGCGAAAGCGAAGTTCAGCTTTATCCCGGCGATACGCTGATCTACTACACCGACGGCTTCACCGACGCGGCAAGCCCTACTGGCGCACGCTTTGACGAGGAAAATCTACAGCGCGCATTCCATGAAGCCTGCCATCGGTTTCAGCATCCCAAAGAAATTCTGGACTATCTCTTTGAGCAGGTGCAGTTCTTCATCGGTCGCCAGGGCATTCAAAACGACGATATGACCCTGATTGTGTTTCGCGTAAAGTCTAAGCCCTCTCCCCTGCCCTCCATCAAGCCATCTGCAGCGTGACGAGAGGTGATCCGCGTTCAGCAAGCCAAGCAATTTGGGCCGGACATTAAGGCTTCTGCTCTTTAATCTGCTCTAAAACCCAAGGGTCTACGGGCTGTCCATCTCGCCGCTTCAACTGCACTTCAATGATAAAAGGCATCTCCGAGCCTTTTGGTGCAGGCTGCTTTTGAAAAGAAATGAGGTAGCTAAGGGGGTCTTCCCCCTTTTCAATGAGCCACTGCTCCACCTTGGAAACGGCAAAAAACGACTGCCCGTCCCGGAAAAGGCGCGTGAGCTGAAGCTGAAGCGAGTAAGGGCTAAAGCGAGCCATTCAGACCTCCGATTTAGGTGATTCTTCGCGTGATTTTGCAAGCTGTGTTTTCTAAGTAAAGGACATGCGAGCAGGCCAGTGTCATGGTTGAATCTCCTGAGACTAATCTCCTGAGATATGAATGACGACCTCACGCTGAGAGCCGTGGTGTCGATGCTCCCAGAGAAAAATGCCTTGCCAAGTCCCCAGCACGAGCCGACCGCTATTGATGGGCACCTGTTCAGAGGTATGGGTTAGGGCGCTACGGATGTGCGCTGGCATATCGTCTGGGCCTTCGGAACTGTGGCGATAGGAGGCACCCTCCGGCACCAGCTTTGCCAGAAACGTTTCGAGATCTGCCAAAACATCTGGGTCAGCATTTTCTTGAATGAGAAGGCTGGCGGAAGTGTGACGCAAAAACAGTGTACAAAGCCCGGTGGTGACGCCGGACTGAGCCACAAAGTCCTGAACCTTACGGGTAATATTGCTCAGGGACTGACCGCTGGTCTTAACCTGCAATAGCTGTTGGCGATGGGTCATGAGGGGTGAAGCATTAAACGTCCCTTCCCTAAAATAGCCCACGCTTAAGCCCACGCTCAAAAAGTTTTAGTTTTACACTAGGCGATCGCATCCAGCCCTTTCCGCTCTAACCTTATTCAGTTTTCTCCTCCAGTTTTAATCCCGTACCCGTGCAGCGTAGAATAAGAGCCAAGTCTTTCCTGCACGGGTGCTATTCGCCCGCGCGGGTGCTACTAGCCTGCACGGGTGCTACCAGGAGTCTCTATGCCCTCCACTCACCGCTTTCAGAGTCGTCTTTTTCAGACGCTTCAGACTAAGTTTTATCAGGCGCAAGATGCTGTGCAGCTTCGCTGGCGACAGCTTAAGGTTGATGCCCTTTGGACTGCACAGGTTGGGCTGTCTCCCTTGTATGGGTTATTGCAAGTGGGGCGCTGGTGCGGGAAGGGACTAAAGCAGGCGACTGGAAAAGTGCGATCGCTTTCTCTAGGGCTAGCGCCTGAGATTGAGGCTGATCAGCCCATTCACAATATTCTGGCTGCGCTTGAGGTTCAGAAACTTCCTGTCGCTGCAAGTCAGTCAGCTTCCTGGCAGATTACCATTCAGCCTGCGGTGTCTCCAGGGCGATCGCTTGCGGTAGCCTGCGGGAACCTTTGGCAAAAAGTACGGGGTTGGTGGGGGCAGTCCAGCGAGATCGCACAGCCCACCCCCGAATCGGTAACATTAGCTGCCGCTTCCAAGCGTTCCCTGCAAAGGGTTGTGATCCAGGGCGTTGCTAGCTCACTTCAGAAGCGACGGCTGGTGCTCATTACCACGGAAAACCAGGTCCTCGATGTCTTGACCGCAGAGCAGCAGCAGATCCTTCATCAGCGAATTATTTTTGAAATTGCAGTTGCTCTCAGCCAAAAAGGTCGCCATACTGCTCGTCGGCTCAGGGCTTCATCACTGCTATGCTCCCAACCCTCGCCAGAGGCTTTATTAAAAAGCACTTGGAGGCAGATCCAGCAGCCTGCGCGAGCTGTTCAGGCAACAGTTCAGTCAATACGCTCAATACGCCGATTATCGCTTCCCGCTGCGTTTTCAGGGCTGCTGAAGCCAGCCTCAAGACTCTCTGAATCACTCTCCTGGGCGAGAGGGCAGGAATGGGTACAGGAATGGGTCCCGCAATGGGCACAGTCGCGCCTTCAGCCAATCGCACCGCGTCTCAAAGCACTGCGAGGCGCGATTGTTGTCGGGCTAAGCGCGATCGCCCTAGCCCCGTTTACCCTTGCACTGCCGGCGACGGCGGCGGCATCACCCGCTGTGCCTGCACCCCGTCCCGCCCCGCTGCCCATGCCCCTAGCCGTCACAGACTGGCTGGCCGACCCCGCCCGTACCCGCAAGCAGTGGCTCAAAGGGTCTGACCTCTTTAAGCCAGCAAAACCAACTCAGGGGAAAATTCGTCTTGCCCCCGACAGAACGCCTGCGGCCCTGGCGTCCAAGCCCTTTGATCAGGCGATCGCAGACTGGGCTTACGGGTCTACCCAGGTTTCAACCACGGGCGCTGTCCCCATCGATGTTAAGGCGGCTTTTATGGGCTACCACTACCACCCCTTGGAACTGCTGCTGCTGTGGCTTGACCGAATCATGGCTTGGGTCGAAACTCAGATTCTGTGGCTATATCAGCGCAGCGTATCTGCTCTTCGCAGTTTCTTAGCCTAGGCGCTTGGGAGAGGGGCACGAAGGGGAAGTTCTTTGCAAATGAACTTTGAGGCAGCTTGGGAGCAACTTCAGGGCAACTTGGGGACAATCAAGGTGCAACAGTTCGATATGATGATGGAACTCAGCTTGCAATACCGCTCACTGGGATGCCTCCTCGGAATCCTTTTGATGGAACTTTGATTGAATTTTGATTGATTTGACTGAATATTGTCCACTTATCTGTGAACTACGGCGACCATGGAAACTCTAAAAATTGTTGTTTACATCACGGTTTTCTTCTTTCTCGGCCTCTTTATTTTTGGCTTTTTGTCCAACGATCCATCCCGAAACCCCAAGCGCAAAGACCTAGACTAGGCTTTGCCCTCATCTCTTGATCTTGAGTTTGAACCCTTGCTTTTGGATCCAGATAAGGAGGTTGTGCGTCTGAGCTATTCATCGGCATACCGTATTACGACATGGTTTATCCTCCATTAGAAGCAGCAGCACCGCCGCCTCTAGTTCAGTCTTTCTCGGCTCCGGTCTTAACCTCAGACGCCTCAATTTCTCCTTCGCTCAAGGCTCCGACGCTCAAGGTTCCGGCTCAGAAAGCTATCTCTCCTAAGCCTTTGTCCCCATCCCCTGCTTCTGCTGTGGCTCAGTCAGTGCAGGAAGGGCTGCAGGACAGCACCACAGCAAGTGCCGCTGTCTTGGGGACGCCCGTTAGCATTCCACCCGCTGCTGAAAAGGCCTCGGTTCGGTTTACGTTTAGTCCGCTGGATGCGCTTTCAGGTTCAAAAGCGTTGGGGTTGCAAGCTTTTGAATCACATTTTTTTGAGTCGCAATCAAAGGGGTTAAGCTTCTCAACATCTAGCCCCCCTTCGTTTAGCTCGCAAACCCTTAATGCTCAAAAATTTAGTTTCCAAACGCTAGAAGCCTCAGTTGCTAAGCCCCCTAGAAGACAACAGGCCCAGCAGCCCGCTCCGCTGCCCTCTGTTACGCCCTCTATTTCGCCCAAGCCAAACCTAGCGCCTGACCTGCCTAGTGAGCCTGCGATCGCCCCACAAAACCCCGCAGTTCCCCAACCTCGTCAGCCGGAGACAGCCTCGCCCTCACCCGCCAGTCAGTCTTTTGTGGAGTTGTCAGCCGATCGCCAGGAATATGAGACGCTGGAACGGAGCGTGACGGCCATTGGCAATGTGCTGCTCAATTACCGCAACGCCCAGCTTAGGGCGGATCGCGTGAGAACCTTAGCCCTCACAAAACAGGTTTTTGCAGAGGGCAATATTCGATTAACCCTCGGTGAGCAAGTCCTAGAGGGCGATCGCCTTGAGTACCAGCTTGACCAAGAGCGCGGCGTTTTGTTTAAGCCGAGGGGCATCATTAACCTACCTTCTACGGGTCGCGATTTTTCAACCCAGACCCCCGGCACCAACGCCACAGGCAGCAACCCCCTCACGCCGCTGAGCGAAACCCTGCAGCGATCGCCCAACCCAGAAGGTACAGCCCCAGAAAGTACAGCCCCAGGAGGTACCGCTCCAGAAGGAGCAACTTCAAATATTACAACCCTAGAAGCTAAAGCAGGACTTCAGCGGCTGCGGTTTGAAGCAGACCGCATTGAATTTGCAGCCAATAGCTGGAAAGCCACTAATATTCGCATCACCAGCGACCCCTTCTCTCCCCCAGAGCTAGAGTTAAGAGCAAATCAAGCCCAGCTCACCCGAATTTCTGCCCAAGAAGATCTTGTCACCCTCCAGCGGCCTCGCCTCGTCTTTGACCAAAACATCAGCATTCCCATCCCGCGCTCCAAAATTGGGTTAAGCCGCCAGCGCCAGAATCCCTTTGCCGTGGATATTGGGTTTGACGATCGCGATCGCGGGGGGCTGTACCTGGGCAGCACCTTTACGCCCATCTCTAACCCCAAATTTTCCCTCGCCATTACCCCACAAATCTTTTTGCAGCGCGCCCTACTAGATCGGGACTTTGGCTTCCTGAGTCCCGATGTTTATGGCTTAAACGTAGCAATTAGGAGTACATTTTCACCTAAAACCAGTCTGGGGGCGTTTGTGGCTCTGCGCAGCCTTGACCTCACCAAGCTAAACGACACCACCCGCGCTGGACTCCGACTCACCCAACAGCTCAAAAACGACTACCGCCTAGACTTTGAAGCAGCCTACCGCGAGCGCGTTTTGAATGGCTCCCTTGAAGAGCAAAATATTCAAAACCGCGTGGGCGCAATTTTAATCGCACCCACCCAGCAGATTGGCAAAACAGGCATTCAGCTTGACTATCGCGTTGCCGCAGAGCTGTTTACTGCCCAAACAGACAGCTTTGGCGGCCTCAGCAACGTCACCTTGGGGCGCGTCCAGGGTAGCGCATCACTCCAAAAAGCCTTTGACCTCTGGCAAGGCACCACGCTGCCCCCTACCGCAACGGAGGGGCTGAAGTATACCCCTGAGCCCATTCGACCCTACTTTAGGATTGTTGTGGGCGCAACTGGCGTATTTAGCGCCTACTCCAACAGCGACACCCAAACCAGCCTGATTGGCAAAATTCGCTTTGAAGGCCAGTTTGGACATTTTTCTAAACCCTACCTAGACTACACAGGATTTTTTGTCGGGTTTTCCCAAGGGCTTCAGCTAGGGGAGTCGCCCTTTTTGTTTGATCGAGTTGTCGATCGCCAGACCGTATCCTTTGGCTTTTTGCAGCAGGTGTATGGCCCCATTCGGCTTGGTTTTCAAACTTCGATTAATCTAGATACGGGGGAATTTTTTAATACAGACATTATCCTGGACTACAGTCGCCGCACCTATGGCCTAAGCCTTCGGTATAACCCAAACCTTCAGCTCGGCGCGATTGAGTTTCGCATCAATAGCTTTAACTGGGTCAGCAACCGCAATCCTCTTTCTGCCCCTGAGGTGGGCGTGGTAGAAGCTGGGGTGGGTCAAAGTAACGATCCATTTTAGGCTCTAGCTTCCCTTATTTTAGGATGATTATTTAGCTCATTTTTGGCTCACTTCCCCTCACTGACCCATGACGCTATTTTCTGACAGTCCTCAGCCCAGCCTACGGAATACCCCTGAACACGATACTCACGAGTTTTGGATGCGCCGATGTATTACCTTGGCGCGTCAGGCCGCAGGGCTGACCGCACCGAACCCCATGGTAGGCTGCGTCATTGTAAAGGCAGGCAAGATAGTGGGAGAAGGATTCCACGCGAAGGCCGGAGAGCCCCATGCGGAAGTCATGGCGCTGCGGTCTGCGGGACTGAATGAGCTGCTTGATGCAGAGGCCCAGCCCAGTGCGGTGCAAGGAGCAACGCTCTACGTTAATCTAGAGCCCTGCAATCACTATGGCCGCACGCCTCCCTGCACTGAGGCCGTGATTCGGGCGCAGGTGGCGCGGGTCGTGGTGGGCATGGTAGATCCTGATCCAAGGGTTTCGGGGGGCGGTATTGAGCGGCTCAGAGCGGCCGGGATTGAGGTCGTTGTAGGGATCGAGGAGCAGGCCTGCCTGGATCTCAATGAGGGGTTTATCCATCGGGTGCGGCATCAGCAACCCTTGGGAATTTTGAAGTATGCCATGACCCTAGACGGCAAGATTGCAACAGCCAACGGCCACAGTGCTTGGGTGACGGGGTCTGAAGCGCGGGGCTATGTCCATCAGTTGCGATCGCAGTGTGATGCGGTAATTGTGGGCACCAATACGGTCTTTCGCGACAATCCGCAGCTCACAAGCCATCACAGCAGTCCCGCCCATAATCCGCTGCGGGTGGTGATGAGTCGCTCTTTGAACTTACCGGAGCAGGCGCAGCTATGGGAGACCGACCTTGCCCCGACGGTCATTTTTACGGAAGGGCATCCAGACCCCGCCCTAGAGGAAAAGCTACAGCAAAAGGTTGAGCTGGTTTCTTTGCCCGACCTCACGCCAAAGGCGGTCTTGGACAATTTATATCAGCGCGGATGCGCAACGGTTTTGTGGGAGTGTGGCGGAACCCTGGCCGCTCAGGCGATCGCCCAGGGCTGTGTGCAGAAAGTGTTGGCCTTTATTGCGCCCAAAATTATTGGAGGGCGAGATGCCCCTGCGCCTGTGGGTGAGCTAGGGCTGAGTCAAATGACCCAGGCGCTCAGCCTGGAGCGGGTTTCGTTCTATACCATTGGATCTGACTACCTGCTGACGGGCTATATTCCCGCCATTGATCCAAAGGATTTTTGATAAAGAAACGTGCACTCGGATGTCTTCTACTAAACATCTGTGAGCTTTGTGTAACTTTTGTTGCATCTTTTATCACAGACTGTCTGTAAAACAAATATATGGGTAAGCTGTAAACATAAAGAAATTATTAAGGTGTGCATTATGCCTCCTAGTATCCTCCACAGGTTTTGGGCCTTCATCGAAGAAACCCAGATGTCTGCGCTCCTGAATTTGGATGATTCGGCGCTGGTTTCGTCTCTGACGGGTCAGTTTCAGCAGCAGACGGCTCTTAATTCTGAAGAAACGCAGAGCCTATCCGCCTATGTATCGGGGCGGGTGCCCCTCATTCGGGAATTAGCGCAAGACAGATAGGACGTTTAGCGTTTCTTGATAATGTTTCCTTGGGGTAGCGTTCCTTTGGGTTTAGGATAGGGCGCGATCGCAGAGAGAGAACGGGTGCTTCCAAGCCGTGAACCCCACCGCCACTGAAGAACAGACAGCATAGGTGCTCTTAGAAGTGGACTTGCTGCTGAATACAAGGCAAGTCATTTTCGTAAAGCTTTTCCCTTCAATAAAATTCCCTTCAATAAAAATAGGGTGTGACGCAAGGTCACACCCTATTTTTTAGGCATTCTGTCCAGCAGAGCGCTAGCGGATATACTCTTTCAAAACGCTATTCCGGTTGGGGTGGCGGAGCTTGCGTAGCGCCTTGGCCTCAATTTGACGAATTCGCTCCCGCGTGACGTTGAAGATTTGGCCGATTTCTTCTAAGGTCTTCATGCGGCCATCATCTAAGCCGTAACGCAGCTTTAGTACATCGCGCTCACGGGGGCTAAGGGTATCTAGGACGCTTTCTAGATCTTCGCGGAGAAGATTTTTAGAAACCTGGTCTTCGGGCGTTTCGCCATCGGACTCAATAAAATCACCGAGGCGAGAATCTTCTTCTTTGCCAATGGGGGTTTCTAAGGAGATGGGAAGCTGGGCTGATTTTGCAATAAATCGCAGCTTCTCGATGGTCATTTCCATTCGAGTGGCAATTTCTTCCTCCGTGGGCTTACGTCCCATCTCTTGGGACAGCAGCTTGGTGGTTTTCTTGATCCGAGAAATGGTCTCGTAAAGGTGAACCGGGAGCCGAATGGTGCGGGACTGATCGGCGATCGCTCTGGTAATGGCCTGACGAATCCACCAGGTTGCGTAGGTGGAGAACTTATAGCCCTTCTCGTGGTCAAACTTTTCTGCGGCTCGAATTAGCCCCAAGCTGCCTTCTTGAATCAAATCCTGAAAGGACAGGCCCCGATTCATGTACTTTTTGGCAATGGAAACCACCAGCCGTAGGTTAGACTGCACCATCTTGTCTTTGGCGCGGCGGCCTAGATGAAGGCGATGGCGGAAGGGATGGAGCGTCATGCCCACGGCCTCTCCCCATTCTGCATCCAGCGGATCGCGATCCAGCTTCAGAAAGAGATCATCCCGAACGCGCTCTAGCTCTAGCAAATCAGCAATCTTGCGGGCTAGCTCAATTTCTTCGTCAGCGCGCAGGAGCCGAATTCGGCCAATTTCTTGAAGGTATAGCCGAATGGAGTCTTCGGTGTAGTGCTTTTTCTTGGCCGCAACGCGACGCTTACCGCCCTTGGCACTGGACTCAACCTTTTCATCCTCACTGTCGGCATCATCCGACTGAAAATCCTCTTCGTCCGATTCGTCTTGAGGCTTTACTCCACCTCGAAGTAAGTTCTCAAGCTCGGTTTTAGGGGTCTTGATAGCCTCTAGTAGATTATTGGCTTGGGTCATGCCGGATTCCTCATACTCCCTGACTAAGAAAAAGGAGACGTAATTTAAGTGGACTCAAAAATGGATGGCTCAAAGCGTGGTTAATTCCCCACCCAGTAAGGGGTCTAAGCAGAGAGCAGCTTGCTTTCTCTAGATTGTTCAGCTGATTCAATTTAGAGCGCTGCTGCCTAGGGCTGTTTAGAAAGTAGGGTCAAATTTTTCCGTTACTTTTAACGTTCACGATTGTAGCTTCTCTTACAGTTTTTGGCCGTAGGTCGACTACGCTTCTCAGTCATTATGGCGTAATCCTTTAGTCGCGCGCAGGAAAACCAGGAATGAATGTCATTTTAGGGTCGGAATGTAAAGTTATTTGTAGATGAAGGCCTAAAAAGACTCGCATTCCGTATCAAGAGTATTTTTGAAATCGTGTCTTTTTACCTTGCTGGGCAAGGGTTTGCAGCCTGTGGTCTGGACTATTCTCGTAGCACATAGCCAACGCCACGAACAGTTTGAATCAGCCGCTTTTCTTGGTTTTCTTCGAGCTTTAGGCGGAGATATCGGACATACACCTCAATGATGTTGGAGTCTCCCATGAAGTCGTAGCCCCACACTTCTTCAAGGATGCGATCGCGGGTCAGGACTTGGCGTGGATGGCGCATTAGATAGACCAACAGGTCAAATTCTTTGGCGGTGAGTTCAATGGCGCGATTGCTGCGCCTAATGTCTCTGGTTTTTTGATTGAGAGTGAGGTCGGCAAACTGAAGCGTTTCGGCATCTTCTTCGCCGGTACGGCGGAGTTGGGCACGCACTCTCGCCAAGAGTTCTTCTATGCTGAAGGGTTTAACCACGTAGTCATCAGCTCCGGCATCGAGTCCCGATACGCGATCGCGGATTTCGTCTTTGGCCGTGACCAAAATGATAGGGGTTTTATTTCCCGTGGTGCGCAGGCGCTGGCAGACTTCCACCCCAGCCAGTCCAGGCAGCATCCAGTCCAAAATAATGAGGTCGAGCGGATGCTCACGGGCAGCGGTCAGTCCGGCAATGCCGTCTTCGGCGATCGTCACCTGATACCCTTCTTGGGCAAGCTCCATTGCCATAAACTGCGACAGCTTGGCTTCGTCTTCGACAATTAGAATATGTGGCTGAATAGAAGGCTGGATAGGAGGTTGCATAAGGGGTTGCACGGGGGAAGATCTGGCGGCAGGCTTAGAGAGTCTGGGGGGAGATGGGTAAAAGGCTGATCGGTGGCGAAGAAGACGGTGGAGAGATGGGCAGAGATACGGTAAAGGTGCTGCCTTCGCCGAGATGGGACTGGAGCGTTACGGTGCCGCCCATGCCTTCTACAAAGGTTTTGACTAAGGCTAGCCCTAGTCCGGTGCCGCCACTGCTGCGGGTGCGGGCCTCATCGACCCGATAGAACCGCTCAAAGATGCGGGACTGATGCTTAAGGGGAATGCCAGGACTGCGATCGCGCACATGAATCAGGGCGCGTTGCTGAACTTGCTCTAGCGTGATGTTGACGGACGTATCGGGCGTGGAGTACTTGATGGCGTTTTCGACTAAATTTACGAGCACCTGCTTTAAGCAGTGGGCGTCAGCATAAACGGGCACCACCTCAGCACCCTCTACCTGGATTTCGCGTTGACCCACCTGCCCAGCCACCTTGGCCACCTCCGCCGCAATATCATTGAGCACCAGAAGTTCGGGACGGTAGGGCATATACCCATCATCGGCTCTGGCGAGATCCAGCAGATCTTGAAGCACGCGAATGGTGTGGTCTGCCTCAGAAGATGCAATACTGAGGGCTTCTTTTTGGGGTTCGGTTAAATTTGACCCTCGACGCTGAACGCTCTCGATATAGCCGCGCACGATGGTGAGGGGGGTGCGCAGTTCGTGGGAGACATTGCTGACAAACTGTCGCTGCTGCTCGGCTGCATTGCGCTGCTGCTGCCAAGCTTCTGACAAATGCTGGAGCAGCATGTTGAAGGTTTCGGCCAGGTCGTGGACTTCGCTGGGGGCGTGGGTAATTGTAATGCGCTTCTCCGCGAGGTCATCTACGGAAATGGCTTTGGTCATCTGGTTCATGGAGGAGAGGGGCAGCAGCAGACGGCGCGCTTCGTAGGCCACTAGTCCAATGAGCAGCACCAGCGCCATGAGGTTTGCACCCACGAGGCTTTGAATGAGCTGATAGAATTTCTGGCGGTCTTCCGTAATGTCGTGGACGACGTAGAGCATTCCAATGGGTTTTTGGCGAAGTGTAAGCGGATTGGAGCAGAGGAGAAAGTCATAGCCCTGAAGCCGATACACCCTAGGAATGGTGCTAGAAGGCTGCTGCAAGAGCTGCTTGAATAGGGGTAAGTTCATGCTGGCCTTGCGAGCATCTAGGGGCTCTACGACAAGCAGCTCATCATTCCCCGCCTGCTTGACGCCAATCCAGAGGCTATTTGCGGCTCGGTTTTTTAGCGCTTTATTGACGCTTTCTGGCACAGACAGCATTTCCCTGTAAAGGGTAATGTCATCTTCGACGCGCTTGGCGGTTTCTTGTAGGGCCTGCTTGTGGCTGGCGATCAAAATATCTTGCGTTTTCCAGGAAGTCCAGATCGTCACCACGCTGAATCCGGTGGTCATGAGGGCGGCAATCCGCAGGGTCAAGGTGAACTGGAGCGATCGCGGCTGCCGCAGTGCTGTGGACAGAGGACGAGACAGGCTTTGAAGCGCAGGCACTGTTGGAAGCCGCATGGGGTTGGAAGTGAGGGCAGATGGAGACGAGGGCAGATGGAGACGAGGGCAGATGGAGACGAGGGCAGATGGAGGTGAGGGTGTCCTTATCTATAACGTGATCTATAGCGTGAGTTCGACAAGAAACAACCGCCCCTCATCCTCCCATCCTTCTTCTCCCTAGGGAGAAGAAGGGGCAGTTAAAAATCAAGCTTCTTTCTTGAGCCCCTCGCCGCCTTTGGGTGAGGGGTTTCAAGTGCATCATCGAGCTCACGTTTCTATCAGTATTAACGAGAAAACTGGACAAGGAATGATAGCGCCCTAATCCTGAGATAAGTTTTAGCTGAGAAGCTGGCAGGCTCAGCTTCAGAAAAGCATCTGTGGGGAGCCTCAGCTTAGCTGTGCCACGACTTGGTCAGTCACCAAGGTTTCCTGGGTCAGCAGGTCTTCAACCGTAATGCGGAGTGATCGCCCTTCATCCACGCGAAAGAGCGCCCGAATGCGATCGCTGCCGGGATAGCCTAGGGGCTCTAGTTTGGCAATGCTGCGCGCCCCGTCTCGGTCATTGAGGGGCTGCACCTGTCCCTGGCGGCTAGAGAGCGAGCGAGTAATCAGGCGATCTCCATCAAAGTAAATTTCGGTTCCGCTGCTCTCTTGACCCAGTTCACCCACAATTAGCTCAATGCTGGGCTGAGCATCTGTAGAGGCTCCCAGGATCAGCTCCACAGGCTCGCTCATGGGGTAGGGCTGGCCTGATGGGATGAGGGTATGCCAGCTATGGGCATTTTGTCGCCGATCCCAGTAGCGAATGCCGTAGCTGTGATAAAGAAAGTCTTTGACCTCGACCCCTTGAAGGATCTGCAAGGCACCCTGGGCGATCGCCTCGAAGGGTTTACTGCTCGAAATTTTGGTCGTGTCAAAATACTGCCCCACCCAGGACTGCACTGCTGGAATGAGGCTGGTGCCGCCTACCAGTAGCACGGCATCAATGGTTTCGGCGGTAATGCCCTGACGACGCGCCTGCTGAAGAACCTGGGTCATGCTTTCGTCTAGGCGCTCAAAAAACTGATGGTCTTTGAGGACTTGCTCAAACTGCGATCGCTCTAGGGATAGTTCGTAGCTCTCGAAGGTCTCTTCGTTGAAGTACACTTCCGTGGCCTGGGGCTGAAGGGAGAGCTGGATTTTCAATCGCTCCGCCAGACGCAGGGTGAGGGCACTCACGGGTAAATTTTGAGCGTTGGCAAAAAACTCCACGATCCAGCTATCGAGATCCGTCCCGCCCAGATTTTGTCCTGCCTTGGCCAGTACACGAGCAATTTGGGGGCGCTGGGTTGTGCGATCGCTTAAGTTCTTTTCGCCCCATTTCAAAATGAAGCCCATCGGCTTAGCCTGGGCGGTGCGGCGCTCAAGCTGCACAAGGGATAAATCTAGGGTGCCGCCGCCAAAGTCAACCACCAAGACCGTATCAGCCTCGGCCTTGCCATAGCCCAACGCTGCTGCGGTCGGCTCATCCAGGAGCCTGACCTGCTCCACCTGAAGCTGCTGGCAAAGGGTGCCAAGCCACTGGCGATAGGGTTCAAAACTATCCACGGGTACGGTCAGCACCAGGGCATCGCCCGCGTCGGGGTAGCTTGCCCTGAGCTGCTGCATCAGCGTACGGATAAACCAGTCTCCCACCTGCTCAAAGCGGATGGGCAGCCCGTCTAGCTCCGGCAGAAACCCCTGCACCGAGGCCCCAATTCCCCGCTTAAACCCACGAAAAAAACGAGGGTCGCTCTGGATATCTAGGCCGCGATCGCGCACCTGCTGTCCCACCAACACCTGCCCCTGCGCCGCATTCTCCACATAGAGCAGGCTGGGCGTCAGGGGTGGATTTTGCCCAGCTTGGTGACTAATGCCCGATAGGGACAAGGTTTCCGGCTGCTGGGTAATGGGGTTCCAGCGGGCGATCGCGGTATTGCTGGTGCCAAAATCTATCGCGTAGCTCAAGCGTGACTTCTCGGCTAGAAAGTGTTCTTTAAAACCTACAGGGCAAAAGCCTAATTATTCACTCTCACGCATTCCTAGCGCTTCCTGGGGATGGCTGGAAATGAGCGAAAAGGAATTTCTTAGAAAGCCTTTAGCGAGATAGCCCCTAAGCACTGATTGTAGCTAGAAACTGCCGCTAGAAGTTATATCCCACGCCGATAAAGCCGCCGAAGTCTACATCACCCATGAAGCCCGCATTAACCCCAGCCGTTGCCGTCAGCCGAGCATTAATGGGAATATCTAACCCGCCCGTCAGCAGAGGCCCCACGTCCCCGTCGGTGGTGACGGCTAACCCTGCACCAATGTAGGGCGCAATTCTGATCCCATTGCCAGCAATGCTGCCGAGGCGAATGGGCGCAAAGTCAAAGGTTGCCGGAAGCAGGAAGGTTGCACCATCGACAAAGTTGGTCGTGACTCCGGGACGGACAGAAAAATAGTTGCTTAAACCAATCTTGCTGTACACGATTAAACCCGTATCGCCAATGGACGAGTCGCCAATTGCCCCCAGATTTGCACCAACCCCAACATAGCTGCGGCCAGAGCGGGTTGCGCGGCCCGGATCTACGCTTGTGGGGACAACCTGCTCAGCAGGGGGGAGCTGGTCAGGGGGAGACTGGACATCTAGCTCAACAGGCGCTGGTTCAGCCTGGACGAGCTGAGGGTCTGTAGCCTGAGCCACGACAAGGGGGGAAGCGAAGCTGTGCGGCTGCATTGCGTCCGATGGGCTGACCGACAGGCTACTTGCGGATAAGCCTAAGCCTGTTTCCGTGCGGTCAGTAAAGCTGACTTCAGGAGCTGCGGCAGCTTGAGTTACGTCTTGATTTGGAACTGTGCGGATAGGAGCATTGATGGCTGGGCTGGCGGAGAAATTAGAGAGGTTCACCGGAGCCGTTTTTAGCTCGCTGGCACCTGGGGTAGATGCGGCAGAAGGCAAGTTTAGGCCCAGCAAAATCGAGCCAATAATTCCAGCAGATAGTCCGTAGGCTTGAACGCGATTATTCATGAAAAACTCCTTACATCATTAAGAACGTTAATGTTTTGTCTGGTTTGGCTGGTGCGCCTTAGCCTGTTTGGTCAAGCTGTTCAGCGAGCTGTTTAGCGATCTGGAGATGCGCTTCCATAGAGATGCGCTGGAGATGCACTTCAAGACGCGCTTCAGCGCTTCAACAAAGTCCTAGATTGCGATATTTCAGGACTTCATTGAGATATCTTTAGACCACGCTCTTTGCCTTGAGAATCTGAGTTGCGGCTTTAAAAATATCCGCGCCACTTGCTCATGAAATTCAGGATAAACTTATGCAAGATTCAGGAAGATCAAGGCTTTGCAGCGTCTTAGACCTTTTCATTAGAATCAATCTGCTAGCCATTCAACCTATATACTTGGACTGAGATTTTATTCAAAAAAGAATAATGTTTCTCAGGTTATAGTCTGAGAGACAGATACTCACTCGCTTTTCACTCATCTAAGCTCAGCTATTTTGTTTGAGAATCCAGTAGGAAAGCGTGAATGCTAATCGGGTAGCTGTTGGACTCTACCGATTCTGAAACTGTGGGGTCAGTGGCTGGTTGCTCAGCGCAATCAGCGTTGAAAACTGTATTTTTAGTAACCTCTTTCTTTCGGTAGATGTGTGGCGACTTGTTTTAGGGTTTGAGCGCTGTATTGTCTTGTTTAAGCTGAATTGAGTGTCAGAATGATTAAAATAGGTGATTGCTATTTAATTTGAATTGGAAAGGGCGGGGAAAATTGAAGCGCAAGTCACGCCATCGACGCCGAAGCGGTCAATCTCCTGCGTTCATGAAGATAGGATGGCGATCGCTTCTTTGGTTAAGCCTTTGTCTATTGCTGTGTGTGCTGCCGGGGCTGGCGCTGACGCAGCGACCTGGGGCAGCGTCCTCTAGCCAGTGGGCTATTACAGGCCAGCAGCTTTACCAGTCCGGTCAATTTACAGAGGCCGCCACCGTTTGGCAAAAGGCTGCTGAGGCCTACCGTCAGATCCAAGACCCGCTGAATGAAGCCATGGCGCTCAGTAACCTCGCCCTCACGGAGCAGCAGCTTGAGCAGTGGGAGCGTGCTAAAAATGCGATCGCCAAAAGCCTCACGCTCCTGAAGGCACAACCCCCATCCAACCCTCAGCAACAGGTTTTAGCCGCCACCCTCGATATTAAAGGACAGCTTCAGTACAGCACCGCTCAGTTTGAGGCAGCTCTCCAAACCTGGCAGGATGCGGCCAAGCTTTACCCCAAGGCAGAACCAGGCAACACGACTCAAGCGATCACCAATCAGATCAATCAAGCCCAGGCCATGCAGGCTTTAGGGCTATACCCTAGAGCCTGCCAAACTCTATTGGCTTCTTTGAGGGTGCAGCAGGCACACTGCGATCCAGGCACAGATTTTGCCAGCGCTATTCTAGATGCGGCCTCTGACGTGGCGGCTCCGCAAAAAATTACGAGCCTACGCAGCCTCGGTAATGTTCTACGCATCATGGCTCAGCCAGAACAGTCTCAACGGGTTTTGAAAATAGCCTGGAAGTTAGCGCAGCAGTCTAGCCCCGCTGACGCCGCCACCCTCACCCTCGCCCTAGGGAATACGGCACGCTCTAGGGGCAACCTCACCGCACTGCGATCGCGGCGAGTCGCTGTGTTCAGGGCGGGTTCCCCTGTACCAGACTGCCTTGCGGACGCTCAGCCCAGTACAGATGCCTACTATCAGCAGGCGGCGCTTTGCTACCGCCAAGCCGCTGCATCGACAGACCCCCAGACTGCCCTTCAGGCACAGCTCAATCTGCTGAACCTTGTGGTTCAGACGCGCCCGCAGCAGCGATCTGCGCTGCTGCCCCCCTTGCTGACTCAAATTCAGGAAAAAATTGTGAACTTGCCGGCCAGTCGTGCCAGCATTGCGGCGCGACTGAAGCTGGCGCAGAGCCTTCTGTGTTTACAGCCAGTGCAGAAGGTGCAGGCTCCTGCGCTGGGTTCTCCTGTGTTGCAGTCCTGCCCACCGTCTGATGGACAAGAGCAGCCCCAAATTTTGCCCATGATGCAGCCAGAGCGCTTAATGCAGGAGGCGCTACAGCAGGCAAAACAGCTCGGCAATTCAAGGCTAGAAGCCAATGTCATCGGCTATCTTGCCGGACTGGCCCAGCAGCGCGGAAACGTTTCAGAGGCGCAGCGCTTGACCCAAACCGCGCTGCAAAATATTTCGACCTTTGAAAACCCTGAGCTGGCCTATCTCTGGCAGTGGCAGCTCGGTCGACTCTATCAGCTTCAGCAAAAGCCGACGGAGGCGATCGCTGCCTATACCAATGCTTTCGATCTACTTCAGTCTCTGCGCCGCGATATCGTGGCGGTTGATTCAAATCTGCAGTTCGCCTTTCGAGATAGCGTAGAGCCAGTCTATCGAGAGCTGGTTGATTTGCTACTCACACCGCCAGCGACCCAGGCAAGTCCCAGTCAGCAAAACCTGAAGCAAGCGCGCAGCGTCATTGAAGCGCTCCAGGTTGCGGCACTTAATAACTTTTTTAGAGAAGCCTGTGTTGAGGCGCGCCCTCAGCCCATTGATCGCTTAGATGCCAAAGCTGCAACCCTGTACGGCATTATTTTGCCCGATCGCCTTGCGGTGATCGCGTCGATTCCAGGTAAGCCCTTGCACTACCATGCTACGCCGCTGACGAGAGCGGGGCAAAACGTCGTATCGCAAGGGCTTACCTCGGCCAGCCAGCGCCCTGAAGGAAGCTCTGCCTCTAACCGTGTGCCCAACCGTGCGTCCAACCGTGTGTCCAACCGCTCAGAGGTTGAGCGAACCCTGACTGATTTATACGCCACGCTCACGCCCTTTGTGGAGAGCGCCGCGCCGCTTCAGCCCAAGCAAAAAATCTATGACTGGCTGATTCGCCCGATCGCCGCAGACCTTGAGCAAGCCAACATTGAAACCTTGGTCTTTGTGCTAGACGGTGCCCTGCGCAATCTGCCAGTGGCTGTCCTCCATGACGGTAGCCAGTATCTGATTGAAAAGTATCGCTTGGCGCTAACGCCAAGTCTTCAGCTTTTGACCTCCCGCACGCAGTCGCTGCAGAAGCTCAAGGTGCTAGCCGGAGGGCTTTCCGAGGCGCAAGAAACCTATCCTCCCCTGCCCGGTGTAGAGCGGGAGCTGATCGAAATCAGCGCCATTACGCAGACTGAGGCACTGCTCAACAGAGATTTTACGCAAACACGACTGCGATCGCAGCTTGAAGCCAACCCCTTTTCCATCGTCCACTTGGCCACCCATGCCCAGTTTTCATCCAGCCTAGAAGATACCTTTTTGCTGACCTGGCAGGAGCGGGTCAATGTTAAGAATCTGGATACGCTGCTGCAAGAACGACCTGTCCTAGATTGGCCACCCATTGAGCTGCTGGTCCTGAGCGCCTGCCAAACCGCCGTAGGCGATAGCCGTTCTGCCCTAGGGCTGGCAGGCGTAGCAGTGCGATCGGGGGCGCGGAGTACCCTGGCAACCCTCTGGGCAGTACAGGATCAGTCAACGGCAGACCTCATGACGCAGTTTTATAAAGCCCTGAGCCAGTCCAATATCAGCAAGGCTGAGGCGCTCCGGCAGGGGCAGCTTGCTTTACTACACTCTGCACAATATCAGCATCCTTACTACTGGGCTCCCTTTGTCTTGGTGGGCAACTGGCAGTAGGTAACAATAGGCCGTAGGCAATAGACGCAAATGGGCACCCATTTTAGCGATCATTGGGAGCCAGGTTTATCCTGTCAAATGCATACGGTCAAACAGTCAAAACAGTAGGATATCCAGAAAAAGTTGCCTATACTGATGAGTACCTATACTGATAAAAATAGCCGCCTTATCTTGTTTGCGCACGCTCAGCAGGTAAATTATCAGTCTTGGTATCAATGCTTTGGATCAATGCTTTGGGGGAGAACCAAAATCATGATTATCCGGCCTTTTTTTGCGCTAGCAGCTTCGCTAACAGTTTTAGGACTCGCCTGGATTGCTATTCCAACTCAGGGGCTTGCTGCACCAAAGAAAACAGTGGTTAAGCCTTCAGTGATTAAGTCTTTAGTGTCTAAACCCTCAAGCGTTAATCCCCCCCTCGCGAATCTCCCACACGCCAAGCCTCCAAACCCTACTTTCTCAGCGCCGATTTCCCCAAAGATCTCCCGCCCAGCCCCATCGACCAGTTCCTCTCCCAAGGCGATCTTCACGCCGCCGCCGCATGACCAAAAGCCAGCACAGACTGTCGGCGCTGGCGTGCGCGGCATCCCCTGTGGCGAACCTGTCCCGTATTTAGGACATGAATCTCCTTCAGAGATCAGCGATCCAGCGATCGCTCCTCAGACGAGAGCAACTCAAAGCTCTCAGCAACTTGGCCTGAGAGCGCTAATACCTTCAGGAAACCAGGGCTTGACCGTTGCGGCGCACCCTTCTTTTTGGATTTATCTTCCAAAGACGACTGCCTCACAAGTGGTCTTGAGTATCCGAGAAGAGGGTGGCGCACAGCTTTCTCAAACTTTTTTTGACCTCGCTCAGCAGTCTGGCGTCGTGAGCCTAGCGCTTCCTGAAACAACGCCTGCCTTAGAAGTTGGGAAGACCTATCAATGGGCGGCGGTACTGGTCTGTGGAGAGCAGCCTAGCCCCAATGATCCGGTGGTGGTGTCCTGGGTGCGCCGTGTTGCGCCGACTCATTCTGTTTTGTTCAACAATATTTCAGAAGACAGTGCTGTAGACAACGCTGTGGAGCAAGCACAGGCCTATGGGCAGCAGGGAATTTGGTTTGATGCCCTAACCACACTGGCTCAAGCGCGGCGATCGCAGCCCCACCGTCCAGAGTTGGTCACAGCCTGGACAGACTTTCTTACCTCCGCTGGACTGGAAACCCTGGCGTCAGAACCCCTCCAGGATTGAGCCTCCTGCTTAGCCTGGGTCTACGGTAGATCCTTAGGTGCTAAGCACTGACTAATAATGGACTGACGGCCTTGGGGCTCAGACTGCTTAAAGTATTCAAGGGCAATTTGGCTGGCAATGGGATAGTCACGTCCCATGTCCTGAAGGTTCGCTAAGGTACATTCAAATAGCACCTGGTCTTGCTGTCTGTTGCGGATGATCTGCACCGTAACAGCGCCCCCAGCGAGGGCGACCCAGGCCGGAACACAGGGCAACCACCAGCTCAGTAAAAATGCAGCATAGCAGAGGCTGAACAGGCTACCGCTCCCCAGTACCGCTACCGCTGCCGCGCTGAGGGGCGACCTAAAGTACAGCCCAATGGCCGCGCCAGTGCCCGCCCAGACCAAAATCCATAGCCCTTCGAGGGGTTTTGGCCAAACCCGTAGAGGCGATCGCCCGTCTAGGGCGGCACTCAGTAGATTGCTGGCAATATTGGCGTGAATCGCCACGCCCGACACCCGCACCGGAGCGCCCCATAGCCCTTGTCCAAAGGGAGTCAGGAAGAAGTCATTGAGGCTTTCGGCCGTGGTGCCGATAAACACCAGGCGATCGCGCAGGCTGTCGGGGGGAAGCTTCTGTGCCAGGACATCGCGCAGCGGGACGGTGGCAAAATGGCGCTCTGTGCCGTGATAGTTGAGCAAAATTTGATAGCCGCCGGAGTCTGCCCGTACATAGCCACCGTCGTTGCCCTCAAATCGACGGATCAGAGTCTTGCCTAGGCGAATTTGTGAATCCGTACCCTGCTCTACTGCAATATTTTTAGCGCTGAGGTAGTGCAGCGCCATTAGACTTCCTAAGCTCTGATGCAGATCATTCTGGCCCAGGCTAAGCGTCAGCAGCGCTCGCCGCACCCGTCCGTCTGCATCCACCACCTGATCGGCAAACCCGACCTGATTCTGCTGCTTTAAGATGGGCGGCGCTGCGATCGCATTTTCCACGAGTTTTTCGACCCCAAACAGATTGGGGGTGGTTTGAGCCACGCGCACAAACGCTTGATGCCCCGGTGCAACCGGTAAATCTCTGTATAAATCTAGCCCAATTGCCTGGGGCTGCTGGGCTTTGATGGTGGAGATCGCCTCGGCCAAAACCTGATCCGGGATGGGCCACTGCCCCACCTGTCGAATGTCTGTCTCATCGATGGTCACAATCGCAATGCGCGGGTCAGTGGCTGCTGGCGATCGCCCTCGAAAAAACTGATCCAGCAAAGTCCACTCCAGTCCCTGAAATCCGCCGCACCACCGCACCCCCCAGAGCGCCAGGGTGATCGCGAGGGAAACGCTTGGCAGCCAAGCCCATTTAATTCGCCCCTGAACCGCCTCCTGCTGGGCATTATGTCTGGCGCTGGCCAACAGTTTACTCGCTAGGGTCGCTGATTTTAGAGCCGTTTGCGCCTGCCGTTGCGCTAACTTTTGGCTGGCGACAATAAACTGATAGTCTCCGTCACCCAGACTTTTACCTAAAGACCAGGACAAGACATCCTGTAGGGTCTGCCCCCGCAGGAGAGCGGCTTCGTTCTGGCCGTTGGAGGCCATCCAAACGGCGATCGCCTCAGCATAGGGCCGCAGTTCAGCCAGCTTGCGCTGCACCCAAGCCTCATTAAAGACCGCCGCATAAATCCGGTTGTAGACCCTCAACTTACCCTGATGCTCCACCACTAGCCCAGATAGACGCAGCTCCATTTGTTCCGCGCTGCCATCCGCCTCAAGGTCCTCTTGTAATATCCGTTGGTACAGCCCTAATAACCGCCCAGCGCGGTTTTCACTTCGCAGAATGCGGTTCTGAATCGTCCGTAAATGCTCCGGCTCATCCTGAGCCTGCCAGTTTTCAAGCAGATGCGATCGCACCACCTGCGCAACAAACGCCTTGACCTCAGATCTCCCCACCTCAGCTTGAGTCCCAAACGGCTCGCCAGCGGAATGAGCAAGGCGCAACCCCTCTGGCTGGCTCTGCCTCACTGCACGAACCACCAAACAACAGAGCTTTTGTGTCAGAAAAGGCTGCCCACCCGTCCAGCCCAAAATTTCTTCCATCACGGCTTCAGGACAGCTCACCCAGCCCCGCAACCCTTTCGTCAATGGACTTGCCTCATCTAGCCGAAAGCCCTGGAGCTGAATTGCTTGACCCACATTCAATGGCGTCTGAGACTTATCACGAATCAAGTCGCAGGGCGTTGCCACCCCCAGAAGCGCAAAGGTAAGGTGCGGATGAGTCTTTTCAGCCCGATCCGCTGCGGTGGCTGCACCAGTCGGTATTGTCAAATGCTGTTCCGATAGACCTTGAATGAGCGCAAAAAAGTCATCCAAAGAAAATGTTTGGCTCAGCACTCGATCGATTTCATCCACAAACACAACGATGGGCTGGCTTATATAGGGCAGCACCACCTCCTTAAGAAAGAGCTGCAGCCGCTGGACGGGGGATAAAAGCTCGCGGCG
This sequence comes from Thermosynechococcaceae cyanobacterium MS004, assembly GCA_022402525.1. Classification (GTDB taxonomy): domain Bacteria; phylum Cyanobacteriota; class Cyanobacteriia; order Thermosynechococcales; family Thermosynechococcaceae; genus JAAURS01. The sequence continues at coordinate 76,077 of JAKRSB010000081.1, forward strand.
CTCTTTCCACCAAACTCGCCAGTCCACCACTGCGCTGAGCTGGCAATTGCTTACAAAACACTGCACAATTCCGGCGTACCACTTCTCTGGCGTTACCTCCTGGGTGCCCATGCCGGTCAGATCAATAAACACGCAGACAAACCCCTCAGACTGAAGGCGCTGCATGGCTCGTACCCTTAGGCTTGACTTGCCCATCTGGCGGGAGTTAAGGACATAGCAAAATTGGCCCGCTCTCAGCGCTTCATAAAATAGCGTGTCGGCGCGACGACTTACGTAGCTGGTTGCGTCACTGTCTAGGCTTCCCCCAACTTGAAAGTCAAACGCCGCCTCTCCAAACTCGGATTCTCCAAGAGGGCGAGCGACCCTTGACTTTACCTCAATCAAGTTTGCCTCAACTAAATTTGACGCAAGCTGCGCCTCCTCTACTTCTGGAGGATCGACTGACTCAAAAGAATTCGCGTGAGACCCACCAAGCGTGAAGTGAATGTCCGTCATGACACATGAAAAACGGGACGCAGAAGGCAAAAGCCAAGAGAACGATAGTACTCAAGAGATCCCTATTGCCTAAGACAAATAATTTTTAATTAATGAATCTTTGAGCAAATAATCTTTGATTAATGAATCTTTGAGTTCAATCCTTGAGTAGTAGAGCGCGACGAAAGTAATCTCGATAGAGGCTACATCGTGGCATTACTTGGTTGTCTTTCTGGTGAATCAGTCCCATGCTGTGAAGCTGGTAGGTCTGAATTGAGCTAAGCTCCACGGGCTCTGAGGCCGTCACCACCGTACAAAATGCCTCGGCCAAAGGCGATCCAGGCTGGAGCGTTTCAAGATGACGCCTCAGGTGGTCGCGATAAATTCCCTGCTCTGTGGGTGCTTCATGGAGAAGCTGAGCCAAATCCCGATGCCCAGACCCCAATTCGTAGAGCGCCAGACTCGTCAGATAGGGATGCCCCCCAATCAGCCCCATTAAGGCTTGGACTTGCGCCTCATCCCAATTTAAGCCATACAACTGAGCTAGGGTTTTGACTTGAGTCGCCTTGAATTCGATCAGCTCAACGGGCACTCCTGCATTGAATGGCGACTGGTTAAGATCCAGCGGGATATAGCACTCTGTGGAATGGGCCAATACGAGGCGTAGCTTTTTCCATAGCGGCGAAATTTTGCCCTTCTCATGCCAGCTCCTCAGCAGCCCCAGCACATCTTCAACCACTTCAGCATAGGAAAATAGACGATCCACATTGTCTAGGGCAACCACCAGCGGCGTCGAGAGTGCCGGAAGCAGATGCTCCTCAAAATAGCCTGTACAGTTATCATTGCTGCCTAAAATCTCGGTATCCCAGGACTGCCTAAGCAAATCGGCATTATCGGGACGTAGCGTCTGCCCCACTTGCCAGCAAAGCCATCGCAGGAGCTTATCGAGATCCGTAACCATACTGCGCTCTAGGCTGTTGAGGTCTAGATATACCGTCTGCGCACCCTGCGCCTGCGCCAAAATCCGGACGACCAGAGAGGTTTTGCCCATCAGCCGAGGCGCTTTTATCCGAATCAGCGCGGCGGGTCTGGCAATTTCTGCGTAGCACAAAGTCTCAATCCCTTCACTTTCGATATAGAAGGGAGACTCTAGGGGGACAGGCCCTTCTGGGAAAGACAGCTTTTGCTTTCCTTCGAGCGAGGGGATTTTCGGATTGGTTTGGGGCGCAGCCTGCTGCTTTTGGAACGCGCGTTCGAGGGCGTTTTTGAAGTTATGTTTGGTTACTTCTTCGTTTAGGGCCTTGGATAGCTTTTGCCACAGCTTATTGCCAAGGTCGGCGCGGAGATAGTTGAAGGATAGGTTGTGCTGCTCTGCAATTTTTTCATAGGTCAAACCGTCCCAGGCACCCTGAAGCACCTGAATTTCTGCATCTTTAAGGTGATCGCCATAGTGCTGAAAGACAGCGGTATCTGCGGTCTTTTTAGCGTTGGCCCAAACAAAGTCTGATTGCTCCATCTCTGACGCTGCGTTCATTGAGGTTTTTACAGGAGGTTCTCACGGGTGGTTTTTATGGGTGGTTTCTCCCCCATCATCCACAGAATTGCTAGGTTCCTTTTTTGGCCGCTATCCATTTCTGCATGTCTGAAGTTGAGTAGAGCTGAGCCATGGTCAAGTATGGCGCACTGGTGCCTTCGGGGGTTGTTACGTAAAGCACGCCGTCTTGAAAGTTATGGCTGGTGAAGAGGTTGAGCTGTCTTGCAAGGTCAAACCACTGCGCAAAGTCTTGAGGGAGGTTGGAAATTGGCACAAGCTGGCCTTGCTCACCCAGGCGATAGGCGGTGCCGATATAACCAGTGTTGTCGTAGAGCAACTGGTGAATGTGGAGATCCAGTGCTGCTTCATCTTGAAATTGGGGCCTGTAAAAGGCTTTGATCTGTTCTTCGATATCAAGCTGATTGAGGCGGTCATGGAGTCCGGTTTTGTCGCCGTCAAAATAGGCCTGCCGCGCGATCGGGTCTTGAATAAAGGTCAGGAGAATGTCTAGGGGGACGCCTTTATAGGTCAGCCTGGGAAAGGCTACCCCCAGCCCCAACAGCGCAAGGAGCAGAATAATCGCGCTGCCTGCGGCAACATACGGCCATTTGGAGCGTTTTGGACGCATTGTTTGGCGGTGTCTGACAACCAAGGTTTTAGCCTCTACACTAATAAAGCTATGCTCACAACGCTTATGCTCATAAACCCAATGGACAGGACGCTGAATTTGTTCTTAACGCTGCTCTTAACGTTGCCCTCAACCTAGCCTATGTCTACCCCTCGCCTCCATCCCGATACGGTCGAACAGGTGCGTCAAGCCGCTGACATTGTAGATGTGGTAGCGGAGCATGTGGTGCTGCGTAAGCAGGGTAGAGGATTTGTGGGGTCTTGTCCGTTCCATGATGACAAATCTCCAAGTTTTAGCGTAAGTCCAGATAAGCAGTTTTACTATTGCTTTGGCTGCGGGGCGGGGGGGAATGTTTTTAAGTTCATGATGGAGCTGCAAAAGCAGTCTTTTGCGGAGGTGGTGATCAACCTCGCGCAGCGCTATCAGGTTCCGGTACAGACCCTGGCACAAGATGAGCGCCAAGCCCTTCAGCGACAATTATCGCTTAAGGAAAAGCTCTATGAGGTTATGGCGATCGCCGGAAAGTTCTATGAACATGCCCTGCGCCAGCCAAGTGGTCATCATGCCCTAACCTATGTACGACAGCGGGGGCTGTCCGATGAGACGCTTCAGTATTTTCAGGTAGGCTACGCGCCGGGTGGATGGCAGACGCTCTATACCTATCTGGTCGAGGAAAAGCAGATTCCGGTGGAGCTGGTGGAAAAGGCTGGACTCATTGTGCCTCGCCAGAATCAACAGGGCAAAAGTCAGTCGGGTCAGGATCAGAGAGGGTATTATGATCGGTTCCGCGATCGCCTAATGATTCCAATTCACGATCCGCAGAGCCGCATCATTGGGTTTGGGAGCCGTACCCTTACCAATGAAGAGCCTAAATACCTCAACTCCCCAGAAACAGAGCTATTTAATAAGGGACAAATTCTGTTTGGCCTAGACAAAGCCCGCAAGGCGATCGTGCAGCAGGATAAGGCGATCGTGGTGGAGGGCTATTTTGATGTCATTGCCCTCCATGCCGCCGATATTTCTAACGTGGTGGCCTCCATGGGTACCGCGCTGACCTCCGCCCAAATCCGTCAGCTCCTGCGCTATACCGAATCCAACCAGATTATTCTCAACTTTGACGCGGATAAGGCAGGCCAGAAAGCCACCGATCGCGCTATTTCTGAAGTTGAAGAACTGGCGCTGCGCGGGGAAGTCCAGCTGCGGGTGCTGAACTTACCCAACGGCAAAGACGCCGATGAATTTCTAAAAGAGCAGTCACGGGATGTCTATCAGCGCCTCATTGAGTCTGCGCCGCTGTGGCTTGACTGGCAGATTCAGGCGGCCCTAGCGGGAAAAGATCTGCGTCAAGCGGATCAGTTCCAGACTGCTACCCAGTCCATTGTGAAGCTCCTGGGTAAACTGCCGAATGCTTCTCTACGCACCCACTATATCCATCGCTGCGCTGAGCTGATTAGTGAAGGCGATGCACGGCTCACCCTGCAAATTGAAGATGACCTCCGTCAGCAGGTACGAGGCCAGCGCTGGCACGGGCGATCGCAGCGCTGGCAGCGTCCAGTAGACTATAGCTGGCGGGAAGCCGCCGAAGCGCAGCTGCTCAGAATTTACCTGCACTGTCCGTTCCATCGCAGCGACGTTAAAGAAGCGCTCAAGCATAGAGATCTAGAGTTTACGTTCTCCCACCATCGATTTTTGTGGCGGCAGATTTTAGGCGTTGAGGAACAGGCTGAAACCCAGCTCGACGCGCCATCCCATCCAGAACTTCAGGGCAATATGGCCGAAGTAGACCTCATTGAAGCACTGCAAGACCTGTGTACCGACTACGCCAAAGAAATGGATCAGGTGTACCATCTCTTGCAGCTAACCGAAACCACCGAAATCGAAATTCTGCGCCCCACCCTCTCCATCCGCACCGCCGTGGCAACCCTAGAACGCATCGCCTGCGAAAAGCGCTGTCGCCACTTTTTAGACCTACTACAGACTGCCCTCAAGGAAACCAGCATTGAGTATGAAGAACGACCCATGCTGGATGCCTACCTCACCGAAATGCTCGATACTGCCTCAGACGAGGTAGATCTGAGGCAGGCGGAAGAAGATCGATGTTTTCAGGAGCTAGAGGAGCTGAAGCGGCTCTATTACCAAGAAAAGCGCTACCTTCAGCAAATTGAGCAGCAGCGGTGTATCACCATGGGCGAACTCACCAGCGCCAGCGCCAACACCTTCTTGAATCTCAATTAGGAAGCTAAGTTGAGTAGAAAGCTAAGTTGAGTAGAAAGCTAAGTTGAGCTAGCAAGCTAAGTTGAGTAGAAAGCTAAGTTGAGTCAGCCAGCCGCACCATTTAATTCTTGAACACTCAGCCCTTAAACACTCAGCCCTTTCGAGCGCCGTATCCCAATGAATCACGTTTAATGAATCACGTTCTACCCAGTGGCCCTCAAGCCCATCCCTTTTTGCAGCTTCTACAGTGGATTGGTCGTCCCGTTGGAATCATGGAAGACTGCGCTCGGCGCTATGGCGATTTGTTTACACTGCGGTTGGGGCCAATCGGGCCCGTGGTTTTTTGTAGTCATCCGCAGATGCTTCAAGAAATTTTTACCCTCGAAGCGCACAGCTTTTATGCTGGAGCGGGCAACCAACTGCTGCGGCCACTCCTTGGCGATACCTCCCTCATTTTGCTCGATGGCGATCGCCATCAGCGCCAGCGGCAGCTTCTAGTGCCACCCTTTCACGGGGAGCGAACCCGAACCTATAGCAATCTCATTGTCGAGATTACCCAGCAGGTCTCAGCAGGTTGGCAGTTGGGCCAACCCTTTACGGTGCGCTCAGCCCTTCAAAATATTTCACTACAGGTGATTTTGCAGGCTGTTTTTGGCATCACCGACCCCCAGCGATACCATACCCTAAGCCAGCTCCTGCCGACCTTGATTGACCGCGTCAGCTCGCCCCTGAGCTCTAGCATTTTATTTTTACCCTCGCTTCAGCAGGACTGGGGTGCCTGGAGTCCCTGGGGACAGTTTATTCGCCAGCGATCGCAGCTGAACCAGTTGCTTTACCAAGAAATTGCCGAGCGTCGTGCTGACCTAGACCCAGAGCGTTCAGACATTCTGACCCTCATGCTCATGGCAAGGGATGAAGAGGGACAGCCCATGACCGATGTCGAACTCCGGGATGAGCTGGTCACGCTGCTGATGGCTGGCCATGAAACCACCGCATCTGCGATGACCTGGGCGTTATACTGGCTCGCGCGATCGCCTGCGATCGCCACTCGTCTGCTGGCTGAGCTAGAGTCCTGCGACGACCTCAACGATGCCAAAACCCTGAGTCGGTTGCCCTACCTCTCCGCCGTCTGTAGTGAAACCCTCAGAATTTACCCCGTCGCCCCCATTGCCTTTCCACGGATCTTATTAGAGCCTCGTACCCTAATGGGACAAACCTTTGAGCGTGGCACCTACCTTGCCCCCTGCATCTATTTAACCCATCACCGTTCCGACCTGTACCCCAACCCCGATGTCTTTGACCCAGATCGCTTTTTATCGCGAACCTATTCACCCTACGAATTTGTCGGCTTTGGTGGGGGCAATCGTCGCTGCTTGGGGATGTCCCTGGCGCTCTTCGAGATGAAGCGGGTCTTAGCGACGCTGCTCACCCAGTTTCGATTTGAGCTATTGGATACACGCCCAGTGCGGCCCGTGCGTCGGGGCGTCACTCTTGCGCCCCCCGCTCAGTTTGCCCTGCGGCCCGTTGCGCTGCGTTGATTTAAATGCCAATGATGTTTCTAATTCGGTAACGGCTCACCATACGCCCCAAAACGAAGGCATGCTTGTTTCAGAGCCGTTAATTACCAGTGCTTTAGTGCTTTAGTTCTGTAGGAGCCACCAATCTCCTGTTATTTAAGCCCGTCACTGAATCCCATCATTTAAGAAAGTTCTTGCGTTGAGGTCGTCTAGCAGATTAATAATGAGGGTGCATTGAGCTTACTCATTGAATGTACTCATTGAATGTACTCAATGACGCCCTAAACAGAAGACTCTAAAAGACGCCATGAACCCTCCCGGCAGCGCAATTTCACCCAGTGCTTGGCCTGATGCCAGTCCGTGGAATATTGCTGCGCCCGATGGCGCTCAGCTTGACAATATTAAGACCCAAATTGACCTCGTGCTGCTGGCGCTGGAGTCTTTGGTCGGGATTGGCTCAGAGGCGATGCTGGAGGCGGCCGTAGAGCTAGGCATTCAAGAGGTCGTGAGCGATCGCGTGGCGCTCTGGCGGCTGCGGCAGTCTAACCCTATCCGCAAGGGAACGGGAGGCCGCAAGAAGCTAGACATTGAGGAGGCGAGAGCCTTGGTGATGATGAGCTGTCACTTGGCGCAAAAACATCATGAGGCCATTCGTCGGGCGGTCTGTGTCCTAGAAACCCTAACGGAAAATAATCAGCCCCCCCACCAAGCCGCCCAGCTTGGAGACTATCTCGACCAGTTTACGAACCTCTACCAAGACCGCATGGAGGATGAGCACCGCACCACCGCAGCCTTAAGTGATCTAGGCTTAAAACTATTAATAGACCTGCTATTTTACGGCAGCACTCAAGGTGTACGTCGGCTGTGGATGGCGCTCCTAGACCGCACTGCTCCAGCCCCTCGCATCTAATGCGCGATGAACGCGCGATCGCCCTGGATTAACCCTTCCCCCAAGCAAGCATCTTAAGCAAGTACCTCAAGCAAGCATCTCAAGCAAGCACCCAAACAAGCGTCATGCCTGTCCTCCCTCGCCCCATTTCTCGCATCTACACCCCGCCCACCTGCACCCTAGAGGTGACGGCGCAGCCTTCGGCACTGTCCCGCTGGACAGGAAACCCGACGGTCAAGTCCCTTCAGTTTTTATTGAGTTTTGAGGGGTTGAGCCAGGGCGATCGCAACCCCATTGAGCTACGAGGTGATCAAACCCAGCTTGCCAACCTTTCCCAAGTTGTGACCGACTATATCCAAGTGCTCTTGGCCAGCCGCTCAACGGACTTATCCCTTCAGGTCAGCACTTCTCAGTCCAGCGCCCAGACCAGCGCCCAGACAAGTATTCTTCAAGCGAGCAAAATTGCCGAAACCGAGCCCACGCCTGTTGTCTCAGCCCCGGCAATGGATGCCTTCTCCGCCATCCAGCTACACCCTCGCTCACTCCTGACCCATGAACTAGTCCTTGGCAGCTTAGCCAACGAGCAGTCTGGCGATCGCCTCCTGCTGAAAGTCTCTGAACTCTACGACCTTGCCACTGCCCTAGAGGAATCCACCGCTGACCTCCAGCAGCTCCCAGCCCTCGCCGCCGCCCCCACATGGCGCACGGCTTTGCCCTTACGCAGCGCTGCGGCCATTGTCCTCACCGTTGGGCTAGGTGCAGTGGCCTGGCGCTTTTTCCAGCCCGGCCTAGTAGCCGTTAATCAAACTGAGCAATCATCAGGCACCACCACAGCCCTTGCCCCACCCTCAGCAGGTCTTACCCCTAAAGCGCTACCCTCCCTAAGTCCACGGCCTTCCACGCCCTTGAACCTTCCCAAAATTCAGCTTCCCTCCCGTTCCAATGCGCCTCTCAGTGCGTCTCCCAATGCGCCCTCTGGTACGGCTGGGGCTGACTCTTTAGGTTCTTCTCGTGGTGATAGCCTACCTTCTGACAACTTGGATCGGGAAGAATTGAATCGGGGAGAATTGAATCAGGGAGGAGACTCCCTTGCGGGTGAGACTGCGCGCGTCCCCAGCGACGCATCCCAGGCCGATCGCCAGCAAGCTTCTGGAGAAATTGCGATCGCCCCTGCGGCCCCTGCCCCGGCTCAAAGAATTTATGGTGCTTCATCCGAGCCCCGGAGTCGCTCACAAGCCTTGGAATCTGCCCCTGATGCGGCACTCAATGCGGCACCTGCACCCAGTTCCCGTCAGCAGATCGGCCAATCTAGCCTCTTTGACACCATTGGCCAAGTTGCAGAGGTGCGAGACTATGTGGCGACGCGCTGGCGGCCTGCCTCCCCTCCTGCTAGAGCTTTAGAGTATCGGTTAACCCTCAATCCCAACGGTTCTTTGGCCCAAGTGGAGCCATTGGGCGCATCTGCCCAGCAGTACCTCAGCGCCCTGCCGCTGCCAGCAGTACAGACTCCCTTCGTCTCTGCGATCGCCAATGGGGGTAGACCCACGGTACGCCTAGTGCTGAACCCTGATGGAACGGTACAGACTTTCCTAGATGGTTCGGGACGATAATAAACCTATGATCCAGACCGCCCAACTGCCTGAACTAGATCAAACGCAGCGCCCAGCGATCGCCTATCCCTTGAGCGTTGCTCCGATGATGGATCGCACCGATCGCCATTTTCGGTACTTCGTGCGGCAGATGACCCAGCACACCTTGCTCTATACCGAAATGGTCACTAGCGCCGCCATTCTGCATGGCGATCGCGAGCGGCTGCTGGGGTTCTCGCCAGCAGAAAAGCCCCTTGCGCTTCAGTTGGGTGGGGATGACCCTAAGGCGTTGGCAATCTGCGCCCAAATTGCCGCTGACTGGGGCTATGACGAAGTTAACTTGAATGTGGGATGCCCTAGCGATCGCGTCCAGAGTGGCCACTTTGGAGCCTGCCTGATGGCGAATCCTGCCCAAGTTGCAGACTGCGTTGCCGCGATGGGACAGGCCAGCAATCTGCCCGTCACCGTCAAGCATCGCATTGGCATTGATGACCAAGACCGCTACGAAGATATGGTGCGATTTGTCCAAATCGTCGCCACAGCGGGCTGTCAGCGCTTTACAGTACATGCCCGCAAAGCATGGCTCAAGGGGCTAAGCCCCAAGGAAAACCGCGATATTCCACCCTTGCGCTATGGCGATGTGTATCGACTTAAACAAGACTTTCCTGAGCTGATGATTGAGATCAATGGCGGTATTCAGACCCTTGCCCAAGCGCAGGCTCATCTGGGGCAAGTAGACGCCGTCATGATAGGGCGGGCTGCCTACGATAATCCCTATCTTTTAGCCACCGCAGATCGAGATATTTACGGTGCAGAAACCCCCGTGAAATCGCGTCAGGCGATCGCAGAGGCCATGATTCCCTATACCGTACACTGGGTTGAGCAAGGGTTTAAGCCCCACAAAGTAACGCGCCATCTGCTTCAGCTCTTTGCTGGACAGCCCGGAAGTCGTCTGTGGAAGCGCTACCTCACAGAACATAGCTCAATCGACAACCATTCAGGCGTGATTCAGGAAGCCCTCAGACTGATGGTGTTGAATTCAGAGTGTGAATAAAAAAGGCTCAGCCTTAGCCTAACACCCCCTTTAGGGAAGATTTCAGCCTATTAATAAGCGTCTAGCATAGTTTAGGGCTATCCTATATCGCCTTTGGGATCAGGACTGATGGAGTAAGGCTGATCCTGGAGGGGCTGGCATCCAAGTCATGATGGACATCCCAACTGAGACTTCTGTGACCGATTTTTTTTCATCCAAACCCATCCAGCAACCCACCCAGCAACCCTAAAAACACTTGAGGAGCGTTTTTCTGTGCAGAGTACATCACAATTTAATCAGGCTCAGTTTAATCAGGCTCAATCTAATCAGGCTCAACTTGATCATGCTCGACTGCGCTGGATGACGCTGGGTGCCTCAGAGCCTTCTGCTGATGATGGGTCAGAAATTATTCAGGGGTTAAGCCAAACGCCCAAAACGCTACCCTGTCGCTATTTCTACGATGACTTGGGGTCTGCGCTATTTGAAAAAATCTGTGACCTGCCTGAATACTACCCAACTCGCACGGAGCAAGGGCTACTCGAAACCTATGCGGCTGAAGTTGCGGCGCTGACTGGCTCTTGTGAGTTGGTCGAACTGGGCAGCGGCAGCTCTCGCAAAACACGGCTGATTCTTGATGCCTACAGCCAGTTAGATGACCATCTTCAGTATTGCCCCATTGACGTGAGTGCAGGTATCCTCAAAATCACTGCCCTGGATCTGCTAGATCAGTATCCAACCCTGCGCCTTTGCGGACTGGCAGGCACCTATGAGCAGGCCCTCGCCAAGCTGCCCCGCACGACTCCCAAAAACCGAATGCTGATCTTTTTGGGCAGCACCCTTGGCAACCTGAATGATGCGGAGTGCCATAATTTTCTAGACCTGATTCAAACAGCCCTCCAGCCCGGCGAGTTTTTTCTGTTGGGGGTTGATTTACAAAAGCCAGCCGCCATTCTAGAAGCGGCTTATAACGACGCGCAGGGCGTTACGGCTGCCTTTAACCTCAATATCTTGACCCATCTGAATCGTCGGTTTCAGGGTAATTTTGACCTATCGAAATTTGAGCATTGGGCGTTCTATCGTGCAGATGCTGCTGCGGGGCTGTCTCAAATTGAAATGCATTTGCGCAGCCTTCAGGCGCAGACCGTTTCCCTGGAAGCGCTCAATTTTGAAGTTGCTCTGGAGGCGGGCGAAACCCTGCGGACTGAAATTTCCCGTAAGTTCCATCTCCCTACCCTGACGGAGATGCTGGAGAACCACGCGATCGCCCCGCTAAAAACCTGGACTGACCCAAAATCCTGGTTTGCCCTTCTGCTCTGCCAGCGCCAATGTACGCCAGGCGTGGACTGCCCATAGTCCTCCCATAGTCCTCAACAGGTATCTGCAACTTTTGTAGCGAAGATTGGTCTATAGTCCTCATGGGCAAAACTTGAGGGTGGCTCGTTGTAGTTGAGATAATGTCCAGCCGACATAACATCCCGCCGACACAAGATTCATACAAGTGAACCATCCGTACAATAGGAACAGTGAGGAAGCGATCGCCCCTTGGGATTGCTAGGTAGGGGAGAACTAAATTGATGGTTCAATCGATCCGTTCGCAATACGCCATTAAACAAATCATTCATCAACGCTATGAAGTCCTGCAGCAGCTTGGAAACAGTAGCTTTGCCCAGACGTATCTGGTGAATGACTTAGTGCAGCCAGACCAGGGACGAGCTGTCTTAAAGCTCCTGAAGCCGAAACACCGTGACCAATCGTTTGTGAACCTGGCCCATTCGCTGTTTCAGCAAGAAGTCGAAATCCTGAAGGCCCTCGGACATCACCCTTCTATTCCAGCCCTTCTAGCAGAGCTGAATCAGGATGGCGAGATCGGCCTAGTGCAAACCTTTATCGAAGGGACTTCCCTCCATACGGCCTTTCGTCAACATCAATTTTGGTCAGAGGCAGAGCTGGTTAAGTTTTTAACCTCAGCCTTAACCATTCTCGATATGCTGCATGGTGCTGGATTTGTCCATTGCGACCTTACCCCTGCCCACTGGATTCAGCCCTTTGGTGCAAAGCCTCTGGTGCTGATTGACTTCAATAGCGCCCAAAGAGTATCTACAACCTCAAAGCGCTTAGCCACAACGCCTGATCTAGCCAGCGGCTTTACCATTGGCACCCGAAGCTATATGGCACCAGAGCAACTCCAGGGGCACGCGGACTGTAGGACTGATTTATATGCCCTTGGTCTCATTTCGCTTCAGGGCATCACAGGGCGATCGCCTATGCAGCTCAGCCGCAATATCCAGGGGGAGATTTCCTGGCAGTCTCCCATTCCGCTAAAAACTGCGCTCATTGATATTCTGACCCACCTTGTGCGCTACCGTCCTCAGGATCGGTATCAGTCTGCGGCGGCGGTACTGGATGACCTAACGTACATTCAGCCCAAGCGTTGGCAGTGGTGGAGGCTAAAGCGATCGGGCTATTCAGTGGTCTAGCAATGGTCTACGTAACGGCCTAGAGGATCTTTTTCTTAACGCTTAAGACACTCAATCGGTTGATGCGGCACAATTTTTGTAACGCACAGTAGAGCGTGCTGAAGCGTGAGCGGTATTGTGATGGAAAGTTGTATAAATTCTTAAAATACCTTCCGTGAAATTTATACAGACGCTAGAAATCAACGCTGAGTCAGGGTAATTTGCGATTTTCTCAGAGGAGGATCAGCCCATGAAGCGCCTCGTTGTTTGCTGCGACGGCACCTGGAATGGCCTGTCGGGGAAATATCCAACCAACGTGCGGAAGCTCCGCGATGCAGTGCAAGCAATGGATGCCCAAGGCATCAAGCAAGCTGTATTTTACCAAGAGGGATTGGGGACAAAGTGGCACGATCTCTTTGTGGGGGGTGCCTTTGGCTGGGGGATTGATGAAAATATTTCTGAGGTCTACCGATTCCTCTGTTTGAACTATGCGCCTGGGGATGAGGTCTATTGTTTTGGCTTTAGTCGGGGAGCCTACACGGTACGGAGCTTAATTGGGCTGATCTATTGCTCTGGGCTGCTGCGCCCCTCAGAGATTAGCCGAATTCCAGAAGCCTATCGCCTCTACCGCGATCGCAATATCAGGCCCTCTAACCCCATTGCAGAGGAATTCCGGCGCAAGTTTGGCGATCGCATTTCCATTAAAGTCTTGGGCTGCTGGGATACGGTAGGGTCTCTCGGCATTCCAGATTTGGTGCCCTTCATCCCCCTTGACCAGCTCATCAATCGTAAATACCAGTTCCACGATACTCAGCTCAGTGCCATTATCCAAAACGCCTTCCACGCGATCGCCATTGACGAACGACGCAAATCTTTTGTCGCAACGCACATGGAGCCAAGCGACAAAAATCCAAATCAGGTGATTCGTGAAGTTTGGTTTCCGGGCACCCACGGCTGCGTGGGCGGCGGCACCCTCGCCAATCAGGGGCTATCGGATGGGGCGCTACAGTGGATGGTTCAGCAGGTGTCGGCACTAAATTTAGCCATTGACCCGCGCCTATCAGATAGTCTCTTGCTGAACCCGCTCCTTAGCTTTGACACCAGCCTCGGCATCTTTCGCCTCGCGGGCGTCCAGGATCGTGATATCAAGCCTACGGATGCTTGGCACGAGAGCGTCCAAAAACGCTGGTGCGATCGCTCAGACTATCGCCCAAAAAAGCTGCAAGCAGCGCTAGGAGACAAGTTAGCGAAGGCCTGTCCTGCCAGTACCCCTGCGCCCTAGACCTGCACCCATTCGTGCAGGTCATACTCCACGCAGTGATTCAGCACCAGAGGATCTTCCTGGACAAGCGCTTGAGCCTGAGCTAAATCCTGAGCCTGAAACAGCAGCATTCCGCCCCGACTCTCTTTCCAGTAGCCCGTTTTGGCCTGGTGGCCTGCGGTATTCAGCGACTCAACATAGGCTTTATGGGCTGGCACAAACTGGTCAAAGGTAGACTTATCGACAATGCCGCGCTCAATTTTGACAAACCAGGGCATGAACTTTCTCTCGGTCGGTATTGCGTAAGGGTTTCTCCACGCTTTAGTCCCTACAGGGTTTTAGTCCCTACAGGTATTTCTGAAGCAGCAGCGCCAGCTTTTCTTTGGTTGCAGGTGGGACTTGATCCAGGGGCGTAATGATGGCGTATTTCAAAGCATCATGGGCTTTGGAGATTGGATAGGATGTGCTCAGACGCTTCACGCTTTCTTGAATCACGCGCTGGGCGTTCTGGGCATTTTTTTGCAGATTTTGAATCACCATTTCGACGGTAACGCTGTCATGGTCTGGATGCCAGCAGTCGTAGTCCGTAGACAAAGCGAGGGTGGCGTAGGCTATTTCTGCCTCACGGGCCAGCTTGGCTTCTTGCAGGTTGGTCATACCAATAATGGTGCCGCCCCAGCTTCGGTAAAGGTTTGACTCAGCTTGGGTGGAAAAGGCTGGTCCTTCCATACAGACATAGGTGCCGCCGCGATGGAGGGTGACATCAGATAAGTTGAGAGAGGCGATCGCGTCTCCTAAAATCTGAGCCAATGCCGCACAAATGGGTTCGCCAAAGCTGACGTGGCCGACAATGCCATCCCCAAAGAACGTCGAGACGCGCAGTCGAGTCCGGTCAATAAACTGGTCGGGAATAACCATATCTAAGGGCTTAACTTCAGCCTGGAGTGACCCCACGGCAGAGGCTGAAATAATGTACTCAACGCCCAGGGATTTTAAGGCATAGATATTGGCGCGGAAGGGGAGTTCTGTGGGCGTTAGGGTATGGTGTCGCCCATGACGCGCTAAGAAGGCAACCCGTGTACCGTCCAGGGTGCCCAAAATCACGGCATCTGAGGGGGAACCAAAGGGGGTATCGATTTGGCGCTCTTCAATATCCTTAAGCGCCTCCATTTTGTAAAGGCCACTGCCCCCAATAATGCCAATCCTTGCCTCAGCCATAACGATGCTCTCTTATATTTTATTCCTTTTGTAGTGTAGGAGGGCAGGCGCATTTTGCCTACGCTTACCCCTGTTCTGGAGTCTTTATCTTCTATGACCCCTTGAAGAAAAGCGATCGCCCCCTCCGCAACTGCGATCGCCTTCCCAGCTTTGCTTCTCTAGCCGTTGGTTGCTGCCAGAATTACCTGCATCAACCCAGTGATCGTGTCGAGCAGGGTGGAGATGAGGATGGCGATCGCTAAAAATAAATGGCGCAACTGTGGGATGGGGAGATCAGTGACCGGACAATTGCGCATGCCCTGCATAAGACTGGGTTGACGCGAAAAAAAGACCTACGGCTCCCAAGAACGCGATGAACTCAAGCGCCAAGCATACTTGGCGCACATTCTTGGCGCACATAGAGTCTATTGAGCTAGCGAAAATCGTCTATGCAGACGAAGCAGGAATGGACAATCGAGACGAATACGCCTACGGATGGAACGAAAAGGAGGAGCGTTTTCATTGCAGTGAGATGCTCCCCAAACTGAATCCTTGTTTAGGGAGCATCAGAATCAAGTCAGCACAAAACCCGTCTAGCCGCCAACTAGGAGATGGCTTTCAAGGTCACTTGAATACCATGTCTAGCCCGAAGTGTAATCGAGGGCTGTAGTTCGATCTTTTGATTGGCAACAAGATCTAGCTCAAATTTCTGGGCGATCGCGGCTAGCAACAACACCGCCTCCATCATCGCAAAACTCTTGCCAATACAGACACGAGGGCCATCACCAAACGGGAAATAGACCCCGCGAGGGAATTGCTTTTCTAGGTCGTCTGCCCATCGCTCCGGTTGAAACACTTCGGGGTTATTAAAGTACCGTGGATCGCGGTGCATTGCCCATTGACTCGCCAATACGGTCGCTCCTTTCGGGATGACATAACCATCCAATTCATAATCTGCAATGGCTTCCCGTGATACATCGGTCGCTGGTGGATAGAGTCGCATGGATTCCTTGAGAACCCAATTTGTGTAAACCAACTGGGGCAGATCCGCTAAACTGGGCACTCGACCCTTCAGCACGGTTTTCAGTTCAGCATTAAGTTTTGCTCGCACTTGGGGATGCTGAGCAAGCAACATCCAGGTCCACGAGAGTGCGTTAGCAGTCGTTTCATGACCTGCCAAAATCAAGGTTAAAACTTCATCGCGTAACTGGGTATCGGTCATCCGGGAGCCATCATCTGCGTCTTCTACCTGCATTAACATCCCAAGCAAGTCGTTCCCTGCTGTATTGGTGGTTCGCCGCTGGTTGATCATGGCAGACACCGTTTCATCTAACAGTTCGATTGCCGATTGCAGTTGCTTATCCATAGCCTCAGAGGATAGATCAGCCTCCGAGGCGGGCATTTCACCAATTTCACTCAAAGCTGCCTTAATACCGATCGCCTCTCGATGTTCCACCCAGTTCATGGCCACATCAAGGGCATGGGCAATACTCCCTGCGGCAGAGTCCTGAACATCCTGGCTAAACAGGGTTTTCATCACGATGTTGAGCGTCAGGCGCATCATTTCCTCATGGACATCCAGGACTGAGCCATCCTGCCATGTTGCCAACATCCGTTGGGTGTATTCCACCATCACCTCCCCATAGCTCTTAATTTGCTGCTGATGGAAGACGGGCTGAGAGAGTCGTCGTTGCCGCAGCCAGAAATCTCCTTCACTGGTCAATAGTCCATTGCCTAAGATGCTCCGGAGCTGCTGCAAGTCTTTTGCTTTGATGAACGAGAGGCGATCTTTGAGGACTTGGGTAATGTAGTCAGGGTTGGTCAGGAGGCAAAAGAGTTCATCGCCTAGCTGCAAAGGGATGATGCCTTGGCCTTGATAGTCTTGGGTACAACGCTGGGTAAATCCAAGGCGATCAAGGCTGATCTCACGTAGTGCAGAAGCCACATCGGGATGGGGAAGGGTCATTAAATCTTGCGGCATTGTGGGTTCCTCCAGAATGATTTGCGCTACAATGTGAGCATTGCTCATGATTTGACAATATGAGCATCATTCATGTTTTGTCAAGCAAGAAGTGAGCAATCCTCGCTTTTTGATCCTAAGAAGAGGAGTAAACCGATGTTTGACAGGTCATCCAGTGTCAGCACGATCCGACGTAAGCCCAACCAAGCCCGCAGTCAGGAACGAGTCAACCGCATTCTCGATGTGGCAGAAGCGTTGTTTGTTTCGCAGGGCTATGCTGCCACCACGACCAACGAGATCGCCAAACAGGCCCAAGTGCCCATTGGCTCGCTCTACCAGTTTTTTTCAGACAAGAAAGCGATCGTACAAGCTTTAACGGTTCGCTATAATCAGCTTCTCCGCGAACGTTTAGCACTTTTCAGTACGGCAGAACTCACAAAATTACCGTTATCTACTTATGTGGAGCAGTTGATTGACACCACCACTCAGTTCTTCAATGACTATCCCGGATACTATGCCATTTTTATGGAAGTCCAAGGATCGGTGCCTGAAGTCCAGGAAGTCGAAGATACTGCTGACGCTCAACTCGTTGCAGATTTGGCAAGGTCGCTTGTGCAACGAGACGCTAGTAAAGATACGGTAGATTATGAAATAGTCACTTTTGTCTTAGTAAAGGCGATCGGTTCACTCGTATGGCTATCCCTTGGTCAAGAGCAAGCATTTCAGCAGCGATTGATTGTAGAAGCAAAACGGCTGGCGCTCAGCTATCTGCAGAGTTATTTTCCATCCAGTTAAGTGCGAGTTGACAACCCGTTGCACGCCAGCCTGATCAAAAGTCCCTCGAAATAAAGATTTTTTTAAGGAATGGGGTTGACTAGGCTCACAAGGTATCCTTGCTCGGATTAAAACCGGGCGATGTTATGCCCATCGCTACCCATTACTTCTAGGCAAGTATGAACTTCACTGACCTCAGGGTAAGCCAGCCATTGTAAGAGTTCTTGATATCCCTCAGAGGAGTTTTCCATTGCTTTCGGTTTACGTTGACCGTTGGCTAACACCAGACAAACATGAGACAAACATGGATTTTACTTTTGCCTACATGATCCGTTCTCAAGATACAAATCAACCCGCTCAACAGCATAGAGATTGAGTGCCTCCATCTAGGAAATACCTGTCACTTTTGCACCTGTCACTTTTGTACGTTTCACTTTTGTCCTATTCGGTTTGTCTTGCTCTATGCCTAAAGCTGCTGCCTCATCGCGCTTTGCTCCCACGCTCCAAGCCCCTTTGCTGACGCTAAAAGACTGTACGGTGAAGTCTTTGCCGCCGCTCTTAGGCGCGACGAAAACTCAGCTCACAGACTGGGTGCAGGCACAGGGGCAGCCTGCTTATCGAGGGCAGCAGCTTCACCAGTGGATTTATCAGAAAGGGGCGCGATCGCTCCTGGACATTACGGTTTTTCCGAAACAGTGGCGGGAGATGGTGGCGGATATCCCCGTGGGCCGCTCTGAGCTGCACCATCGCTCAGAAGCGCAGGACGGCACGGTTAAGTTTTTGCTGCGGCTCGCGGATGGGCAAATTATTGAGACGGTCGGTATTCCAACGGCGCGCAGATTGACGGTGTGCGTTTCGTCTCAGGTGGGCTGCGCCATGGGGTGCGACTTTTGCGCCACGGGGAAGGGCGGTTTTTTGCGACATCTCGCCTGCCACGAAATTGTAGATCAGGTCTTGACCGTCCAAGAAGACTTTCAGGAGCGCGTCAGCAACATTGTCTTTATGGGCATGGGTGAACCGCTCTTGAATTTGGAGAATGTGACCGCAGCCGTTCGGTCACTGAATGAAGACATTGGCATCGGCCAGCGCTCCATTACCATCTCGACCGTAGGCATTCCGGGTCGCATTCGCCAGCTTGCCGAGTATGACCTTCAGGTTACGCTGGCAGTGAGTCTGCACGCCTCTAACCAGACCCTGCGCGAAAAACTGGTACCCAGCGCCAAGCATTATCGCCTTGAAGCCCTGCTGGCTGACTGTCGAGCCTACGTGGAGCGTACTGGTCGCCGCATTAGCTTTGAGTACATTGTGCTGGCGGGGTTCAATGACCGGACAGAACATGCCTTTGAACTGGCAAAGCTGCTGCGAGGTTTTCAGGCCCATGTGAACCTAATTCCCTACAACCCCATCAACGAAGTAGATTACCAGCGCCCCACGCCGCAGCAGCTCCAGGCCTTTCTGCAAGTGCTACAGCGTCAGCATATTGCCGCCAGCATTCGCCAGTCCCGTGGTCTTGACCAAGATGCCGCCTGCGGCCAGCTCCGCGCCTCTCTTGCGGAATCAGTGGGTTAACCCTCGGTACCGTAAGCCTCAGCACCGTAAGCCTCAGCACCGAAAACCTCCGCATCAGGAAGATAGGAACCAATCGCTTCCCACTCCGTAGAATCTAGGGGACTGACTGTAAATTCAACGCCAAACTCTTGGGTCGCCGCCTGAATCAGTCCGTCGATGACTTGAGAAATTGCTGGATAAGGATTGGGCTGAATCGCCGAAGTGATTGATTCGCCAAACACCTGACGCCACAGATCAGGATCGGCCGCAATTTGCATCGCTCCATGCTGAAGTACGGTCTGTCCGCGCCAAGCTTGGGCGCTACCAATGAGCTTTTCTCCGTTGGGTTTTACCAGGTCAGCCGCCGTGGCGCTTTCAAAGCAGTTAACCTGGCGGTGGTAGCCACGCCCTGCCTTGCCAAACTGTAGCTCTACGTTGAGCGATCGCCATCCCTCCACCAAAAATCGGCAAAGATATTCATAGGCTTCACGGCGATGTCCAGACTGGTGGGGCACTACCAAACTGTAGGTCAAGTCACCCCCATGCAGTACCGCCCGCCCCCCCGTCGGTCGCCGCACCAAGTCAAGGGGCTGATCCTTGTACCTTAACCCCTGCCAATGCTGCGGCCAGGATTGCTGATGTCGCCCTAAAGAAATGGCAGCGGGTGTCCAGCTATAAAACCGAAGCGCTGGAGGGTGGAGCCCCGCGTGACACTGCTCAAACAGCCAAGCGTCGATCGCCATCTGGTATCGCCCAGCCCCCTGCCAATGGGGAATCAATCGCCAATTTTTCGTTGTCAAGTTTGCATCATCAACTTTGTATCATCAGTTTTGCGTCATGACTTGCACCATGATTTGCGTCCTGATCTGTCTGCCTCATCGCCTTTCTTCTGCATGGACTGCGATACTATTTTGAACACCCATTTGAACACCCATCCATCTTTGCTGCCAGTTCCCCTCGTCTCCCTGCCCTATGGTTACGATTGTCATCACGTTTAATATTAGTCTGGCGATCGCCTGCCTATTCCTATTCTGGTGGCTTCTCCAGCTCCAGCAAAAGCTGCGACGGGCCAATCATGCGCTCATCCTGGCAGAATCTAAAACCCATCGTGTCCTACACAACGCCCCCTACTATATTCATCAGGGGCAGCAGGGCACCCAGCAGCTACGCCAATCTCTTGCTCAGCTAGGCGTCATGCAGCAGTCTATTAATCGCTGGATTGCACTCATCAGCCTCGTGCGATTGATTAAACCAAGCAGAATAAAGGCATATAGGATATTGTCATCTCAAAAAAGCCGTTTTCAGGGGAAATAAGTCAAGATGTCACACAGACGCTCAGGTTTATTTATTGGTGGAGTGTTGCTTGGAACAGCACTAGGCACCGTAGCCGGATGGCTGAGTGCCCCCCGCCCAGGCCGTGAAACCCGCGAAATTCTTAAGAAGTCTGCTGAGGCTCTACCAGAATTAGCGGAAGACTTATCCGCAAACCTTCAGCTTCAGGCTAACCGCCTTTCCGTCTCCGCCCTACAGCGATGGGATGATACCCTAGACCAGCTCAAAGAAGCGCTCAATGCTGGCATAGAAGCCGCCAATGCCCAGCGCCAGACCCTAGAGGGGATAAAAAAAGAAGATGATGCCGCCTAGCCCTACCTCCGTCCCAAAGACTCGACCCATTCCCCAGCAGATCGCTTAAATCTACTGCCCAGTAGACCCATTACCCAGTAGACCCATTACCCAGTAGACTCATTATCCACTAGACCCATTGTCCACTAGAGCTACAGCGCCTCAAATAATCCGGAGCGCCCCAAGAAAACCGTGACCGAACCTGTATTTTGGCTAGCCTGCTCTTTTGTCCTTGTTGCCGTTTGTTTGGCAGCGGTTTTAATGGCGGCTATTCCTGCGCTACAGGAACTTGCCCGTGCCTCCCGCAGCGCGGAGAAGCTTTTTGATACGCTCTACCGAGAATTGCCGCCCACCCTAGAGGCCATTCGGTTGACCGGTCTGGAAATTAGCGATCTTACCGATGATCTCAGCGAGGGGGTTGAGAGTGCAGGAAAGGTTGCCCAACAGTTTGACCAGGGACTTCGGAGCGCTCAGCGCCAGGTACAGGGAATGGGCACCACAACCCAGAGCGTTTTTGTGGGAGTACAGGCAGCTTGGAAAACGCTCATGCGCCCAACATCAAAGTCGAGGGCTAAGTCCAATAAGGGTCGATCTAGTAACGCTAAATCGAATCGTGCCCGACAGCGTCCCTCAGCCAGAACCCGCGATCGCCTCACAGACTCTCCCTCAACCACAGGCCGCGATCGCTCCCCTTACGACGAACCCCAGTGGCCAACCAACGCTGACTCAACCCCTGAGACTGGTTCAACCCTTGAAGCTGGTTCAACCCCTGAAGCGATCGCCCCTGACCTAGCGGAAGATCTTCTCAACCCAGATCCTTTGCCCGACGAGTAATCCTGTTGATTTTCTATCGACACAGATCTGAGTCGTCCACCTAGCTCTGAGTCCATCTAGCCCAGATGAGCAAGCTATCCTAGGCTGAGCAAGCTATCCTATTAGATACGAAATCTATAGCTTGCCCCAGAATCTATAGGATTGAGTCCAGCATTTCACCGACTCAACATCGATTTCCCCATCACTCCTCTCACGCCAGCAAGATTGACCGCTTCCCAGCCCTTCCTCAACGCTGTGACCACGCTCACTGAGGCAATCTCAGCGGGTGTTATAGTAGCTGCCAGGTTGGGATTGTGCGTTTTTCTGGTCTTTTTTGTTGACTTTGACCGTTCATTTTCTTTGACCGTTCACCCTTAATTCAGCCTCATTCATTTAACATCTACTCAATACAGTGGTCGTCAGGAGTTAAAGCATCATGGGAATCCCCCTTAAGCAAGCCGTAGAGATTGGAGCCTACCTGGTTAAACAGCGTCTTCAAGGCCGCAAGCATTTTCCCCTTGTTCTCATGCTAGAGCCGCTGTTTCGCTGCAATTTAGCCTGCACGGGCTGCGGTAAGATTCAGCACCCTCTCGAAATTCTGCGTCAGCACCTTAGTCCAGAAGAATGCTTTGCCGCAGCCGAAGAATGTGGTGCCCCCGTCGTTTCTATCCCTGGAGGGGAACCTCTCCTGCATCCCCAAATTGATGAAATTGTTGCTGGACTGGTCGCACGGCGCAAGTTTGTCATCATGTGCACCAACGGCATTCTGCTTGAAAAAAACCTCCACAAATTCAAGCCCTCTCCCTACTTCAGCATCATGGTTCACTTGGATGGGCTAAAAGAGCATCACGACCAGTGCGTAGACCGAGAAGGGGTTTTTGATGTGGCGGTGCAGGCCATTAAGGCCGCTAAGGCCAAAGGCTTCCGCGTTAATACCAACACCACTGTGTTTGAAGGCGCAGAGCCTGAAGAGATGCAGAAGTTCTTTGACTTCTTGACAGAGCTTGGCACAGATGGAATCAACGTTTCTCCAGGCTATAGCTATGAGTGGGCACCCGATCAAGACCACTTCCTGAAGCGAGAGCAAACCAAAGCGCTATTCCGTCAAATTTTAGCGCCCTACAAAACAGGCAAGAAAAACTGGGTCTTCAATCACAACCCCCTCTTCTTAGACTTCTTGACAGGCGAAAAAGACTACGAATGCACGCCTTGGGGTAGCCCTAGCTACAGTGTTTTAGGGTGGCAAAAGCCTTGCTATCTGCTGAATGAAGGCTATTACAAAACCTTCAAGGAGCTGATTGAAAATACTAAATGGGAGGACTACGGTCGGGCCAGCGGAAACCCTAAATGCCAAGACTGCATGGTGCACTGCGGCTATGAGCCTACAGCGGCGATGGACGCGATGCAGCCAGCCAATATGGGCCGTGCGGTGGCGGGTCTTTTTAGCTAGAAACAGCTCAGCCAGCAGCTTCTGATGACCTGGGTCAACAGCCAGCGCGCTGGTGCTGCTTCTCCTTGCAGCAGCTCTTTAAAGCTGTCCCTTTAGCGTGAGTTGCGCCAAGGTAAATCAGGCTAAGCTATTTGTATGAGCTACTTGTATGCTTGATTTATCTTGGCTGTTTTGCTTCAGCAGCTTTTGCCTTTGCAAGCCTGAGCGCTTTGCTGACTCAGCTTTACTCGTTGATTTTGTTTTACTACAGATCTAAACCATGTCTGCCAAAGTTGAAATCTATACCTGGGCAACCTGTCCCTTCTGCATTCGTGCGAAGCAGTTGTTGAAGCGGAAGGGCGTAGACTTTACGGAATACAGCATTGATGGAGATCATGCAGCCCGTGCGGCTATGGCCGAGCGCGCTCAAGGCCGCCGCTCTGTCCCGCAGATTTTTATTGACGATCGCCACATTGGTGGCTGTGATGATATTCATGATCTAGATGCCCAGGGCAAACTGGATGCTTTGCTTGTCTGAAGACATTTAGGCCGGTGAATCTAGGCCTACACATTCAAGGCTACAAGTTCAGGGCTACCAATTCAGGGCTACAAATTCAGGCGGATGAATTCAGAGCTACAAATTCATCGGCCTAAATTCAGGGCTATAAATTCAGAGCTACAAATTCAGACCGATGCAACAGTCCCTAAGGTTTTTTCTCGGAGGCTTTCGCTTCTAGCTGAGCCAATCGGCTTTTTAAGTCTTGGTTGGCTTTTTTTAAGTCTTCCAGGTCGCTCTGCAGCGTTTTGAGGTTCTGGGCCGAGCCAACTTTGTTCTGTACCGATAGCACCGCTTCCTCTGCGATCCGCCGCACCCGACCATCGGGCGTGCGCTCTGCAAGCTGTCGCAGTAATGCGATCGCCTTAGGGGTTTCCATTTGACCCAGCGCCGTCACCACGGACACCTGAGTCAAGAAAAAGGATTCATCGGCAAGAATCGCCAAGCGCTCCAAAATTTGGGTGAGCTGGGCAGGTTCCTGACCCGCCGCGATCGCCCCCAGGGCCCGCACTGCGGCTAGCCTTAACGCTTGAGGGGTTCCTGGAGTGGTGTAGTCCAGAAGCAGCGTGAGGGCAGCACTCGAAGACTTGAGCTGGCTTAGACCCGTGATCGCCCCACCCCGTACGGTTTCATTCCAGCCGCTGCGCTCCTTAAGGACGGTTTTGAAGAGTTTAATGACCTTTTCTTCCTTGGGCTTGTCTTGAAAGATGGAGGCGGCGATCGCGCCGATGGACTGAATAGCGGCTGCTTCAACCAGGTAGCTAGGGTCGCCTTTTTCGGCAATGGCCTTCAGGAGCTTGTAGCTGTCGGTGGTTTTAAAGGTGGCGATCGCGCTGACCACGGCACGTCGCACACGGGCATCTTCGTCCTTAAGGCCCGCTTTCAGCGCATCAAAGGCTTGGTCAAGCTTAATGCCAGAGAGCAGTTGCGCTACCTCTAAGCGAACCCCCCAGAACGCATCGGACTTAAGGGCTTGACCGAGGGCATGAACCGCCTCCAGGGTACCTTTTTCTGCGATCGCCTCGGCGGCATAGATGCGGGAGACGGGGTCAGGGTCGTACTGAAGCTGGGCTTTTAGCTCTGGGAAGGGGTAGTCCAGGGTAACGGTTTTGAGATAGTGGTTGCCTGCATCAAAACTCACAAAGCTGGGCTTCTCGCTGAGGGGAATGTAGAAGGTCTGCGTTTTTTCCTGCACCTGTAGGCTCAGGGTTTGCAAAACAGAAACGCTTTTGCGCCTCACCACGCTGAAGGCGATGGGCAGCTTCAGGTTAAACGCATCGGTTGCCTTCTCTCCCACTTGAGTTTGAGTCACGGTTAGCTTCGCCAGCTTTGCTTCGTTCTCCCAGCTATAGGACACCTTATAGTCCGGGTGTCCGCCTCGATAGACATACTGGTCAAACAAAAACGCTAGGTTACGCCCCGTAGATTTTTCGATCGCCCGCAGTAAGTCAATGGTTTCCACCGTGCGGTGGGCATTGTCCTGCACAAAGGTCTGAATCGCTCGCCAGAATAGCTCATCCCCCAGTTCCGCCCGAATCATGTGGTAGATGCAGGCACCCTTCTCGTACAGATGGCGATCGTACAGCTCGATCGCCTCTCGGTACACATGGGTCACCACAGGCCGACGGTAGCGGGTACTATCTTCCCGGAAATAGTTGCGGGCTTCCTGGAGGCGATAGTAGGCTGCATCCGCCGCGCCGTATTCATGATCCGTCCACATCACCTCAGAGTAAGAGGCCATGCCTTCTTTGAGCCATGCATGGGACCAGTGCTTAATCACCACCAAGTCCCCAAACCACTGGTGAGCCAGCTCATGGGCCACGAGGGTTTCCGTGGAGCGGTTATCCAGGGCAGCGCGTTCGTCTAAGAGGCAGCGATCAGTCAGGAGGGTGGTAGAAGTATTCTCCATGCCGCCAAAGATAAAGTCGTCTACGCAGACTTGGGCGTACTTCGGATAGGCGTAGGGATAGCCATAGTGCTGACTAAAAAATTCAATCATGCGCGGCGTTTTACCCATACTGCGCAGGGCGTCGTCTTTACGGGACTGCTCCACGTAGTAGGTCACTGGAATCTGTTTCCCATTGGGATGCTGCCAGGTATCCGTCAGTTCGGCAAAGTCTCCGATGGCCAGGGTCATGAGATAGGTCGGATGCACCTGCTCCTGGGACCAGTGATAAATTGTATCGGTACCGTCTGCGATCGCCTCTAGAAGCACACCATTCGAGATTGCGCGGTAGGGCTGGGGCACCCGCACCCGAATTTCTGACGTTGCGAGCTGACCAGGATAGTCAAAGCAGGGAAACCAAAAGCGAGAGTCTTCATCTTCGCCCTGAGTCCAGACCTGAACAGGCTTGTGGGGGTAGTTGGCATCTGGCCCAATAAAGTAGAGGCCGCGCTGGGGTTGGGCTGCACCGTAGTGAATGGTGAGGGTGATCGACTTGCCCAAGACCGTGGGCTGCTTGAGGTAGATAGTGAGCTGCTGACCATCGTAGTCAAAGGCTTGTTTTGAGCGCCCCACCTTGACGGATTGAATGTCTAGCTGCACCGCATCCAAGACAAACTGACTGATACCGCTGCGCACGGGGTTAAGGCGAATTTGACAGGTGCCCTCAAAACTTTGGGCGGCGAGGTCCAGCGCCAGGTCTAAAAAGATATGCTCTACCTGTCCGGGACGGTCTGGATTGTAGTGGGGACGTGCGCCAGGGAGTTCAAAAGACTTGTGCTGGGGCGCTTCTGTGTCAAAGAAATAGCCCTCAAAACAATAGCTAGACAGCCCATGACGGTTTAACAATCCCACTCGGCTCACCTTTTCGCTATACACACGACTTTTCTTTCCCACCTTAACTGAATTTTTAGTCCACCCCGCCCCTGAGCGCTCCTAAACCCGGAATGGTGGGGGTAAATTTTGGTGGATTTTAGTCCCGATGATCCAGATCACAAATTACGATTGGCGTAATCACAATCTCCACTAATCTGCATCACCACACCAAGCCTAAAAACCGAGCATCATAATCTCAATAAGAAACCTCAATAAGAAATCTCAATAAGAAACCTCGATAGAACCTCAATAAAACCTTAGGAAAGTCCTCGTAAAGTAACTTACTCATCATCGCTTTCTGGATATTGGCCCAAGGTTAAGACAGGCACTAAACTGGCCCAGCGAACGTCCCCTATACTCTCGTCATAATCCCTCTCGTCAGTCAGATGCAGGAGCAGCTCCCATGGATGAATTCAATGCAACAGGCAATGCAGCAGGTCAAATCCTGAGTCGGCGCTATAAAGTACGGAACATCCTGGGTTCTGGGGGAATGTCCCAAGCCTTTCTGGCGGAAGATACCCAGCGCCCTAGCAATCCACAGTGCGTGGTGAAAAAGCTCCAGCCGCTGTCTCAAGACCCCAAACTTTTGGCGATCGCCAGAACCCTATTCCATCGCGAAGCCGAAGTGCTGGAGCATCTGGGGGAGCACGATCAGATTCCGCGCTTACTGGCTCACTTTGAAGAAGACCAAGAGTTTTATCTGGTCGAAGAATTCATTGACGGCCAGCCCCTCTCCGCTGAACTGTTGCCGGGGCAACCCTGGACTGAAGCAAAAGTCGTCCAGTTTTTGCTCGAAATTTTACCGATTCTGGAATATATTCACGGC
The DNA here is from genome assembly GCA_022402525.1 of Thermosynechococcaceae cyanobacterium MS004. GTDB lineage: Bacteria > Cyanobacteriota > Cyanobacteriia > Thermosynechococcales > Thermosynechococcaceae > JAAURS01. The sequence goes on from JAKRSB010000081.1 coordinate 103,216, forward strand.
CAAAACGTCATTCACCGAGACATTAAGCCCGACAACATTATTCGCCGCCGCCAAGACGGAAAGTTTGTGCTCATTGACTTTGGCGCTGTGCGTCAGGTTCAGGCAGACTTAACGGCTTCCAATCCAGCCTTGGCCGCCACCATCGTAGGGACGTTAGGCTACATGCCCACAGAGCAAGCCTGTGGCCATCCTAAGCTCAACAGCGACCTCTACGCCCTTGGGATTATCTGCCTTCAGGCACTCACCGGCTTAATGCTGACCCAACTCCCCATTAACAACGAAACCGGTGAGTTCCAGTGGCCGGAGTACATTCCGGTGAGTCCTGGACTCACCGCAGTCATTACCAAAATGGTGCGCAACCACACCAAGGATCGCTATCCCAACGCAACGGAGGCGCTTAACGCCGTGAAAAATCTACAGTCCAACAGCAGCACGCCCTACAGTGCTAATCCCTACATGGAGACTCAGGTTTCCTCCCCGCAGTTCCGGGCCCCTCAGCCCCAGTCCAGCCCACAGGTTCAGCCGCTCTCTCAGCCGCTCTCTCAGCCTCTGTCCCAACCGCTCTCTCAGCCCCTATCGCAGCCCCAAAAATCGCGTAAGCCCCTTGCCCTGATTGGGGTTGGTCTTGCCGCTGCGGCGGGCGTCGCCCTGCTCGGTAACCAGGTTTTGAGCCTGATTACCAGCCGTCCGCAAGGCACCTTTGGAGGCGATCGCGTTTTAGACATTGGCATCCTGTCCAGCGCCAGACCAGAGCGCAAGGCGGCTGACGAGGCGCTAGTCACCTATCTCAAAGCCCAAATCCAGGAGCAGTTTGGCGACAAGGCGACGATAAAACTTCATGCCATCAATCTCTCTGAGGACAACGCCGCAGAGCAAGCCAAACAGGCCATTAAGACCAAAAAATGGGACTTGGCCTTTACAATGTCGCCCATGCTTTCCGCCACCGCTGTGGCCAACCAATATAAATTTGTGGCCAGAATGTCCCCCAACCGCGCCCAAAGTGAGTCGGTGCTGTTTGTCCGCAAAGATAGCCCCATCCAGTCGATTGATGACCTCAAGGCAGACAAAACGATCGCCCTTGCCGACTTCAACAGTGCCCAAGGCTTTTACATGCCCGTGTATGACCTCTACGGCAAAACCTTACGAGTGGATATGAACAACAGCCCCTCGGAAAGTATTAAAAAAGTGCGGTCTGGAGCGGTAGACGTGGGGGCCAGCGTCTTTACGCGAACCTTGAGAGAAGCCAAAGACCTGCGAGTGCTGCACCAAAGCCGCGCGATTCCGCTGGCGGGGGTCTATGTTTCCCCGACCCTCACATCTCAAGATCAGAAATATGTTGCTGACACGCTGCTTAAAGCACCCGCTGATCTCCAGGAAAAGGCTCGCTATGGCGCAGGTCAAGCCATTGACTATACAGAATTCCTCAAGGTTGTCAGCCGTGTTGAAGCGGTCACCAGCTGCTCCAACTGGCAGGTCAATCCGGTGCGGTTCTTCTGCGATGATCCGGCTGTGGCGACTTCAGTCGCTGGGGGAGAGGGCATTGTCGGCACAACCAATGGCTACCGTGCTTATCAAGATCGGCTGGAGTTTATCCTCCAGGGCGTAGATGGCAAAACGTACCGACTGGTGCTGCCTCGCACTGTCCTAGATACAGATCCAAACTTGGATACACCCACCGCCCTAAACTTTAGGAAAGTATCCGTTCAGTCTGTGCAGCCCACCAAGGTCAAAGGGATGTCTGAACTTCGCATTACAGCACCAGGGCAACTCCTGGTACTCTAGCATCACGATGATTGACATCACGATGATTGAGTCCTTCGCTCCATGCTGATGTCACGACCGATGATGCCGCGTATAGCGCGATCGCTGGCGTCACCATCACTCTCCCCTCACCTACCGTTCACGAGCACATACCCATGAAACTACGGCATCGCGGATTGATTATTGCAGGCGTCATTGGTTCTTTTTGCTTCGGCGGTGCCCTTTATGCCAGCCCTTACTTCTCGCTCTATCAGATGTACCAGGCTGTAGAAAAGAAGGATTTAGAAGGCGTGGCTAGCCATGTGGACTTTCCTGCACTGCGCGAAAGTGTCAAGACCAATCTCCGCACCATCATTTCCAAAGAGACTTCTGAGCAAAATAATCCTTTGGCCAGTATGTTTGGGTCGGTGGTGAATGGCTTTGTGCTTGACCCCGTGGTGGATTCTGTCGTAACGCCCTCTGGGGTGGCGGCACTGATGGAGGGACAGCAGCTTCAGTTAGGCGATCGCGGAGATCAGCCCGAAGCCGCTCAGCTTTCCCAGCGCGTCAGCGATATTGAGGTCAAAAGTCAGTATGAGTCGTTTAATCAGTTTGCGGTATCGGTGAAGCAGAAGGGAGAGGGGGCAGAACCTGTCACGCTCCTGCTGTCTCGAAATGGACTGGGGTGGAAGGTGACGGGCGTGCGCTTCCCCAGTTCTCTTGCCTTTGCGAAGGGGCTATTGCCCAAGAATGCTGTCCCCGATCTAAACGATATTGGCGGCTCCGCCTCTAAGCTGTTCAAGGGATTTGATTTCAAAGGGCTACTTGAGCCGGATCAATCTGGGTCAGACTCTGGTGTGGATCAAGGTGAGCCGGATCGGCCTGGATCGGAGCGAATTGAGTCTGGTCAATCTGGGTCAGAACGACTTCAGCTCGATCAAATTTAGCGGCCAAATTGAGTGGCCAAATTGAGCGGCCAAATTTAGCGGCGCGTGCTTAAAGCTGTTCAATGAGGCGATCGCCCACCCGTAGGGCATTGGCGATGATGGTAAGAGCAGGGCTGGTGCTGGCGTTAGAGGGGAAAAAGCTGCTGTCTACCACGTAGAGGTTTTCTACGTCATGGGCGCGGCAGTTGGGGTCGAGTACCGAAGTGGCGGGGTCTTCGCCAAAGCGGCAGGTGCCGCACTGGTTGGCCAAGACCTGAAGCGGACTTTCCCCTTTGGGGTGAATGATTTGCTGAAATCCAGGCAGGGTCTTTTCAACGGTTTTGAGCACATCCGTCCAGCGATAAATCAGGCGATCGTGGGCTTCGCGGTTGTTGGCGGTGTAGTCCACAATGATCTTGGAACCTTCTACCCGCACCTGGTTTTTGGGGTTGGGCAAGTCTTCCGTCTGTGCCCACCAGCCGATGGATCGCGTCGCAAGCTGCTTCAATCCGAAACCGGGCAAAAACCGAGCCAGTACCGAAAACATCGGCGGGGCTTCGGCAAAAATAATGTCCGTGAGCAGTCCGCCTGCGCTTTGGATATGCCCCATAGGGTAGGGGAAATCCGCATCGCCCCAGTAAAAATCATTCACCGATACGGTCTTTTGGAAGCTGCCGGAATTGGACTGGTTGCTGAGCTGTACCACTACAGTAATCAGACTTTTCATCAAGTTTTGCCCCACCAGTCCAGAGCTGTTGGCTAAGCCGTTGGGGTAGACATCGTTCTTGGAGCGCAGCAACAGCGCTGCTGTGTTGATGGCACCGCAGGCCAGCACCACAATCTCGCCCAAAAACAAGAAGGGCTGTCCGCCCACTTCGGCCTCGACGCCCTTGACGGCGCGCCCGGAGGGGTTGGTGTGGAGCTGTACTACCTTTGCTCCAGTTTTGAGGGTGACGTTGGGATGGGTTAAGGCTGGGGCAATGCCGCTGACTTCAGAGTCGTTGGTGGGGTCGTCTTCTTGGCGGGTGAGGCCAAGGGGTAGGGCGGAAGGATGGAGGTTCTGCTGGGCGATCGCCTCAACGATGGACTCAATCTGTGGCTCCTGGGCGATCGCAGGGAAAGGGTAGTCTGCGCTATGGGGCGGCTCCGTGGGGTCGTTTACGGCCTGCCCATGCACTTTATAAAGGGCTTCGGCTTCGGTGTAGTAGGGTTCAAAGTCGGCGTACTTGACGCACCACTCCGGCGAGATCCCGTTTTGATGCTGCACTGCCTCAAAATCTCGTTCTCGGAAGCGCTGGAGGACGGCACCATAAATCTTGGTGTTGCCGCCTACGGCATAGTTCATTTGGGGCGAGAAGGGTTCACCTGCGCGGTCATACCACTGCTCTGGGGCATGGTAGCGCTCCCGCTTAAAGATATCCACATTGCTGCGATTTTGTTCTTCCAGGGGCATAAAGTCGCCCCGCTCTAGAATCAGGATTTTTTTGCCCGTCGGAGCCAGCTTCTGCGCCAGGGTGCCACCCCCTGCCCCTGTGCCAACAATAATCACATCGTAGATCTGGTCGTCAATAATCATACGGCTGCCTCACGACTACACGCCTTACTGTCAGATGCCTCACTGTCAGACGCCTTACTGCTACACGCCTTACTTCCACACATAAATCAGCACAAACAAGAGAATCCAGATCACGTCAACAAAGTGCCAGAACAACGAAGTTGCCGCTACCCCAAACTCGCCCTTATCGTAGTTGCCCGGAATAAACGATCGCCCCAGCATAATGAGCTGTAGCAATACCCCCGTCAGCACGTGCAGCCCGTGGAATCCGGTAAGTAGATAAAAAGAGCCGCCAAAAACACCATCGGTAAACCCAAAGGGCAAGCCGCTCCACTCCACCGCCTGCCCATACAAGAAGTAGCTGCCCATGATCGCAGTCAGCAGCCAAAAGGCCCGAAAACCCCAGAGGTTCTTGTTGTGGAGAAACCGCTCCGCAATATAAATCACGAAGCTGCTAGAGACGAGCACCACCGTATTGATGGCGGGTTCACGGATTTCTAAGCCCGTCACGCCAGGGGGGAGCCATTCCAGTGCCGAGGTTTTGTAGACCACGTAGCCTACAAAAAAGCTCAAGAAAATCACGCTCTCTGACAGCAGAAACACGATAAAGCCAAACATCCGGTTGCCCGCGTCGTCGTGGGTATGGGCGGAATGAGCCGAATGTGCCGAATGAGCAGCATGAGTCTCAAGGGGTTGGCTGATCTCCCCTTGAGCGTTGAGGGTCGGGTCAAGCTCAGCGGGATTCATGGGCCACCTCTAAAGCATCAGGGTTTGCAACCAGGGGTTCATCTTTGCCGTAGCCGTAGGGTTCGGCAATCACAATAGGCAGCTCCTCAAAATTCTCGGCACTAGGGGGAGAGGAAATCAACCACTCCAGCCCGATCGCCCGCCAAGGATTTTTGGGAGCCTTCTCGCCCTGTACCCAGGAACCAATAAAGTTCAGCAAAAAGGGCAGGGTCGAGATTCCCAGCAAAAAGCCCCCTAAGCTGGCAATCACGTTCCAAAAGGCAAATTCTGGGTCGTAGGAGGCCACACGGCGCGGCATTCCCATCAGTCCTAAGGGGTGCATGGGGAAAAAATTAAGGTTTGTGCCCAAAAAGGTGAGGGCAAAGTGGAGTTTACCCAGTCCCTCGGAGTACATTCGCCCCGTCATTTTAGGGAACCAGTGGTACAGCGCTGCGTACATCCCCATCACCACGGCACCGTAGATCACGTAGTGGAAATGCCCCACCACAAAATAGGTGTTGTTGACATGGATATCAAAGGGCACCGCCGCTAGCATAATGCCCGTCACCCCCGCAAACACAAACATGGTCAGCCCCCCCAAGGCAAACAACATGGGGGTATTGAGGCGCAGCTTGCCGCCCCAGATGGTGGCCACCCAGGCAAAGACCTTGATCCCCGTCGGGACAGAAATCAGCATCGTGGTGGCCATAAACAGCATCCGCATCCAGCCTGGGGTGCCGCTGGCAAACATATGGTGCACCCAAACCACGCCGCTCAGCCCCGTAATAATCAGGGAAGAAATGGCGACCACCTTATAGCCAAACAGGGGCTTACGGGCATAGACCGGAAAGATCTCAGAAAATACGCCAAAAATCGGCAGAATAATCACGTAGACCGCTGGGTGGGAATAAAACCAGAAAAAATGCTGGAACAGGATTGGGTCGCCCCCCTTGGCGGGGTCAAAAAAGCTGGTGCCCGCCGTGATGTCAAGCAGCAGCATGACGGCCCCAGCGGTCAGGGCTGGAAGGCCAAAGAGCTGAATAATTTGGGCAGCCAGTACCGTCCACACAAACACCGGCATCCGAAACCAGGTCATGCCGGGGGCGCGCATTCGGGCGATCGTGGTGACAAAGTTCACGGCACCCATGATGGAGGCCACACCGGAGATGGCTACCGCCAATAGCCAGAGGGTTTGCCCCGTAATCAGATTGCCCGTGGGGTTTTGGAGACTCACAGGAGGATAGGCCCACCAGCCGGACTGGGCGGGGCCGCCGGGGACGAAAAAGCTGGCCATTAAAATAAACCCAAACACGGGCACCATCCAAAAGGCCACGGCATTGAGGCGCGGGAAAGCCATATCCTGGGCCCCGATCATCAGGGGTACCAGGTAATTGGATAGCCCCAACAAAGCCGGAAACGTCCACAAAAACAGCATGATGGTGCCATGCATGGTGAACATGGCGTTGTATACAGCGCGATCGACGAGATCAGATTCTGGCGTGATCAGCTCACCCCGCATGATCATGGCCAGTAGACCACCCACCAAAAAGAAAAAGAAGGCCGTCACCAGGTACTGAATGCCGATGACCTTATGATCGGTGCTGAAGCTAAAGAAGCGCCGCCAGTTATCCGGTGCACCGGGAAGTGGCTGCTCGACCTGGGCGATCGCCTCTACAGAAAGATTCGTCATGGGTTACTCACTTCACCGCTAGGGGGATTGCTAGAGGGACTGGTTGAGACATTTACGAGGGGTGGGGCGGCGGGTTCAACAATTTTCCAGCCAGGGCTAATGGGATTTTGAGCCAGACGATATTCATCAAAGGCGCGGTTGTAGGCCACCGTGGGCGGCTGGGCAGCAGCGGCGGTGAGCCACTGCTCGTAGGCTTCGGGGGAATCCACCACGACATCCGCCTGCATTGCAGCAAAGTAGGTACCGCTGTATTGGGAATCTCGCAGGCGATAGCGTCCTTCTCGGATGGGCGTAAATTCAAAATCAATGGCGCGACCCGGAATAATATCCTGCTTAATCCGAAAGGCCGGTACAAAGAACCCGTGCAGCACATCCTCCGACTGCAACACCAGCTTGACCCGCTGGTTATTGGGCAGATGTAGCTCCGTGCTGGTGACGTTGCGATCAGGGTAGCGAAACTCCCACACCCACTGACGGGCGTGGACTTCGATGGGGGCGATCGCCCCTGAACCCTCATCTGCTGGCGCGACATCCTTGGCGGGCGCGGCCATTGCTATACCCGTTTTGTGGACGTGCTCCATCGGCCCTAGAATCGACATCTGGTCATAGATTTGATAGCTGTAGAAGGCAATCCAGATCACCAAGGCAAAGGGGATCGCCGTCCAGATAATTTCTAAGGGCACATTGCCTTCTATGGGGGGGCCATCGCTGGTGTCGTACTTACCCGCCTGCTGGAACAGCACCGCATAGACAATCACGCCAATGACGCCCAGAAAAATAAACGTCCCCAGCGCCACCAAAAAGCTAAAGAGCTGATCCACCAAGATCGATTCAGCAGAAGCCTGGGGGGGAAACCAGCCGTAGGACTGCTGCCCCATCCACAGGCTAATCAGGGTAAGGGCGATCGCAGCGGTTCCGATGCTGACAATAAGACGAAGGTTCATTAGATTTAGCCTCCCAACACATTTGGGTTTTCGCCTAGGCGCAGCAGGCGGTCAGCACTGACATGCACCCCAAACTCACCGGCCAGGTGCGCGCCCAGCGTCCCGTGGGCAAACATCAGCACAAAAATGAAAAGGCCAGCCGCCAAGTAACCCCACTGGACCTGCCGCGCCATATCTCTGCGCCACAGGAACCGCTGGAATCCTCGCCAAATTGCCATCCCCACAATCAGCAGCAGCAACACAACGCCACCGACCCCATGCCAAAGCATGGTTTCCATCGCCTGTAAGCCCCAAGCACTGGTCACATCCGCTGGAGGTTCCGCCAGCAAAATTTCGTAAAACCCTGCCGCCACGGTAAAAAAGGTAATGACGGCAGCAGCCACCATGTTGTACCAGCCCACATCAAAAAAGTTGGAGCGGGTGGCAGGGATGGCCAGAAACTTAAAAATGGGCTTTTCGAGGGGAAATAAAACGCCCACAATATCAAAGGCGATCGCCACAATAAACAGCCCCAAGGTCAAATGCACCAGATTGGGATGGATGGGCAGTGCATAGGGCAGCCCATTGGCTCCAAGCTGTCCCTTAAGCTGATCGATCAAGTCCGAACTCATTGCTTAAACACTCCCTTTCGCACTGCTTCCACTACCGGAACCGTGTGGAGTCCATACACCCACACCAGCAGATCTCCTAAATAGACCTGCACCAGCACCAGCACCGTGAGCAGTCCCCCCACCCCCAGAAACGAGACGGGTAGGGTTTTAGGATCACGCGATCGCAGGATATAGCGCCAAGCCGTCACCGCCGCCAGCACCCCAGACAGCGACCAGCCCAGCAGCGTATGAAGGTTGAGGGTTCCCGTTGCCGCAGAATAGGGTTCTGCCAAACCCGCCTCTACCTGCCCAAAAATAATGGCAACAAAAATAGAAATCGTCCCAAAAAACAAATTCCACCAGCTCACCTCATAGAGCCGAGGATTGCGTGTAAAGTAGCCAATGACATCACACAGCACGGCAAACAGCACCATCGCAATCACAAAATGCACCACAATCGGGTGCATGGTGTCTGGGTAGGGCAGGTTGTGTTCATTCAGCGGGGGAAGGTACTCCAGCATGATTATTTTTACTGAACCATCAAAGCTTTAGGAACGTTGCACGTACCAGTTTAGAGCAAGTGCCGAATTAGTTCCTGTTCAGCCGCTTACCCTTTCCCATGAGAAGCGCTATGAATCGTCCCCTCAGAATTTTGCTGCAAACCACAATTCCTACAGCCGAAGAGGATTGGAGCATTGCCCGATTTTCTTTGCTTGCCCAATACCTGTCTTCCCTGACGCGAGAGGATGGAACGACTCTATGTAAAGTTGTCGCGCGCGATCGCCAGCCCGATGAGCACGGCAACGATCCGGTCTTAAGCACCCTGGCACAATCTGACTTCGATCAGCTTTGGCTGTTTGCTGTGGATAGTGGCAATGGAATCAGTGACGCAGACTGTAGAGGCATTACCGAATTTAGGCAGCAAGGTGGTGGTATGTTGGCAACCCGCGACCACATGGACTTAGGCATCTCACTGTGTCAGCTTGGCGACATTGGGGCGGCCCACTTTTTCCATAGCCAAAACCCAGAACCCGATCCTGCCCGGCACTGCATTGACGACCCCTACACAACCTATATTTCTTACCCGAACTATCACTCAGGGCGCAATGGCGACTGTCAAAGAATTACAGCGCAACACCCCGTTCATCCACTGCTGCACAACCCAGAGAGTCCGGGTGGGGTTATTGAATTTCTACCAGCCCACCCTCATGAAGGCGCAGTTGGTGCACCTGCCAACGCTCAGGCTCGCGTGATTGCAGCGGGTCAAAGCCTCGTTACAGGACGCACGTTCAACATTGCCGTAGCGTTTGAGCATGAACCGGACGAGCACGGCAATCGCCTGGGACGGGCTGTAGCGCAGTCCACGTTTCATCACTTTTGTGACTACAACTGGGACGTTAGCCAAGGCTGTCCCAGCTTTGTGGATGAGCCTCCCGGAAACACCATGCAAACGCAGCCGAGAGCGCTACCAGATCTCAAAGCCTATCTTCGGAATTTGGCTTTGTGGCTCAGCGATCTAGAGGTAATGAGTGAGTGAGGCGGTAAGAGTGAGACTAGGGCTGATGCCGATTCATCCTAGCCCAGTCTGCTGTAGCTCCTAGGTTTGGATTGTCCGATGGGTTCTCTGTTCCGTACATCTGTCCTTGGCGGTTGATCCAAAAATAACGTGAGTTCGATGATGCACTTGAAGCCCTTCACCCCAAACCCTTCTCCCAAAGGCGAGGGGCTTAAGAAGCTTGATTTTTAATTGCCCCTCCTTCTCCCTAGGGAGAAGGAGGGTGGGAGGATGAGGGGCGGTTGTTTCTTGTCGAACTCACGTAAGAAAAAGCTCCATTTCATCTCATTTTTTCGAGCTTCTCAAGTATTTTCTCTTCTTCCCGCTTAAGTTCTGCTTCTTTTTTTGTTTCTGGCTCAACTTTAGCGACCCTGGTTTTTGAATTTGCGTTCTATTCCTGACTTTCTTTGTTTGTCTTTATTTCTTTTGCTTGGAATTCATTTCTCTGTTGCTGCGCTTTATTCTCTTGATGCATGATTTCTTTTCGCAAATAATTAGATAGTATCATTTATTATTTGTTCTTATTAAATCGAAGCAATTAACATCAGAGACCATCTCAATCTGGTTGACAAAATTGAAATCAGCAGTGAATTAAACAACAGAAGTAAAGAATTATGCAAATTGAATTTAGACAAGGGATTTAGGAAATATTTTAGATTAACTGATAAATATATGCTAAGAAAACTCTAGTTATATTCTGATATGTCAGGCAAAAGCATAAAATGATTCATTCGTAATCATTTTTGGCTGATGCAAGAAAATAAAACTGGTGCCCTCACTTCCCAGACAAACCAGTTTGTCTATCCAAGCATGAGAAGTGCTTTCATATTGCTGACGATTTGCTTTGCAGCCTGGGGGGTTGCGGCAAATATGACTGACCCATTGGTCAAAGTCTTCAGTAAAATTTTTACGATGAGTTCTCTCCAGGCAGCTCTTGTTCAATTTTCCTATTACGGAGCCTACTTTTGTCTAGCGCTGCCAGCGGCTTTTATTAACAGCCGATTTTCTTATAAAGTGGGCGTCCTGACCGGGCTAGGGATGGCGACGGTGGGTGCTTTTGCCTTTTACCCAGCCAGCCTAAGTATGACCTACGGCTTTTTTCTGGCCGCGTTGTTTATTCTTGCCGCTGGGCTGTCAATTTTAGAAACCTCGGCGAACCCCTTTATTATTGCGATGGGACCAGAGCACAATGCAACCCGTCGGCTCAACTTTGCCCAGGCGTTTAATCCCTTAGGGACCAACCTGGGTGTATTTCTTGCTGCGACTTTAATTTTGCCAAAGCTCAACTCCGCCACGGCGGCACAAAGAGCGGCTATGGCTCCAGAGGCACTGCGCTCAATCCAGGCAGCAGAGCTTAACGCAGTGATGGTGCCCTATGTTGGTATGGCCTTTATGCTGCTTGCTATTTGGGTTCTTATTGCCTGCCTCAAAGTGCCTGTTTCCCAGGATTCAAAGGCGCTGGACATACCGCAGGTTAATTTTTTGTCCACAGCAAAGCGACTCTTTGCCAATGCCCTCTATCGTTGGGGCGTTCTGGCTCAATTTTTTAATGTTGCGGCTCAGACCTGCACCTGGACGTTTACGATCCAATATGTGCAAGAAACAATTGGAGGGAATGAAGCCGCCGCTGGTAATTACCTACAGTATAGTCTTCTGGTTTTTCTGGTGTCTCGGTTTGTGATGACTTGGTTGATGGGGTTTATTCGGCCCACAGTGCTTTTGAGCGCTTTAGCGCTATTAGGGAATGTGCTGTGTGTTTATGCGGTGCTCAACCCTAATCTGTCTGGGGTGTGGGCAGTGGTGATGATTTCGGCTTGCTTGTCTCTAATGTTTCCGACCATTTATGGCGTTGCGCTATTTGGCCTCGGTGAGGATACCAAGTTTGGTGCGGCTGGCTTGGTGATGGCGATTTTGGGCGGAGCATTGATGCCGCTTGTGCAGGGCTTGCTGATTGATAAGTTTGGTGCTGCATTTTCTTACATCACGCCGGCTCTTTGTTTTTTGGTCGTGGCGGGCTATGGCTTTTTTACCTTGAAGGCGGTTCATGGAAGGCCAGCAGCCTAAAAAAAGTTGGCACTCTACAATACTGCCTTTGTTCTTCCGGTGCCCCCCATCTGTAGGCGATCGCTTACAGATGGGGACAACAACAACTGAACCCTATCCCTCGATACGATACTTGCCCAAGCTAAGACTTGCCCAAGCTACAGAAATGAACAGGATTTCCGAATCGCCTGACTGAGACGTTTTTGATAGTCCCGCGCTGAAATATTGTGGGCACCAAAGCGCTCTAGGTGAGGGTTCATGAGCTGGGCATCAAACATCACAAACCCCCGCGATCGCAGATGCTCCACTAGCTTTACCATCGCGACCTTGGACCCATCTGGGATGGCAAAAAACATCGATTCGCCAATAAACATGCCGTTGATGCTCAGACCCAAAATTCCGCCTGCCAGCTCATTCTCCTGCCAAGTTTCAAAACTGTAGGCCCAGCCTGCCTTATAGAGTGTTCGATAGACATCCTTAAGCTCAGCCGAAATCCAGGTCGTCTCCCGATTGGCGCACCCTTCCACCACGGCTTCAAAATCTTCATTGATCGCAACCCTGAAGCGCTCTTGGTTGAGCACCCGCCGCAGCGATCGCGGGATATGAAACCGCTCGTCTAGGGGAATCAGCGTCCGCTCCCGGCTGGTATACCAGGACAGTTCCGCACCATCCTCTTCGGCCATCAAGAAATAACCCTGACGGTAGCCCTCAATAATGGCCTCAATATCAATCCACAAACCGTCATCCTTTGGCATTATGAGAGACAACCCACTCGTTCTCCAAGATGACATCAACCCAGCCGGATTACAAACCCTCCACCTCCTGGGGCGAAATTATTCGCCTCTTACGCTGGCATAAACCAGAAGGCCGCCTCATTTTGATGATTCCGGCACTCTGGGCGGTAATTTTAGCCAGTCGCGCTGAACCCCCAGCCCTATTGGTCTTGGTCATTATTGCTGGCACAATTGCCACCAGTGCCGCAGGCTGTGTGGTCAATGACCTCTGGGATCACAACATTGACCCCCAGGTGGAGCGCACCCGCACCCGTCCCCTAGCGGCAAAAACTCTGACGATTCAGGTTGGGGTAGTGGTGCTGCTGATTTCATTGCTGTGCGCCTTTGGACTATCGCTTTACCTGACCCCCCTAAGCTTCTGGCTGAGCGTGGCAGCCGTTCCGGTGATTATTCTGTATCCCCTGGCGAAGCGATTTTTTCCGGTGCCGCAGTTGGTTTTATCCATTGCTTGGGGTTTTGCGGTCTTAATTAGCTGGAGTGCGGTTACGGGCAGCTTGACGCTCGGAACGGGGATACTCTGGGGGGTGACGGTGTTGTGGACGTTGGGGTTCGACACCATCTACGCCATGCCCGATCGCCCCGATGATCGTCGTCTGGGGGTCAACTCTAGTGCATTATTCTTTGGCCAATACGTCGAGTGGGCGATCGCCAGCTTTTTGCTAGGAACCGTAGTTCTGCTCGGAATTTTGGGGCACTTTCTGGCGCTCCATATCGGCTATTGGGTCAGTCTAGCCATTGCCACAGTATTGTGGGGGCGGGAAGTCTGGATTTTACGGCGATCGGCGCAGCTTCCAGCAAAAGTCTACGGACAGCTCTTTCGAGAAAATGTCTGGATTGGGTTTATTTTGCTGACCGGGATGATCTTCGGCTGTCGCCTATAGCCCATGCCTATCAGCCACGCAGGTGTCGCTGAGCTGCCTTCATTGTTGGCCTTGCAGAGCGGCGTTGTTAGTTTACAAGGCCAGCTTTACTGTGATAGGTTAGATCACCTAAGGACGCATAGCTCAGTTGGTTAGAGCACCACGTTGACATCGTGGGGGTCTCCCGTTCGAGTCGGGATGTGTCCATTCTCTCAAACCCGCTCTAGTGGCGGGTTTTGCCGTTTTGATCTACGCTTGCAATTTAGCGAGACTTTGCAAAACGCAAGTGTAAGGCAGTCTAGAGAAGTGATTCTAGCGTTACTGATGAGAGCCAATTGTGATCATGAATGATCACAAAATGAAGCGCACCCCTAGAGGTGGGGTGACAGTCCAGGTGCTTAAAGAGCGGCTCCGGCTAGTCTGGAGCCATGGGGGCAAGCGCTATTTTTTGAGCCTAGGGCTGGCCGATACAAAGCTTAACCGCTTAGCTGCTGACATTAAGGCGCGGCAAATTGAGGCGGACATTGTTACGGCAAACTTTGACCCCACGCTAAACAAGTACAGGGGGGAGGGTCGCCGCACAACGGACATGCTGGTGACTCAGCTTTTTGAGCGATTCACGGATTACAAGTCCAAGCGAGTTGACTTGCGGACGCTCCAGAAATATCGGGCGCTGCTGGGGCATCTATCGGATTACTTTGGGCAAGGCGCGATCGCCCAGGTCAGAGAGAGGGAAGCTGAGAAATTCAAGGATTGGATGTTGAGTCGAATGGGGCCAGGGACTTTTAGGGATTACCTAAGCCTTGTAAATGCCTGTTGGCTATGGGGAATTAGGCAAGGGCTAATCCAGGTCAACCCTTGGGCAGATTTGAAGGTCAGGGTTAATCCTAAGCAGCGGCCTAAGCCGTTTACCCGTGAAGAAATAAAGAAAATTGTTGAAGGGTTTCGTGCCCATTCCCGATGGAATGTTTATGGCGATTTTGTAGAGTTTTTATTCGGGACGGGGTGTCGGACTGGGGAAGCCGTGGGGTTGCGATGGCAGCATGTTTCTGAAGATTTTCAGACCGTTTGGATTGGGGAGTCTATTAGCCGTGGGCGAAGAAAGACCACCAAAACCAACAGGGCGCGTTACATTACACTGTCGCCTCGACTAAGCAAATTACTGCAAAGCCGAAAGCCTTTAGATGCGGACTCAGATGAGCTGGTGTTTTGCAGCCCTCAAGGGTTTGCCATTGATGACCACAATTTTAGAAACCGCGCCTGGACAGATGTGCTGACCCTTGCTGGGGTTGAATACCGCAAGCCTTACAGCACTCGGTCAACCCTTATCAGCCATTTGCTGGATATGGGGCGATCGCCTGCTGAGGTTGCTGAGTTGGTGGGCGATGATGTTGCGACTATCTACAAGTTTTATGCAGGGAACGTGACCTCACGGCCTCGCTTGCCAAACCTGCTAGATTAACGCTTCTTCGGCTGGTTTCTTTGAATCCAGGCGGCGATCGCTAACTTGTGCTGAGCTTCGTCTTGACGGTTGCGTTGCCAGTCTAGCAACAGTTCTCGGTTATAGAGATGCCCCTTCCCCTGGGGGAAATAATGCACCCCTGCTGTCCAAAAGGATCGGCGGTATGTATGAATGGTTTGCTGATGGACGCCTAATAGCTGAGCAGCTTGCTGAAGGGTGATCTCGTTTTGTGCAGGAGCCTGGTTTTGGGTCAGCAATTGCTCAAGAACGACTGTTAATTTTTCGACGGCTGCTGCCAGTTGGTCACGCTCTAATGCCTGCATTTAATCCTCCAGTAACTTCAAATCGCTCAATAAACAGGGGTACAACGGCGCTCCAAAATCAACCCAAGCAACGGACTGAGCTAGATGGGCACCAAAACTCTGGACGATGCCGACTTTCCCAGCCAAAGCCAGCGGTGAGTTACCTTTTGCCCTGGGCTGAAAGCAGTATCATTTGGCGCAGAAGCAGTACCAGATGGTGCAGAAGCAGTACCATTTGGTGCAGATTGGGTCACAAAATCTAGCTGCTGTCGCATGAAAAGTTTTTCACCAATGCCGTCTACATCCACTAGCACTAGGCCAAAGGTTTCAGCTCCCTGAACCGTGGCAAGCATCCCAGTCAGGTGCTCCAGCGGCGGGCCAGCTAAGACGATCCGGACGCGATCGCCTATCTTTAGTTCGTCCAATAGGCCGTACTGAATGGCCATAGACATTTCGTCTTCTTCGTAGTCCTCCAATGACGGCATGGGAACTGGCTCCGGCACATATAGCGGGTGGATAACTTCTGCCCGCCAAACAGGGACAACCCCGCCGCCGTCGAGCTGTACTGTGAGCTTCTCAGTTTCCAGAACCGTTGCACTGCGCCAGTTGTAGCCCATGAGGACTCGCACCCTATCACCAGCCCTCGCCCAGCCCTTTACTTTTTCTAGCGGAATATGGCGCGGCTGATCGTCAACTAGGACAAGCGCGTGGGTATCGGTGCAGTCGGTGACTGGGTAGGGGATGAGGCGATCGCCCCAGCAGAAGGTTTTCATGCTTAATCTCCTGATTCAAAGACGAGGCGATCGCCGGTGACTTTGATCCGCCACTCTGGATGGTTGGCAATGTCCTGGGCAATCAGCGATCGCGTTGCCGGAAAGAGCCGCCACTCTGAGCTGAGCCGATGGAAGCGATGCTCTAGGTCACTGGTAGCGGCGATCGCGTTTCTTGGGGGGTTGTTTGGGATTGGCATAGCTTTGGCTTCAGGGGTTTGATGGCATCCAGCAGGTCGATCAGCTCGGCATCGTGCAGCATGGAAAACGCGGTTTCTTTCCCGGCAAGCAGCCAAGCGGTTGCCCCCCGCTGGCATGTCCAGCGGCCCGTTTGCTGCATGTACCGCGCAGCATCTTGATGGCTCCAGTTCAAGTACTTGAGATGCACCTGAATGGCGCTGATAGTATCGCTGAGGTCTACTGGCAGGCAGGCAGCTACTTGGCGCTGTGCCTCTTCCGCTGGCGATTGAGGCTGAGGCTTGGGCGGTGCTGTAGCCTCTGTGAATTTCTGCCAGAGCAGATGGCCTGATTTCTGTATCCAGCTCTGGGCAGCGCTTTCAGCATCAACAGGGCGCTCAGGCAGGCGCTGAGCTTTCTGCACCACGGAATCCCAAAAGACTGGGTGCGCGCCAGGTGCAACGAAGTCTGCCCAGCGCGTAATTCCAAAAATTTTGGGCGGTGACGGCGGGGCGGAACTTTGGCCTTCAGTGGTCTGAGGCTTGCTTGCAAGGTTGGATTTTGTTTCGGGCGCGTCCGGTTCAGTGGCGATCGCGGCTTCTTTGTCTGCTGCAACTGGCTCCAACTCCGAAGGAAGCGAAGCGACCATCTCTCTCTCTCTGCTGGTGAGAGGGGTAGGGGAGAGAGAGATGTTTTCTGGATCTGGATCTGGATCTAAGTCTTGATCTGGATCTAAGTCTGTATCTATTGCGTGACATCGCGTGACTAGGGCGTGACTAGGGCGTGACTGGGGCGTGACATCGCGTGACGCATCCTCGCTAATATCCTTGTGCTTGGCTCTCTGTCTACGTTTTCGCTCTCGCGTTGCTTCAGGCTTATCTGATAGTTTTTCATGCTGCCTAGACTCCCAGTGAATAATCCGAAGCCCACTAGGGCTAAACTCAATCATCCCTTTTGCAACTAGCTTGTCTCGGTAGTAGAGCCAGTCCTGAGTCGTATTGAACTCACAGGCATCGGCTATGTCTTCGTCATCTGCTGCGATAAATCCACGATCTTTGTTTTGGCTTGCTAAGACCAAGAGGGCTACCCATGCCCACTTTTCTTGAGCGGTAAAACGCCGGAGTTTGATGTCATTCAACACATCATGATGAAGTTTGAACCAGGTTATGGCCATGATTGGCTATGCCTCCATCGCAGTTATCACAGCGTTTGTCTTCTCACCCAGCTCAAATAGGTCAAACTGTTTGATGGCTTTAGCAAATGGAAGGACATCTCGATTCCAATCGCCGTATTTTTCAATGACAGCGCGAAACTCTTCAAGGTCGTGACCCACAGAGACTAGATTGCTTTCCTCGTCAAGTTGCAGATGGCAAAGCTCGTGAAATAATAATGGCTCCTGTTTTTCTGGATTACCCATCCAGAAAAACCAATCAATGACGATCAGGATGTCAGCCCCATCGCTAATTAACCGCTCTTGTGGACTAAGAATTTTGACCGTAGCCAAAGTTCGTCGCCCCTTTCTGTGGCTAATTTTTTTCTTGAACAGTAAACGAAACTTGTAGGTTGATAAGCTCCGGTGTTCATCCGTCGCCAGAACAACTGAGAGCACATCGTAAACAGGCTGTGGGCAGTCCGCAAAATCCCCTGATTCCTTTTGGTCAGGGACAGCTTTATGGATTTTGATCTTGGTTGGAGTAAGCACTTTTAATCTCCATAACTTTTACGCTGCATTTTTCGATAGCCAGTGCGGGGGACTCTGTGTCGTCTCCCGATAGACCAGCCGATCAGGAACTCGCCGTCGGTTTTTTCGACTCGGATTGTGCGGGGGCTGCTACCATCTACTGACTCGTAATACCCATCTGCTGCATTAGGGATGCTGATGTGGCTATTAGGGCTCGGCATGATTACACCTCCTCTGCCCTGATTGTGATAGTGCGCCATCGGGAGCGGAATTTTCGGGCGATCGCTTTGGTTCGACGGCTTTTTAGCAAGGCGAGATATATTGGCCGTGGAAGGCCGTAGGAATAAAGAATTTTGCTTTTCATGAGGCTTGATAGTCCTTCAAAAAATCAATGTATGGCTGGCAGGTATCGGCCAATAGCCACTGCCGATAACCGTCAAATTCAACTAGGTAATGACTGGGCTGCTGCAAGTCGATTTGAATAATTCGACCAATTCTGCCTGTGGTGGTGCGAACAATTTGGCCAATCATTTGGCAGTCTCTTGATATTCTTTGGCAAAGTTCAAAATGGCCTCCACGGCCTCAAGACCCAGCCCTCTCTCGATTTGGATGGCTGGCACCTTGCTTTTAGGGGCAAGGATTCTCGCTACTCCTTCAAAGCTCTTGCCACAAGCAGGTTTTGAGGCATCTACCCGGAGGTTTTCTCCGTCTAGGCTAAAAGTCAATATGCTGCCGTCTGAAAGTTTCATGATTCCTCCAAGATTTTTAGTAAAGCGATCGCCCTGATAGCCAAGGAGGGCGATCGCGGTTTTCCCGTCATGAGTCCTGCGTGTTTTGCTCGGATGCGCAGCCCCCAAAAGTTCAGAGAATAAAGTTCGCTCCGGTGCAAATATCTGTAGTGGTGAGAATGTCTTCAGGGACTAGAATTCCGTGGGTATTCCAGGTGCGATTCGGGATAACTCGTTTTGGGAAGCAGCTTTCCCATGAGCGCATCCGCCCCTTAAGCCTTGAAGCATCTAGGATGATGACCCGCCGCTTTTTGGGCTGATACAGCACCACCCAGCCTGCCTTTGTGGTGTACGCCCAGCCCTCTTTGACGACGACTGAATTACGCTCAACTGAGATGGTTTCGAGAAAGAAGTTACCTGTCGTCTCGCTCTTGGCATCGCATTTATATTCAACGAAGTGTTGCTTGCCTCGGTACTCGAACACTCGGTCGATGCCGTTCCGCTGTTGGGCTGGGGTGGCTGGCGTAATGGTGTACCAACGCTGAAAATATTGGTCTAGCTCTAGCTCGGCTTGCTGGCCTTGCTTGTGCTGTGTGGCGAATTGGTATGGCATGACTACTCTCCTAGGAGTTCTGGTACTAGGGGCTGGCAAACGGTGCCTAGGGGCGAATAGGCGCGGAAAAACTTATCGGGGTCTGGCCCTCGGTAGAAAATCACGACCCCAAAGAAGGAGCTGTTATCGTTGCCTAGAAACTTCACGGATTTGTGAATCAATACGAAGGCGGTGCATAGTTCACACAGCATTTCAAACCAGGCTGGGCGGCAGTCGCACTTGGCCAAGAAGAATAGGTGTCCTGGCGCTTCGTTGGCCTTGACGGCAAATTCTTCCATCCGCGAAAAGGGAGGGTTTACCCAAATGCTCTCGGCTTCCCAGGGTTGGGAAAGTCCATCGTCTTCAATGGTGTAAACCGTTTCAGCCGGGACGTTCGGGCTGTGGTGGCTATTGCTGGCTGGGTCTAGGCCAAAGCGGTCTGTACCTACTACTTCAAGGGCTGGCTTCCAGACCCATTCAGGGGTGTAGTGCTCATCGGTTCCTGTTCTGGCTGCGATGAACTCAGGCTCAGGTGCAGGCACTACACTTGCAGGCTCTAGCCCCCAGACTTTTCCGCCAGATCTGACAGTAATCATCGTGGGAGAGGCGCGACCAATAAATTCGCCTACGATGGTTTCACCCGTTACTATGAAAACCCCAGAGACGCGATCGCCTGCTTTAAACTCTGGTTCCCCCTGAGGCGTGACGCCTTCCTCTTCTGTCGTTGTCTCTACTGCGTGACCATAGTATTGGTCACGCTCTTGATCCGTAGCAGCTCTCAGAGTTAGGCTTACCACCCCACAGCGATCGCCGGCTGCCGTGATGATTATTGAATAATGGCTGCGGCGAAGATCGGGGCAGTCTAGCTCTAGAGTGCCGACCTCATACCTGGTTGTGGGATTGTAAAATCCGGCTACAAGTTCGCCAGCATTAAAGCCTGGGATTACGCGATCGCCCTGTTTATCTTCCGCATGGGTTTCTTCTGGTTCATCTGGAGGATCGGCGGGGCTGTCCTCACCTTCGCTTGGCTCTGGTTCCGCTCTCTCTAAAACTGAGGCATGGTCGATCAGGGTGCATTTGTCGGATTCTAGGCCCAGATATTTATTGCCAACTCTAGTAACAACCCCTTCAATCACTCCCCCATCTTTAAGGTCAATACCCCGCACCAAGTCACCGACTTTAAACTTAGGCTCACTGGGCACTGGGGGAGGCTCTGGGGCATCGTTCAGGTATTTCGCAGCCTCTTGGGCTGAAGGACGGCGCAAGGTGGCAGCATCAGCGTAGAGTTTCTGTCCTTTCTGATTGATTAGGGCCACTACGTTTTGACCTGGCCCTAAGCCGACCATTTCTCCAATAACCGATTGCCCGGAGAAAGGATGCACCCCTGCTAACAAATCACCTGGCTCAGCCTGTTGGAATACCTCAAAGGGGGCTGGCTGTGTAACGCGATCGCTCTCTTCACCCTTAGCAGCGGCGATCGCCTGCTTTGCTGTGGTGTAGGCGATTGTCTCGCCTGACTCAGCGCGGCTAATCAATTCAGTTCGCACCGAGTCAGGTGTAGAAGGTGAGGCAATTAGGTATAGTGCCGAAGTTGCTAAATCCAAATCGGTAAAATTTACCGTTTTGAAACTTTTAAACACGCTCATAAATTTTCGAGCGGTGCTGTCTGACATCCCAAACTCTTTCTCGATCCAGTCCGTGAACTGCCCATGTCCTAGCCAATCTTTGACCTGCACCAGGTGCTGTCCAATATCCCAAATATCTTGGGCTGTACGACGCATCAGGTTCTTAATGGCGTCACGGTGCAAAATGACCGCTTCTTTTGTTGTGGGGTCTAAGACGGCATAGTCAAAGCTCAGTTGGACTATTTCAGTCGTAGTCACGGTGGTTCCCCTCATATTCTTCGTCTGAGAGCGCTGCGCTGGATCTGCTGCCTGTTATCGCAAAAACCACTAAAAGCGTGAGTAGCATTGCAGCGGCGGAGAAAATTACAACACCCAGGATTGAAAAGAAAATCCAGATCATGTCAGCAGCTCCTCTCCTCTAAGGATTCTGGGGTAAACGTACTTCCACCCCTCCGCAACGAGTTCTTTTACTGGCAGCACATGACCTAGGCTGGCTGGTGCGCTAACGTACAGGCGATCGCCGATGTAGGCGTTGAGATGTCCACCAAAAATAAGGATTGTTTTGGGGCTGGGGTTAGTAGGCATTTAGCACCTCGCCTGACAGCACCTGTGCAACTCGAAGGGCAAGACTTTTTTGATGGTCTGTCTGGGCAAAGACTTTTTGAAATTCTTGGGCGCGCTCAAGGTGTCTGTTGACTTCAGTGGCCATCTCTTCAGATGAGTCTGCATACTCGCTAACGGCATAATGCAGCGCCAGTCCTTGCAGTGTGGCCAGATTTTTGTAGAATTCCAGTTCATTCACTTCATTCATGGGTTTTGAATAGTTGCTCCCTGTCCAATTGCCTCCGAGCCGCAAGCTTGGAAGGATCGCCCTCAAGGTTCTTGGGGGCTGTTTCCTCATCTAATGCTTTGTCTAGTGCCTCGGCAACGTTCAGCCAATGAGGACAAAATTCATTTGCCAATGGCTCAATCTGGTTTTTGATGAGGCGCTTGAGTAGTCCTGGGGCAGCGCCTAGGCCGCACTCAAGCTCAAGAATTAGGCGATTGTCTTTAATCTCAAGGCGAAGTCTGCTCATTGGGTTTAGTGGTTGTGGGTGAGTGGCTGTGGGGAGGAAGGCGATCGCCCTAGAGCAAGGCGATCGCGGTTAACCCTAGGAGTGCCGTTTTTAACGGGGTGACGCTCCCCGTGTCGGTTTTTACGGCTCTAGTAATGGGGTTTTACGAAAGGCCATCCTCAAGGGAGAAGGGCTACAACTGTGTGATGCAGCAGCGCAGCAGAAACACGCCCGACTAGCAGGCTGAGTTTCTATTCGGCTGGGGGAAAGATTTAAGCGGCGCTATGCCGCGTTTTCTGAATATTTTTCAGGGAAAAGCTGAGACAAAGGAATTCCGGTTTTTTCGGAAATAGCTTTTTCAACTCTTCGTGAATTGGCAAGCCGCCACACGACTCGGCGCACCGCATTAGGCGATTTGCAGCCTAGCTCTCTGCTTAGCAGAGAGTATGAGGAGCCTTGATCTCGCAAGGCAAGCCAGATAAGCTCAGGTCGCATAGGTTTCTTTTTTAGAACTAGATCTAGTTTCCTGCATTTAGCAGGAAAAGTCAATCTTTATTCCCGCATTTCCCAGGAAATTATGTCTGAATCTTTTGGAGAACGGTTGAAACGCTTGATAAATAAGGAGTTTGAATCGGTCAGTGAATTTGCCAGGAAGATCAAGAAGTCTTCTAAAACAGTTGACACCTGGCTTCCTAGTCCTACCAGAGAGAGATTAAGTCGGCCAAGAAAGCAGGAAGATCTGGACGCGATCGCTGAAGCCCTTAAGGTGTCAGTAGCCTACCTGTTAACTGGGGAAGATAGTCTTCTGGAGCCGAAAGGCATTGCCACGCCAGAAGAGTTGGGCACGGTGGCATACGTTAACCTAATTAACGTGACAGTAGGTGCAGGGAATGGTCACTACGTGCAGTCTGAAGAAGTGATCGAGGTTCTTGAAATCTCTAAGTTTTTCTTGAGAGCCTACGGGCTTTCAGAACCATTCAAATGTTCAGCCGTCACGGTCATAGGGCCGTCGATGGAACCGTTACTCCGTTCTGGTGACATTGTTCTGGTTGACCACCTGCAAACGACACCACAAGACGGAATCTATGTGGTGCGGCTGGAGGATACGGTCTATGTCAAAAACGTTGCAAAGCTTTTAGGCAACAAAGTACGGGTGTTTAGCCTTGCTGAAGGCTATCCAGTGCATGAAATTGCGGCTGATTCCCCAGACTTCGCCATCATCGGGCGTGTCGTGTGGGGTGGTCGAAGATTTTGAAGATTCTATTTCTTTTTAGAAATTTTTAGGGCATTATTAATAGTATTCCTGTCAAATTTCAGCCATGCTCTCTAGCAAAACCAAAGCCTCTGAGTGGGCAGCCGCCGAATTCAAGTGGACGAAGGCTGATGCGCTGAGGGCTTTTGAGAGGACAGATTTTCCAGCAGATGAGATGGTGCTGATGAATGCAATGGTGCGCTTTGCGGGGCCAGAGCTACTGAATCGTCAGCGATTGCAAGGGGCGCAGAAAACCCAGGTAACCATTAAGAAAAAAGAAGTCAAAGCAGCGGAAGAACGGCTTGTTCAAACGGTTCAGCAGTACGAAGACCAGATCCGCTCTGATCGCAGTTCTTTCACTGTGCTCATCAAGACCCTTTATAACATTGCGAATAGATTCGGGTATAAAGACCCTTGGATTGAGAGCCTGATTGTGGCCTATGACAAATACGTGGACGAAGACGATGCGTCCCAGAAAGCAGCATGAACATCACCCGCTGCCAACTCATTGGCCTAGGGCTAAGCACCTATCAAGCCACACTATTGACCAAGCCCTGTCCCGTTAAGGGTCAAAGTAAGCGCCAAAATCTCTACGCTTCTGGGGATGTGATTCAACAAATAGCGGCAAGATTGCAGAAGCGCATCCGCAAGGACACCAAGGCAACTTTGCAGAAGGCATTGGATGTATTACATGAGATGGCCGCCAACATGGTAGTTGTTCCCTTTGGCGCGACCGAATTTCAGACAGCATTAGCAGTGAAAGACCTGCTGAAATCTTTAAACAATTCCACGACAGAGCCACATCGACTCAAAGCCCTTGAAATTGTCGGGAAACATGCCGCTCATGCAAGATGACTTCAAGGATATTGTTACTCGGCTGCTTCAGGATGTGGACACACCCAAGCTGAAGGTTTGCCGTCTGGAGGCTAAGCGCATTAAGAAAAAATACACCCCAAGAGAAGTCTTCAACCGCTGGCGTAGCTCAGATGAAGGAAGGCAGTGGAAGAAAGAACAGTTTGAGCGTATTAAAGGGAGATGCCCCGACTGTAGGTATATTCTTCCCAGTGCAGAGCATTTCTGCATTGACCACATCAAGTCTGTGCGCGATTACCCTGATTTGGTAATCGATCCTAAGAACTTGCGTTTATTGTGTGGCCCTTGCAATCAGCGGAAGGGTGCTACGAATATTTCTAGTGTCGTCGCAGTTTGCGAAATTTTTAATACAGAAAGTAATCTATGAAAGCAGGCACCGCATTAGCTACCATCATTGCCACTGTTTTATGTGCTGAAATAGTTTGCGCTCAATATGCTTCTTCGCCGCAGGCCAGGGAATTGCTGAGCACATTGCAAGATACTCGGAGTGCAACAGAGGTAGGAATATCATGGCTAGACTATGGCCCGATTGCGCGCAACATAAAAATTAAGTTGGATAGATTTTTGAGAGTTTCAGATTCTAAAAACCATCCTGCTGGGTACTTTTTAAAAAGCTCCGCAGATGCATATGTTAAAGCGCAAACAAGTAAGCCTAGATTTTGGATGCCGTCAATTTTCTGGCACATTGGAGGACAGTGGCTTGAGATGGCGGAGGACTGCATAAGTGGGAAGCAGAAGTGTTTAAGTATTTCAGAGGATGAGGCTAGTAAAAACTCTGAGGATAAGATTAAAAAACAGTAAGTTACTACTGAGGCCGCCAACCCTGCCCAGCCAACCACCGCCGCGTCTCGCCCTGGTCACGCAGGTAAGCCCCCACACCCCAAAGTTCCGCAGCATTCCTAAACGCATCCGCCGCAGCCCGTTCGATGGGTGTTCCTCGGCTCATATCCTTTCCATCAGCACTCAGCATCTCAATAATCGCATTCCCGATCGCGCTTCTCTGCACCCCATCAATCGTTATGGTGCAGTCCACCACACAGTAAGCATCCACAAATACAGGTGTTCCCCAGGCCACCTGCCACGATGGGCAATGGGCATGGAAATGGTCACAAAGATTGCGCCACGGCACAAAGATATAGGTGCCACCCCCAGGTAATCGGCGCTGGTGATGTACAGCAGCAGGCAATCGTTGACAAAGCAAAGTGTAGATTTGACTCATAAGCATAGTTTAAACTTTTGATATATTAGAGGGGCGATCGCGTTTCTTGGGGTGCCCAGTGCGGCACTCAACCTTCGATCTGGTGAAATCAGCGATGCTAGCGGCTGAAAAGGCAGGTGGGCGCGATCGCCTAATATTGTAAAAGCGCCCCATAAGGCAACAAACCCCCTCCGGTCTAGCGACAGAGGGGGTTTGTTTTAAAGTCAGAAATAAGCTGTGGCATTCCCCACATGGGGTGGGGTAGCGAGAGAGGCGATCGCTACTTTGGAAAAAGACGGCCGGGTTGGGCTGCTGTCATGGCTAGCGTTTCAGGACGACGGTAATAAACACAGAGATGGTCGCACTGGCAATCAGCGAGAATGCTAGGTTAACAATGGCCTGCGTGGACTGCTGATAGTAGCCGAAGCGCAATCCCAGCTCCTTAGCCTCCTGGCGCTGCTCTTCAATGTCTTTGGTGAGCTTATCGATGGCAATTAAATTTTGTTCAGCTAAGGCTTCCAGACGGTCTAACCTGTCGGGTTGAGATGCGGTCATGGGTAATACCTCCAGTTCAATTATGCAACGGTGTGGCGGCAGACTACAACGCCATCTGCCAGGGCATGTAACTAGATGGGGCGGCTTACCAGTCTAGACCTGTGCAAACAGCCTCAAACTGATCAAAGTTTGGCACCTGACGAGCCAACCAAGCGTATTTGATAGCAAACGGGCGATCGCTTCCTTCAACGATTGACTCAATCTCAGCAATCTCTGCTTCGCTTCGTAAGTGCCCTTTTAAGGCAAGACGCGAGTGGATAACAAGGTCAAGCTCTCTCCGAGAAAGGGATAGTAGATCGTCTTGATCGCGACTGGTCAACTGGATTGTGAGCATAATATTTCTCCAAATAAGTTTTCAACGTGCTGGCAGACTACAACGCCATCTGCCAGGGCACTTAACTAGACGGCCAGCAGTGACTGGAGCGTGGCCTTAGACATCCGCGAAGCGTTCTTGATGCCTCGCTCCTTGGCCACAACGCGCAGCTCACGGACGCCCATACTGAGCCGAGCTACAGAGGCGGCAGACCGAGCTTCGGCAGCGGTCTGAGGCGCTGGCGTGATCAGGGTCTGGCCAGAGGATAGAGATATAAAGCGAGAGGCATGGATAGCAATTTCTTTGTTAGCGCGTCTCAGCATCCGTTCACGGTCGGGATGAGAGACAGTGGTTGCAGGTAAATACCCAGCAACTGGCGAAGCAGGAAGCGCAAGGGGCGCAACCTCGATAATGGGCGGCACTGATGCCTCGTTGTAATCCGCCCAGAACTGAGCCGTCCATTGGCCTGCCTGATAGGTCAGCCGTGACGCTTCAATAAAGGCAATCACAAATAGGGCGATCGCTTCGACGGCAACACGGATAACGACTGGCGCGATGTGGGACTGGAAGTGCGCATCAGCGCGATAGACTGCAGACTCGAATCGCTCAAGCGCGGCGGAAAGACTGGAAACTGTAGCGGGAATGGTGTAAGCGTTCATCTGTAGAGTTCCTTTTGAGGGAGCGCGATGTAGGGGGTGGCTCAACCTCATGAACTTAAGTTATCCCATTCAAACGGGTTTGTCAAGCGCTTTTTTGAGAAATTTTTAGAAAAACATCTCAATCCATTGCTGCGTAAAGCTTTTAGCCGATAAAAAAGATTTTCAGGTCAGATTTGAATATATATAAAGAAATTTGGCCTGAAATGTAGGTTCCTTCTGAGGGTTGCGATATGCGGGTGGCGGCAGCGCGCGCTTTTTCTAGATGCGAAATTTTTCAAAAATGCTTTGCCGCCGCCGATTTAAGTGGGGGGGGTAGTAGTCCATTCCGCTCAAACGGGATAAATTATAAAAAGCCATTTGACTGGGAACAAGAATGCAAAAAAAATATTCAGGCAAAAGATTAGCAAGCTGCTGCGTTTACGGAATTCGTAATACTGAAACTGGGCGCGTGTATGTAGGCAGCTCTACAACTGCTGGCCAAGATTTTAAGAAGCATAATTTATCTCTTGAGCGTGGAAAGCATCGCTGCAAAGAACTACAGGATGACTACAACCGACTTGGAACAGACGGGTTTGTGTTTGAGGTGCTACAGGCTGTAAGCAAAACGAAGTCTGAGACTCTGCCAATTCTTGAGCAAAAATGGATGAACGAAATTCAGTCAACTTCGGCTGGGTTATACAACACTCAAGATTTGATTCAGGGCTTTAAGGCTGGGCGCTCCGCGCCTCAAATTCATAAAACAAAAAAACGCTCAAATCCTAGCCCTGTCAGAAGCGAGGCGGTAAAGCAGAATGTTTTTCAAGCCGTGTCTATTCTGCCTGATGAGCCGTTAGCTAAAAAGGCAGTCTTTGTCACGGTGGGTCAAAGCGTCTATGATTTTTTGCAAAACTTGGATAGGGGCGATCGCATTAACCTGATGCGGCAGGCCATCACTGACGCGGTGGAGGTGCATCGGCAAGGTAGCAGGTAAGAGGCGTTTTACCCCAAGCTGGGCGGATGGCTCCTATTGCAATTCTTGCTCCGATTGGGATTAATTTGGCGGTTGGCCTGGGTGCAGGCTTACTGATCAATCTGCTGTCCCCTGCGCAGAAGGTAGAGGGGCAGCGACTAAATGACCTCACGGCTCCTAAGTCTCAGTGGGGGGCGCAGATTCCCCAGGTCTGGGGCAGTATGCGGCTTGCGGGGAATGTGATTTGGGCAGATGACATTCGTGAGGTTGTCACAAAGAAGCGTCAGGGGGGCAAGGGGCTAGGCCCTAAGGTTCAATCGACGGAGTACAGCTATTTTGCAAGCATGGCGGCGCTGCTGTGCCGAGGCGAAATTATAGGAATCCGTCGGCTGTGGCTAAACTCAAAGCTGGTGGTCAACCTGGGGGTAGATGCAGATGCCCAGACGCTGGCCAATAGCCTAAAGTTTATGGCGGACTATGTGCGGGTGTACCGTGGGACTGAAACCCAAATGCCTGACCCGCTGATTCAAGGGAAGGTGGGGATTGAAGATACCCCTGCCTATCGAGGGCTGGCTTACTTGGTGCTGGATAATTTGCCGCTGGCGGACTATGGCAATGCGTTCCCGGCGATTTCTGCGGAGGTGGTGCAGGCCGGACAGGTGATGACGAGTGGCGCGATCGCGCCTGCTGCGGTTCCGTTAGCCTCGGTTATTCAGGAAATCTGCGAGCAGGTAGGGTTTCAGCCTGCTGAACTTGACTTGGATGAGCTAGATGAGCAGGTCAAGCACTTTTGGGTAAACACGGCTTCACCAGCAGCGGAGCATCTGTCCGTCCTGCGACGGGCATTTTTCTTTGATGCGATTGATGCGGGTGGCAAAAAGCTGAGATTTGTGAAACAGCAGCGCCCTGGCTCTGTGCAGACGGTGCCTCTAGATCGGCTGGGATGCTACGAAGCAGGCCAGACACCGCCAGACTATTTTAATGAGGTGCGGACTCAGGAATTTGAGTTACCCAGGATGGTTTCGGTGTCTTTCCCTGACCCTAACGTGGAATACCGTGAAGGGGTGCAGATGTCAGCGGTGAAGGGTGGCACGGCTAGCCAAAATGAAGAAAGCTTAAGTTTGCTGGTGGGGATGAGCGCCAGTCAGGCAAAGACCATTGCAGACAAGCAGCTTTTCTTGGCATGGGCAAGACGGAGAAAGTTTACGTTTAGCGGATGCCTGCAGCAAGCATTGCTTGAGCCCTCTGATTTAATCTCCGCTCCTTTCCGTGGGACAGAGAGCCTGTGCTGTTTGACTCAGGTTAGGTTGGGCGCTAACTTTTTGGTTGAGATGCAGGGGCTAGCCTATGATGCCGAGATTTTTGATCATCAGGCATTTGTAAAGCAGCCTTACTCTGAAGCCTGGACGGCAGTACATAACCAGGCACATCAACTTAAGCATCCACCGATTCTGGAATGGGTGGAGCTGACGAATGACGATGGCTCACAGGTGTATGCGCGCGGAACGTCTTACACGCTGGTTGAGGCAACGGGCGTGGTGACGATTCTGAATAGCGGGATTGAAAACAATTCTGTGGTGCGCGCCAACTATTATGCTGAAGAGTCTGTCGGCAGTGCAATCATTGGCTCGCCGGGGGGCACCGACTTAAGAATTTTGGACATTCCGCTGATTAATGACGAAGACAAGGAATACGGGATTTACCTTGCGGCTACTGGGGGTGAATTTTGGCGCAATGCCGCGCTCTATGCTTCTAGGACTTTTGTGAATGGTGTTGCGCTTGGGCATGAGCCGATCGCCCCAATCCTGACAAAAAGCATTATTGGGAACTGCCTCACTACCTTAGGAGCGGCTGAGCCTTACACCATTGATTATGCCAACACGCTGGATGTAGAGGTGCCCTATGGAGATCTAGAAAGCTTCAGCATAGACCAGGTGCTGACGGGGGCAAATACCGCGCTGGTGGGCGAAGAAGTTTTACGGTTTTGTAATGCCGAGCTGATTGCACCCGAAACCTATCGGCTGTCAACCTTTGTTCGGGGTGCGCGGGGAACTGAATGGGCGATCGCTTCCCATCAGCCCAATGAGCAATTTGTGCTCCTGAGCGGCTATCTGAATGAAGTGGAAGGCAAGGTGACGGATATAGGGGGAACGGTAAGCTTTAAAGCGCTAACAACTGGGCAAGCCATAGAAGAGGTAGATCCTGTCTCAATGGCGATTGTGCCAGTGCGATTAAGGCCCTATGCTCCAGTTATTCTTTTCGCAGAGCGAGACGGGGGAACGGTTAATCTAGCGTGGAGTAGGCGCGATCGCAAAGGTGGGGAAAGTCAGATTTTTGCCATCAAGCCACTGAGCGAAGACGTTGAGCGCTACTTGATAGAAGTGTGGAGCGCTGGGCTTTTAGAAAGAGCGGTGACAGTTAATGGGGCTCAGTCTTTGGCTCTTGCAGCGGTTCCTAGCCCTGTGATTATCAAGATCCATCAAGTCAGCACAAAGGTTGGAAATGGATACAGTGCGGAGGTTACGGTGTGACAACTGAACGATTAGGGTTTGAGGATCTGGTCGCAGGGCAAGCCGATGCTTACATTCGCTATAACGAGAATCTGCGGAAACTTGAAGCGTTGTTTGGCGCTGTCGAATCTAGGACGGTCACGACTCCGCCCAGTAGCCCCACGGACGGGCAAGTCTGGATTATACCCAGTGGCGCTACAGGGGCTTGGGTGGGGAAGACGGATCAGTTAGCTCACTGGTATAACGAAGCATGGCATTATTATGTGCCGTGCGATCGTTTGAGGCATTGGGTTAAAGATACAGACGTTGAGGTGATTTTTAAGGTTGGGGTGGGCTGGGTTTAAAAACTACAAAACCGCTAAATACGCATTCAACGCCGTGTTCAATACAGCGATATCGGCAGCGCTTGCACTGGTATTCCAGAGCGCGACAAAACGGGTCAAATGTGGGACTCCAAGAGATAGCCCAGGACGTTGCCCGATTCGTATTGGTTCGGATGCAAAGGGGGTTATCGTAGCAGTATTCTCAGCAACCTGAGCCGCCCCCTTATAGAGCTTCAAGGAGCTATTAGAATCGCGAGTAACTGTCCACAGCCCCAATAAGTTCGCATCGCTATGTAATATTGTGTTAGAAGACCCGCCCCCTCCTAAAAAGACTTGCACTTGCTGCCCACTAGGGCCGATTCCTATTTCACTCATAGCCCCACCGCTTACGGGGATAGCAATTCCCGTGAGAGTATTGCTCCCGCAAAACCAGGACATCGCGGCGATGCCGGGGAGTATGTGCCCAGTCGCAAGAGTGCCTGCTGTACCCGTGAGGGTCAGCCCTTGCGGACTCCAGACCGGGGCAGGATCGCCTGAAACAACCAAGTCAGCACCTCCCCGCAATTTAACCAGTGCCCCCGCAAGATTTGACCCATTAAACGTATAGACTTGGGCAAGTTTTGAAAGGACTCCCCCATTAGACAGCGCCGAAACCAACGTAGTGAGCGCGTTCGTTTTTGCAGGGGTTATTGTGCTAGGGACTGCGGCAAGGGCGGTTAAATACGCAGCCAGATCACCACTCAACGGGGCGAAGCCGTTTGCTGAAAAATCAACGCCAGGGATAGTTATCGTAAGGCCCATTTTATTGTCCTATAGTGTGATCGTGATGGCAGCAAACATCGCGGCATGCCCCGCATTGTTGGGATGAGTCCCGTCTGTGTCATAAATAGGCAATATTTGTGATTGGGCGTTCGGGTTGCGAACAGCTAAATCAAAATCAATAAAGCCATTACCGAGCGGATTTGTTCTAACCCAATTATTGAAAGCAATTCTTGCGGAATCATTGCCATTACCAACAATAAGATCAGACGGGATGATAGTGGATAAATAGGTTTTTTGACCTGCTTGAGTTGCAATTCTAGCCAATGCCTCAACATTAGATTGGTGCGTGGCAGCGCTTACCCCTTGAATAAAATCATTGGTTCCTAGCGCGACGATCATGTGAGTTGCGTGGATAATGCGATCAAGCCATCTTTGATTGGTGATCATCGTGACGAGCGCTCCACCGCCAGCGCCTTGTAGCCAAACTGCTTGCCTAGCCGTTAGGGATTGCTGATATAGCCCAGGCCAATGCACAGGTAGCGGGTTAGATGCTGCTAGAGTCGTAAATACTATCCCTCGACTAATTGAGTCGCCTACAATTACAATCATCTGATCCACGGGAGTTTTTACGGCTAGGAACCTAATACCCGCAATGCTATCCACATCCCCGTTAGCAACAATCAAGGGGGGGCTAGATGCGTTAGACCAGCGAGTATTAACGTTCGTGAGCCACCCCCCAGAAGCACTGCCGACTGCCGTCTGGCCCGTCATGGCGTGAGGTGCCCCTATGCGGTACCGACCTTGAATATTCTGCGCGGCTCCTAATTGCAGTACTTCCCCTACCGCAACATCAATTGCGATGGGGTCGCTCCACCCCTCAAAATCAGCCGGGACTTGTGGCCTAGATCTGCCCTGAATAGTCCCTCGCTTAAAATCTACTGCCGCCCCCGCCGCTGTGCTATTACCTACACTATGCCCTATACCCCAAGACAAAAATTGAGTTAGCCCAGAAGGGAAGGTGCCAGGGAAGATGCCTGGAATGTGATCCGAGTAGTGGGCAAAGTATGCCCTCACTGCCGCCCCCGCCTTTTGCGCCAAGAAACTTTTTCTAGTCGAATAATCATCCGCCACTGCGTTTGTCGTAGAGCCGTCGAAAAACCCTTGAGTCGAGGTGGTGGTAGGAGATAAAGGTGCGTACCCTTGCCAAAACCCGTTAAGCTCATTCCACGCGGCTACGGTAGGTGCTGGTTCTTCACCCCCTGGTTCTTCACCACCTGGTTCTTCACCCCCTGCCCCGATTACTGATCGCCCGATTGTAATTGAGGGAGAGTCGGTGACTCCAAAAATTACGTTTTTGTTAGGATCGCAAATCTTAAATAAATAATTGCCGCCAGTAGGGTAGATAGTTTCACTCGAATCGATTAAACCTCCTGCAAATGGTAGGCTGTGTACCCGCGAAAAATAAGCGGTGCCAAGGGTATCCACGATAAAAGCCGCCTTCTGGCTCACCGCATCCCACAAGGCAAAGGCGGCAGATCGTACCCCACCCTCCGCAATAAAAGAGAGATCCCCATCCGATAGCGCGTTACCCCCGATCGCTAATGGATTAGTTTGTATAGTGGCAGCCCCGGCTACTACCACAAAATAATCAATTGCCGCAAAAACACTGACGGGAGAAGAGGGATATCGGCTGGGAGTACAGCGCCATGTTTGAGCCGTGGCCTGCTTTACGACGGTACAGGGCACACCTTTGATTGTCGTTTCGTGAGTCTGCCCTGTGACCACATATAGGTCAGGCAAAATCAGCGGCAGATCAACAAACCCACTTGTGGGGATTGTGGCGTTTGCAGAGAGAGGAAGAATATCTAGAGGCGGGTTTGTGACGATAAAAGCTGCCCCCGCTGGAATCGCTATAGTCGCAGCCCCTGGCAGGTAGCGCCGCGCCGTGACTGTCCCTGCGGATTTTGTCACGATTACGGTTACACCCTGCAACGTGCCGAAAAGCGAGTCGCCGTCATTGATAACGCCGCTCGTAACTGTCACGGATGCCGTGGTGAGGCCATTGGCGGGGAGGGTAAACGCAGCGAGGATTAGAGAGCCTGAGATTCCTGATGGGCCTTTTAGCCCTTGATTCACTCTGACAAGCTGAGTGCGACGATCGCCAATTTGTACTACCCTCATTCGATCACCTCACAGACGCCATAAAACAAAAGCTCATCGTCAGAGCCGGAGGCCTCGTAAATCTTGATAGGGTATAGGCCCTTTTCTAAATCTGCCAAAAGGGCTTTATCTAGGCCTATGGCAAGCTTTCCATGTAAATTTTCGGTATTGAATGTGAAACTTTTGCCAGCGATTGGACTACCTACACTTTCGGTAAAAACAGATCTGCTAGCAATCACATTTTTTGAGGTGACGTCGATGGTTGCTGCCGCGCTGAGAGCAATTGCTCTGGTGTATTTTCGCTCTGCTGTAGGCTCGGTCATCGCTAGTCCCTCAACAATGGCATTACTCACAGCGCCTGGGATAGTAAGACTGTCGCCAATCTTAATTCGCTCTAAGTCTTTCTGGCTGCCTGTAGCTACAACACGCTTGGAGCTGGCCTCTGTCTGGAAAGTTGCATTAAAAACGACTGGGATTAATTCGGATTCATATTCATATAAGCCGCCTGTATAGGCTTTGCCACTTAGATCGATAGGAATTCCGACCTCTGCTAGCTCGGCATCTTCACTAAGGCTAATTGAAGCAGGGACGGCAAAAGACGTTTCAGAAGTGACAGTCGCTGATTGCTGAGAATCTACGGTTAGAGCGTTAGATAGAATTCTTATATTAATAGGCTGAGTGCCAACTAATCCGTGTGGCTCTTTTGTTGTAATGGTTGAGATGGAGCCCGGACTGATTGACAGTATGTCTACAACATATTTTTCTAAATAGTAAAGTTGGAATAAGTCGGCTCCTTTATATGCCGTAAGCTTTGTCTCGAATGGAGGGGAAGACTCGTCTGTAATAACTCCAATTGGCTCTATATCATCACTGTGAAAAGTGGCTCTCTCACGATCTAGATAAACAATTTGCCCCCCTAGGTATATGACCCCGCCTGTCTCTACTTGAGCTTGAGCTTTTACTTTGTAAGGTCTTAGCATTGATTAAGCCAATATCTGTGCCAATCATGGGGTCAAACAATGCAATTAGATTTGGGGATTAACTATGGTGCGGTTTCAACCTATCGCTATAACACCAACGGCATCACGCTAGGGAATGGGGCTGAACAGCGAAATTGCAATTGGATTCAGCCTTTGGCGCGGTATCAAATTGGCGATAAACGCCTCAATCGACAGGAACGTCAAGCGATTTTAGATGTAGCCATAGAGGCGAAAGGTAGTGCCCAAACCCTTAGATGGAAGGATTGGTGTGATTTTAAGACTGAGGGAGCAACTTTACTTGGGCTAGGAGATGGGGTCAAAACCCGATTTCAGGTTGTCAAGATATACGAATGTGATGAATATAAGGTTGTACGCCCTATCACGCGGCCTAGAAGCATTAAACTTTTGGCAGGCGATGCCCATACGGTGGATTTAGAGACTGGGGTGATTACGTTTGCAACTCCCCCACCCGCCAACTTTCCCGTGGTGATTATGCCGTTTGAGTTTGACGTGCCTGTGCGCTTTGAAGCGGATGAGCTAAGCCTGCGCTTTGATGCTTGGACGGAGGATGACGATATTTTTACCCTTAGCAGCACGAGTCTTGTGGAGGTGCGCGAGAGTCATCTTCCAGTGTTTAATCAATGTTTCCCAGATCTGGGAATCTTGCTAAGACTAAAAGTTGATTTGCGAACCTTGGGTGGCCCTCGGTTTAATACGGCTCGGTTTACGACGGCGGGTGGGTATGAGAATTCCCAATCTTATTGGGAAAATGCGCGGGGGCGATGGAATGTGGGCGATCGCGCGTTGACCAATGCAGAGAAGGACTATTTTCTAGGCTTCTTCCGCTGCTGCTGGGGGGCTGCTGCTGCGTTTCGGTTTTACGATTGGGGGCAAGACCGTCAGGTGACGGCTCGGTTTGAGACGGATGAGCTAAGCCTACGCTTTGACGCTTATGAGCCTGAGTCTGGGGAAGCCATCTATAATTTGTCCGGCCTCTCGGTTGTTGAGTTGCAGCCTTTAACGCCTTTGGCCTATACGGTGTAGTCTACGCCTGGTACGGCAAAGGCCGCGACGATGCGGGGTCTCCAAAACTGATCGTCCAAAATATGTTCTGTAACTTCCCCTTCTCCGTCTGCATTATGGTAGGCATGGAGCATCCCTGGGGCATTGATGCTGTCTAGGTGCGTCATTAGGGCAAAGTGACGGGGCTGGTGACGGATGCGGAAAACCAGAACGTGGCCAGGTGCAGCCTCGCTTACCTGGACTGGGGTGGAATATCGCTCGACTTCAGCGAGTAGGGTTAAGCCGTCCGGCTCCCGTCCATAAGGGATGGCCTCGAAGTAATCGGGCAAAAGGTTGAGGCTGCGGCAAAGCCCCACAATAAACCCCACACAATCACAGCCTGCTTTGCTGGTGCCCTGGTGGTGCCACGGGACGCCGAGCCATCCGCGCGCCTCAGTGATGAGCTGGCTTGGGGTAATCATTGGCCTGTGAATCCAGATAAGATTTTGTCTGCGCCAGGAACGTCTGGCTCTCCACGGAAATTGAGGATGTTGCCATAGCGCTTGCAGTCACCCCGCGTTTTGTTGCAGCCTGCAACTGCGTTGAATGTGTCTCCGGGCTGAATCACGAAGTAGGGCGGCTCAAAGAGGGTAATGGCTTTTGCGGTGTCATCATATTTTTGGATGGTGTACTCTATGCCGTCATTGGCTCCACTGGTGAAGGTGAGCCGTCCTTGGGCGAAGTAGTCTACCCGCTTACTAAACGCGCTGCTTATAGAAATTGTCCTGCCGCTGACGCTTAGCACGGTCAATGCATGGGTGAGTGGCGCAAGGTCTTTCCGGCAGAACTGGTCACCAAATTCGGCGCGGCAGGTCTTTGAGGTTTGCTCAATGCTTTTTTGCTGGAGTAGCTGAGCCAGAGAGCGGACTTCAACAGTAAAGGTGCGGTTGGTGCTGGTGACTTGGCCCCAAGCGCCGGAGAGGATAGGCAGGTAGTTTGGGGGCGATTGCTCAAGGCTGTCTGGCAAGTCTAAATAGTTGACGAGAAACAGCTCCATTCTGGCGTTGTCAAACTTGCCGCCAGTTAAGTCGCGTTCACTGATGCTGTCGTCGTCTAAGACTGAATTTAGCTCAGTATTGGAAACTTCTAGACCGCTGTTGGATGCGATCGCGTTTGGGAGAAATCCGGTGGAGGCTTTGTAAAGCAGCCCGTCAATGGTCAAGTCTTCGTCTAGGGCAGTGAACCCCAGTGCTAGGCCATCTGTGCGCTGAATGCGCCAGCACCACGTTAAAGTTGTGACCTCTTGCTGAAGGTGCGCTGCCAGCGCGGGGGCAACCTGCTTCATGGTTTTGGGTACATGCGGCCTTTTAGCTCTGCTACCTGGTAAGAAACGCTGTTGATTTTGTCTTGGAGCACCGCAAGTTCGGCGGTTCTGGCTTCAGAGTCTTTGTGGAGCCGCTCTAACTTTTTAGTGTTGTCATGCAGCTCAAAACTTGCCCTGATGAGTAAGCCGGTGATGGATGGAAGGGTCAAGGCCGCTATAACAGGCAACATTGTCCACAATATTCTTTGAAAAACCGTTTCCTTGGTAGGAACTTGCATAGCTCTGTCCAACGCTGCTCTCACTATGGGGTCAAATAGCTTGCACTGTTTGACCCCATAGTGAGCCTATGCTAAACGTCCCTAAAACATTTGCGGCTGGCGATTCTGTTGTCTGGACAGATGCCGAAATCTATGGCGCTGATGGCCTGCTGTTTACCAGCGATGTCTACAGCCTCAGCTTTGCTTTTCGTGGCACTCAGGCGCTTAATGCAGTGGCCGTCGCTGATGGCGCTGGCTTTAAGACGACTCTAACGGCAACAGCAAACATTGCCCCAGGCGATTACTTTTGGCAGGCTTACATTACAAAAATCAGCACGGGGGAACGGCTGACAATTGCGGAGGGGAGAACGCGGGTTGCCCCTAATTTGGCAGCTTTAACGACGGCGTTTGACGGGCGCTCTGAGACGGAGAAGCAGCTAGACCAGGTGAATGCTGCTATCTCGGCAAGGTTGGCCGGGAAGGCCGTTGCTGAGTATCAAATTTTGGGTCGGAACCTAAAATATGTGCCGCTAACGGAGCTGCAGGAGATGCGGCGACAGCTCCATCGTGAGTTGAATCAATCGGCTCAGGCCAAGAACGGGCGTAATAGGCGGCTGGCGAGGTTTACGCGATGAGCAAAAAGAAAGCCGCTAAACCAGCCCCACGCCCCAAGGCTGCGGGAAAAGCCGGAAAGCCCAAAAGACGACGCGGCTATGATGGGGCGCGGAGCGACAGGCTGACGGCGGATTGGGCAACCCCAAGTACCCCAGCGGATGGCTTTTCTGGGTCGCTGCAGGTGCTGCGCAATCGGAGCCGAGACCTGGCGCGCAACTTTGATATTGTGAACGGGCTATACACGACGATGCCCAACAATATCATTGGCACTGGAATGACCTTTCAGGCGAAGGTGCTGAAGGGGGATGGGCAGAAAGATTTGGATGACAAGCTCAATGCTCGCATTGAGGAAGAATTCAGATGGTGGTGTGAAGCCCGAAATTGCCACACGGGTGGGCAGCTCTCTTTTGCGGATATTGAATATATTATTTGGCGCTCGGTGATTGAGGCTGGGGAGATTTTTGTACGGTTTATTCCTCAGGCTTTTGGCGAATCACAAATTCCCTTGGGGCTAGAAATTCTGGAGGCTGAGCAGTTAGCTGAAGATTATTTTGTGGCGGCCAAGGATGGCCAAAACGCAATTTTCAACGGCATTGAGATGGATCAGTGGGGTCGGCCAGTGGCTTACTGGTTTTGGCCAAACAACCCTAGTGATTGGCGAATGGTGCGGTCTGCTACGGGGCTCAAGGCATTTCGGGTGCCAGCAAATGAGGTGCTGCACATCTATCGCAGTCTGCGGCCAAATCAGCACCGAGGGGTGCCTTGGCTGTACTGCTCGCTCATTACGATGCAGCATATCCGCCGATACATTGAGGGCGAGGTGGTGGCTGCGCGCTTGCAAAATGCGATCGCCGGATTTATCAAGCGACCAGAAAGCGAGTTACCGCCGAATCCAAATGATGAGGATGACTTGAATGATGAGCAGAACCTTGAGGACATTGCACCAGGTGCAATTGAGTATCTAAACCCTGGGGAAGATTTTGTAGGGTTTGCGCCGAATCGGCCTAACTCGGATGCGGTGGCATTTATTCAGGAGATGCAGCGGGGGCTATCGGCTGGCCAGGGCATCAGCTTTGAGGGAGTGTCTCGGAATTTCTCTCAGACGAATTACAGCAGCGCTCGTGCAGCAAAGCGAGAAGAGGAGCGCACTTACAAAATCCATCAGGCGGCTTCGATTCAGCAGCTTGAGACGCGGGTATACAAAAAATGGCTGGATTTCGCGGTGCTGTCTGGGGTTGTCAGTATTCCGAAGTATGAGCTGCGGAAGCGATTTTATCAGCGGCACATCTGGCGACCTCAGGGATGGGATTGGGTTGATCCGGAGAAGGATATCAAGGCGTCTATTCTGGCGCTGAGGGCTGGGCTGACTTCTTACTCTGATGTGTTGGGAGACCGGGGGCAGGATGTAGAAGAAGTCTGGGAAATGCTGGCCCATGAAACGGCGCTGGCAGAAAAGCTGAATATTACGCTGGATAATTCGCTGTCTGGGCCAGGGCAAAGCCCAGACGCACCAGCGGCAGAAAAGAAGCGGTTGGTTTTGCCAGGGACTAAAGAATGGAGGGCTGGGTGATGGAAGAACGGCTGAAGCAGCAGTTAAAGCAGGAAATTACGGGCGCTAGTTTTGTCCGAATGCAGGGGCTTTCTCTGCGGATGGAGGATGAGGATAAGGATGAGCTGACGTTTTCGTTTAGCTCGGAGCTGCCCTGCGAGCGCTGGTGGGGAACTGAGGTGCTCCTGCACACCGAGGAAGCCGCTGACCTGTCACGGCTCAACGATGGTGGGCAGTGGTTGTTTAACCACAACCGAGACTTCTATATTGGGGTGTGCCGGAAAGCGTGGATTGATGCAACAGATAAACGGGCTTATGTGACCACAAAATGGTCTAACGCTGACCACGTTAAGCCAATCCGTCAAGACGTCAAAGACGGCATTCTAAAGAACGTCAGTTTTGCTTACGACATTGGCGATTGGATTCCGGCTGGAGAAGACGGCATTATCGTGACGCGATGGCCAGCGTTTGAAGTTTCCATCGTTACGGTTCCGGCTGACCCAACGGTGGGGATAGGCCGCGCTCAAGATGGCGATAGGCCGCTGATTTGGGGCGTGGAGCCGCCTATGGGGCGAGAAAAGCCTAAAGAGCAGACCCCTAGATCGTTTGACCCCATAGTGATTAGGGAACGTAGGGAGAACGTAGGCATGGAACCGGAAGAAATTCTACAGCAGGAGCGCGATCGCGTTGCACAGATCCGCGCAATTGGGGCTGAGCACAATTGTCCTGAGCTGGTGCAAAAGTTTGAGCTGGGCGGGTCTGTTGAAGAATTTCGGGCGGCGGTGCTGAATGAGATGAAGGAGCGCGCAAATACTGCTCTT
This sequence comes from Thermosynechococcaceae cyanobacterium MS004, assembly GCA_022402525.1. GTDB lineage: Bacteria > Cyanobacteriota > Cyanobacteriia > Thermosynechococcales > Thermosynechococcaceae > JAAURS01. Next base: position 143,133 of record JAKRSB010000081.1, read on the forward strand.
TCGCGCACTACTCCGGTGCTTGGCCTAAGCAAGAAAGAATCTGAGCGCTACTCTGTGCTGCGAGCGATGCTAGCGGCGGCAACAGGGGACTGGTCAAAGGCTGGGCTTGAAAAGGAATGTCACACGGCGCTGGAGAACGTGCGAGGGAAAGAGGCAGGGGGGCAGCATAGCTTCTACATGCCGCATTTTGACCTGACGATAGATAGCACCAAAGCACAACAGCAGCGCAGCGCGCTAGGGCTTCAGGAGCGCACGACTTACCAAGTGGGCACCTCCAACGTGGGCGGAGTCACGGTTGAAACCAGCATCTACCCTGAAATGATTGACTACCTGCGGAATGTGCCGCTGGTGATGCAGTTTGGGGCGCGGATGTGGACGGGGCTTGAAGGCAATCTTGATGTGTTGCGTCAGCTTACGTTTACGAATGTGGGCTGGATTGGGGAAGATGAAAGCCTGCCTGAAGGAAATGCAACCTTTGGGAGTTTTCAAATCCGCCCCAGAGATGTGGGGGCATGGAGCCGCGTGACTCGGCGGATGTTGCAACAGTCTAGTATTGACATTGAAATGTTTGTCCGCGAGGAATTGATCCTGGGCATTGCCTTGGAGCTAGACCGGGTGGTGATCCATGGATCAGGAACCGGAAACGAACCTCGTGGGATTTTGAATACTCCTGGAATTGGCTCTGTGGCACTGGGCACCAATGGCGGTGTGCCAACGTGGGCATCAATCGTAGACCTGGAAACTCAGGTGGCTACACAAAATGCCTTGATGAGCAATGTCGCCTACATGACCACGCCAAAGGCGCGAGGCAAGCTCAAGACTACGCTGAAGGCGTCTGCTGCGGGGTCTGACTTTATCTGGGCGGATGCTGGTATTATGACCCCAAGCGGGAACCTGGGGACGCTGAATGGGTACCTGGCCGGAGCGACCAATCAGGTGCGCTCTGACCTGACCAAAGGGACATCAGGAGCGACACTAAGTGCAATGGTGTTCGGCAACTGGCGCGAGGTGATTACTGCGTTTTGGGATGGTTTGAAGGTTGATATGAACCCCTATGCAGATGCAGACTTCCTGCGAGACGCCATGAAGATTAGGTGTATTCAGACGAGCGATGTCCAGGTTGGCAGACCTATTGCCTTTGCTTGCACTACGGACATGATTACGGCTTAGGCGTTACTGAATAAAGTATAAAGGCAAGAAAATGGAACTAGCGGCGACCATTTTTATTTGTTTTTGTAGTTTTTTTATGCTGCTAGGCGGAAAAAGAAGAACAGGAGACGAAGCAAATGGCATCCGTAAAAACTAAGGCTGTAGACCCTGAAACACCAAAAACTTATATTGTGCGCTCTGGGTTTGTACTCCACCGGGAGCGCACTGTAAAAAATCCAAAGGGTGGTGAGCGGATTGTGGTGGATGTGTTTAATGGGGATGACCCATCCAGTAATGAGGTAGAGCTGACGGATGAGCAGGCGAAGCGCTATGCCCACCAGCTTGAGCCATTGGCAAGCGAGTTAGACGCAGAGGAAGCCGCAAATGTCTAGAAAATCTGCGGATGAAAAGCCGGAGCAAGTTTTGGAAGACCCCAAAAAAGGGGAGGCTGAGTTTAAGCCGCCTGCTGAATTACCCCCAGCAACTGTGTATGAAGTGCTTGAACCCATAGAGCATGGGGGCACGCTCTATGGGTCTGGGGGAAGCGTTGTGCTGACCCCTGCTGAGGCGGCGGTGCATGGAGAGCGGGTGAAAGCGGATGCTGGGGGATGAGGTAGGGGTCTTTTTTGATCTGGGTGAGTTTGCACAGACCGCTTCTGTAGGGGGGCGGTCTTTTTTGGTGATTTTTGCTGAAAGCTTTGACCCAACCTACATGAGGGATATGTTTGACTACATGCAGGAACGGGTAGGGGCCACGGCTCAGGCAAGAAATATTCAGGCGATCGCGAAAACCAGCGACTGTGACAACCTGACGGGGGCAACTTTGGCAATTGGCGGGAAGTCTTACCTGGTGCAGCAGGTTTACCCTATTGAGGATGGGCAGTTATCAACCATTGTGTTGAATGAGGGTTATGGCTAGAGAAGAGATTTTGAGGGCGGTGAAGGCGCGGCTGGAGTCGATGACGACGGCCAACGGGTACGGGGTTGACCTGGGGCTGAATGTCCATTATTTTCAGGATTTTCCTGAAGTCTATGATGGGCCTCCAGCCCTCGCTTTTTTTGATGAGGAGGAAGAAAACGCCGAGGTAGGCTATCAGCAAGAGCGACGGCTGAAGATGCGGGTGGATGCGGTGGCCTATATCCAGTCAGACGCTATTGCCGAGAGCTGCGGCCTGCTTTCAGATGTTATCCGCGCGATTGGGGTAGATCGGCAGTGGGGTGGCCATGCCCTCAATACAACACTGGGGACAAACGAGAAGCATATTGAGGCGATGGGTCGGAGAGCTTGCCGGGTGACGCAGGAATTTGAGATTGTGTATCGCGTCGGCCCATTTGAGTCCTGAGCGGCCGTGGCTGTTTGACCCCATAGTGATGGTGCAGAATGGGAGTCAAGTATGCCAGCCAGCACCAGATATTACCGAGGTCAGGGAAAGCTTTATTTATACAATCGGACGGCGGCGGGGCGTCCTGAAAATGGCATTTTCTTGGGAAACGTGCCAGAGCTTAGCACGAGCATAAACGTTGAAAATATTGAACATGCCGAAAGCATGACAGGCCAGCAGCTAACGGATCTGCGGGTCAATACCAAAACTCAGGCGATGCTGAGTGCAACCCTAGAAAATTACAGCACTGAAGTTTTGGCCATTGCCCTGCGGGGGACGGCTTCCACGACAAATGCAGGGACGGTGACGGCTGAACCCAAGGCGGCACTCAAGGGGCGGTTTATTAAACTGAACCGCATGAACTTGACCACTTTCACAAGCTTGACCGGGATTGGTGGCACCCCTGTCTATGTGAACGGCACGGACTATGTGGTAAATCTCGCCACTGGGTCGATTGAAATTTTAAGTACAGGGGCGATTCCTGATTCGGTAGATGGCGCGAATAACGTTGCGGCTAACTATGCGTTTGGCGCACAAGAATCTGTTGCGGCGATGACTGCGGTTAGCAAGAATCACTATTTGATTTTTGAGGGACTGAATACGGCGGAAGGCAACAAGCCTGTGGTGGTTGAAGCCTATAAGGTCTACTTTGACCCTGCTGCTGAGGAAAGCTGGATTAATAACGGTAATGAGGTGTCTCAGTTTCAGCTTGAAGGTGAGGTGCTGTGGGATGACCTTCAGGCGACTGATGACAAGTTCTTCAAGGTTATTCAGACGGTAAGAGCGTAGTGGTAGAGCTGAGGCTAGCTGACCAGCGACGGGCGGCGCGGGAGTTTTTTCGCGCTGAAGTCCGCAATCTGGACGCTGCGACCAAGGCAACAACGCGCACCACGGCGCGAGCTTTGCGGCGGGAGACGGCCAAGGAGCTGCGGCGGTTTCGGCGCGGGAAGCAAAGTACAGGAGCCTTTCAAAAGGCGGTGAAGGTGTATGACGTTGACCCCAGAGGGCAGCTAGGCCCCGCTAGCTTTGTCCGGCTGGGGGTGCCATTTATGCATGTGTTTCAGGAGGGCAGTGTCATACGGGGGAAGCCTCGGCTGGCAATTCTGCTGCCAACTGGTGAGGCGCTGGGCTTCCGGCGAATTACGCCAGGAAATACCTGGAAACAGGCGTCTGAAAAAATGCAGGCGAGGTCGGATGATCGGCAGGTGCGGATCATTCCGATTAGCAAGGGTCGCACGATGGTGGCTATTTTGCGGCAGGGACAGTGGGTGCCAATCTACCTGTTTCAGCAGCAGGTGAAGGAGCCAAAGAAGCTCAGCTTTTTTGAGATGGCAGAGGCGTTGGCAGATGAGATGCCGAGGTTAATTGAGGCGTTAATGAGGAATGACTATGCCAGCTAAAAAGGCGGCGGCGGTGGATGAGCTTGAGGTGCTGTTTCCTGAGCAGTTGGTTGAAACCTCTGCCGGAAAGTTTGTGGTACATCCGTTCTACGTCAAGGATTTTACGGCGGTACTGGACTTGGTGAAGTCTTACAAAGGGTTTGCAACCGATGACACTAAGACGATTTTAGAGCAGGTGCTAGAGCGGGGGGATGAGGGGCTGAAGGATGTGATGCGGTTTATTCAGATGTGCTGCTCTGGGGCGAGTGATGAGCAGCTCATGAAGCTGCGGATGGATGAGCTGGTGGATCTGTTTATGGCGGGGGTGGAGGCTAACCGCGATTTTTTGTTCCAGAGGATTCAGCAGTCAGGGCTGAGGTTTCAGCTAGCGACGACCATTTGGGATGGGCAGAAATCATTGGAAGACTGATTCGGGCGGGTCACCGGTGGCGCGATATTCAGTTTTATACGAAGGCGCAGCTCAACCTATTTTTTAGGGCGATCGCCAAGGTGGAGCGAGAGGAGCGGGCGGCGCGGCTCTATGATGCGGCGCTGAGTGCTGGCGCTGCTGTGAGTAAGGATGGGCTGAAGGCGTTGAACCGCAAAATACGGGAGCTACAGGGTTAATGACAACTCGGACGCTGGGGGTAAAGTTTGGAACGGAGGGGTTCCAGCAGGCGATTAATGAAATTCGCCGGACTGCCACTGCGTTTGATGAGGCGCTGGCGAAAGCGCAAAAGCGGGTAGATGCAGCAAACCGCATTTATGCCTCTGCGCTGAAGAGCGGTGTGGGGGTGGAAGATGCGGCGACTGAGCGGGCCAAGGCTGCGCGGCAGGCGAATCAGATTATTCAGAATTCTTACCGCCAGTTGCGAATTAAGTCTGAGGAAGATTTAAAGCAGCAGGAGGCTCAGTACATTGCGGCCTATAACGCTATCCGCGCCGCTGGCGTTGGCAGCGCAAATGATGTTGACCGCGCGAATGCTGCGCTCAGAAAAAATTTAGGCGACATTAGCGCCCAGCTTGCGTCCAGGGCGGGGAAGTCGGGCGAGTGGGGACAAAACCTTACTCAGTCAGTTGAACGGGCACGGCAGGCCATTAAGCAGGCAGATGCTCAATTAACCCAAAGTATCCGGCTTGAACAGGCGGCGATCGCGGCTACTCAGAAACGAGCGGCGGCCATAAAACAGCTTGCTCTTGAGGAAAGGGCGGCGGCTGCGGCTAAATTGACTGCCAATGCAAAGCTTTCTCAGGCTGAAGCGAAGCTCAGTGCTGCTCAAACTAAGGCTAGAAACCTTGAGATTGAATGGAATGATCAGGTACGGGCTGCACTGATTCAAGAGCAGAAAGTAATTAATGAGTTAGTGGCGCTACAGGGCAGGCTTGAGGCTGCTATTAAGGAGAAAGCGGCTACTAATGTGCAGGGGGCAAAGGCTGAGGAGCAAGCCTATGACCGAGAAATTGAAAGTCTAGAGCGCCTGATTAAGCTGCAAGAGAAAGCAGCCCTGGACGCTGGGGCTAAGTATGATGCGCTTAGGCAATCGCCGCCCATTGACTTAACGAAGCGGCGGGAAGAAAAGGCGGTCAGTCAGGAATACGATGATCTAGACAGGCTCTACGAACAGACTGAACCTCAAAGAGATTTTGCTGAGCGGCAGCGGGAAAGGGCTCGACAAAGAGGCGATCGCGCTGGCATGTTGGCTGCTGATCGAGAGATAGACGCGATTGATGCTGCCAGGAAGGCGCTGCTTGAGGCTATCGAAAGAAACCTCGATAAAGCCAATCGGCTTTCTGTTACGGAGCCAGCCGATCTAGGCAAGAAGCGGCTGGAGCGAGAATACTTGGACGAGGAGGCAAGGGCCACTCGTGCACTGATTGAGCTTGATAAGGCGCTGGCTCGTGCCCAGCAGGCTCGATCTAAATCCAATGTGGCGGGGGCAGAAGCTGAAGCGGCAGTCCATGAAAAAGAGATGGATCGGCTAGAAGCTTTAATTGCTAAAGAGAAGGAGGCGGCTGCTGCTGCCAAGGCTAGGCTTGAGCTACTGAATCAAAGGTATGACCCGCTTAGGGCTGATGCTGAAAAAAATGCTCAGGCAGCGACTCAGCAAGCGGCTGATGCACGGACAAGGGCTGCTGCACAGGTGGAGGCTGCAACCAAGCGAGTTGAGAGCGCGGCGGGGGCTGCGGCCAAGGCTGAGGCGGATGCAGCGCAGAAGTCAGTAGCGGCTCAAACGTCTAGGGCAGATCAGGTTAAGGCCATTGCTGCTAGGGAACGGGCAACTTGGCAAAAGGAACGCGCAAGTGGGCAAGCGTTTGAGCGGTTGGGGGTGCGGCCTGAGGCAGCGATTAACCATGAGAAGGCGCAGCTTATTGATGCCTATCGAGCCATTAGAGCGGCGGGGGTGGCCAGCGCTAAGGATATTGCCAATGCTCAACAGGCACTCAATAAGCGAACCCGTGAGTTAAATCTAGAGGCAAGTCGCGGCGCTAGGGCGTGGGCTGAGTTTGGTGGGGGGATAAAGGATGCTGGGCTAGAGATGCTCAGCTATGTGGGTCAGTCGGCACAGTTCACGATTGTGTTTGGGCTGATTAATCAGCTTAGCCAGCTTATTAATTCGGCGCTGACGTTCCCGTTTGCGGCGGCCAGATCTTGGGCTGATTTTGAGCGGCAGATTAAGTCGATTCAGGTGGCTGCGGGGGGCGGCAATATTGATGGGCTGAGGGAACAGATTCAGGCGCTGGCTCCGGAGCTGGGCAAGATGCCCCAGGATGTGGCGGCGCTGGCGTTGGAGCTGACCAGGGCTGGGTATAGCAGTGACCAGGTGTCTAGACTGTTGCGCGGGGTTGGGTTTAGTGCCCAGGCAACGGGGGAAGAATTGTCGGTGGTGGGCACGATTACTTCTGCCGTGATTAAGGGCTTTGGGGTGGCCTCTACGGACTATGGCCGAGTCTCGGATATTTTGACGGCTGGGGCGAATGAGTCGGCGGCTGGGATTGCGTCTTTGGGTGAGTCGTTGAAGTATGTGGGGCCTAATGCGAAGCTGGCAGACCAGAGCCTTGAAGATACGGTAACGCTACTGGCTGCGCTGACGGACACTGGGCTACAGGGGTCAATTGCTGGGACTTCACTTTCCCAGGCGTTGCAGCGGATCAAGATTGCTTCGGCGGGGGCCTCGACTGAGACCGTGGTAACGACCCGTGGGATGAAGACAGCGACTGAGGCGATCGCTGAATTAGGGGTGCAGTTCCGATATGCAGATGGGTCGCTGCGGCCTGTGTTGGAGGTGCTGCCTGAATTAAGAAAAGCGCTGAATGGCGTCTCGAAGGAAGATCGGGATGTGCTGACTAAGGTGCTGTTTGGAGAGGAGGGAGGCCGCGCAATTAATGCGCTGCTGGTGCAGAGTGATGAAAAGCTGCAAGACCTGAATAAGACGATTAAGGAGTCGGGCGGGGCGGCTGAGGCATCGGGGAAACAAATTTTGGGCACCTTTAGCGGGGCGCTGCAAAGCCTTCAGGCTAGGGTTGAAAACTTCAAGATTAATTTAGGAGAGGCTCAAGCGCCGGGACTACAGCGGCTGGTGACGGTGGGCGGTGACTTGGTTGAGCGGCTGCTGAGGGTGGATGGGTTGTTTGCTGAGGTGAATGCGGCATCTTTTGAGTTTGCGAGTTATCTGGAGCGGAACCCTGCCCTGGTGGATGCGCTGGATGCACAGCTTCAGGAGCTGGTTAGGACGCTGCTCTCTGAGGCGGTGGTGCTGTCTAAGGAGATGCTTGAGTATTTTGAAAAGAACCCTGGCGCTTTACTGAAGGCAGTGAAGGCGGCTGAGAATTTCTTCAAAATTTTATTTAAGATTTCTCAAATTTCAGCAAAGCTCTTTGGGCCAATCCTTGATGAAATTGACCGGACACTCAGTTATACGGAATCTGTTTATGACTTGGTGACTAAGCCGCTGAATCCAAATAGCTGGCTGAATGCGCTGATGCAGCTCAGCAAGAATCCTCAGATTATTTCGCCAATCTATGGACAGCTTCTGCGCCCAGTGCAGTTTATACGGCCAGCTCTGGGCTTGGTGGATAAGACGAAAAAAGACCCCCTTCTTAAGTCTTCTGAAGAAGCATCAAAAGCAGCATCAGATTCTGCGTGGGCGACTGAGGTGCTGGGGGTGCTTGGGGTTCCTCTGCCCGCTGCATTACAACAATCACCGGCACAGGTTTTAAGCAAGCTGGGGGGATTGAGTCAGTCCGCTTTAGACGAGGCAGGGGGGAAACAAATACCACCCATTGACCCAGATGCGGGAGCAACTACGGTTAAGGGGGCTGACTTTATTGGGATTCAGGGTCGAACGGGGCTTAAGAATAACTCTCAGGCTCATGTCCATTTTGAGGGCAGCCGTGAAGCAATGGCGTCTTTTGTGGCAAATGCCAACAAAATGGGCCTGAAGGTTTTTAGCTCGTCTGGAAAGGAAATCAAAGGGCCTGGAGACATTGAGCCACACTGGGATGGGAAGGCAGGCGCAACCGATTTCTTTCTAGAGGGAGCGCCTTTTGACCGGACAAATACCAAAGTGCCTGTGCCTAATCCCTTTCAGGGTGCAGCGACGGTTAAGGATATCTCTTCCGGTGGCAGGGGCGGGACTGAGGTATTGGTGACGGAGAAGGCCACTGGACAAACTGCTCTGATGAGCCATTTTGATTCCTTGAATTTCAAGGGGTCTACTGAACTAAGCGGAGCGGATGAGGGCGATCGCCAAAAGGCTTTGTCTGACCTTTACAATTCTGCGGTTGACCGTGAGCGCAAGATTTTAGAAGAGTCTCGTCAGCGGGCTGATGATTACCGGAGTCAGCAAAACAGCATCCAGATGCAGCGCCTGGAAGACCAGCAGTTGCGGGAACGGCTACGGCAAGAACAGGCGATCGCCGCCGAACCAGAGGGCGGTAGACGGGCGGGGATGGAGGTGATATACCAGGCAACCCTAAAGGAACAGGAGTACGCGAAGAAAACGCTGGAGCTAGATCAGGCGATCGCTCAGCTTATTGATGAGCGGCAGCGCAAGGTGCAGGACCAGGCGGCGGGACTGCCTGTGTCCGGTCGGGACTATACCTCTGAAATTAATTTCTTGAGGCAGCGCAAAAGTGAGCTGGCCGCGAATGAGTTTGCTGAGAAAAAAATCTTACAGCTCAATTTTGAGCAGGAGCTGGCTAAGGATTCAAAAGCCCTGCAAGAGCAACTGATTGAGGTCAATAAGATTTTCTCTGAGCTGCAGGGTAAGTATGGCGACCAGTCGGCAGAGAATGACGAAGCGACGGCGGTGCGTGAGCTGAATCAAGAGTTTTTGGACTACAAAATAACTCTTGAGGGAGCGGCTAAAGCGCTGAAGGATGTGATTGACAAGAAGTCCCAGCTAGGCCGCTCGACTGAAGAAGAGATGAAGCTAACTCAGTTACTGGGCGATCGCTACCTGGAGCTGGAAGCGATTCAGAAGCGGCAGCAAGCGCGGGTGGTGCAAGAGTCTAGGTTTGCGGCACAGCAAAGGCGGCTTGATTTTAGGCAGTCCGGCGCGGATTTGGATTCTCAGCTCACGGAGGCTAGGGCCACTGCGCTAGACAATCGGGGGGATACGTTTGGGGCGGACCGGCTGCGTCAGCAAGATGCGATCGCGCAGGAGAAGCTACGCTTTGACCAGCAGATGCTTGACCTTGAGCAACGGCTGACCACGGCGCGTTCTAACTTTGTGAATGCCATCACGGGCGGGGCTGACATTAATCGGCTGCTGGAGCTTCAGAGCCAGGTGGAAGCCTTGGAACAGATGAAGCAGAAGGCTGTGGAACTAAACACCGTCAATCTGCAAAACATTAAGGCCCAGTTTAAGGGCCTAGGAGAAGTGATTAAAGGGGAACTTCAGCAGTCCCTTGAGGGCTTCTTTACGGATGTCTTTACAGGGACAAAAAGCGTTGAGGATGCTTTTCGGGACATGGTGGTGGGCATCTTGAAGATGCTGGCGCAGTTGGCGGCCAAGAAACTGGCATCAAGCATCATTGGCCTGATCTTTGGCGGGGGCGCTGGGAAGGGGCTATTGGGGTTTGCTGAAGGGGGGCCTGTAAAGTTTGCTTCAGGGGGGCCAGTGCGGGGGGCAGGGACGGGCACGAGCGACAGCATTCTGGCTAGGGTCAGCAATGGGGAATATATTTTTGATGCGGACTCTGTGGACTACTGGGGCGAGAATACGCTGAGGGCAATGCAAAAAGACCGGATGCCGCCTGTAGGTCTATTGCCGGAGGGTCGGCGTGACAGAGACGGTGGAGGGCGCAATATTGTGGTGAACCAGACCACGACGGTGATGACGCCGGATGCTAATTCGTTTCGGGCGACGGAGTATCAACGGAGCCGTGACCAGGCTGAGATGGTGCGGCGGGCGCTGGCGAGGGGTTAGCAGTAGGACGTGCTTTAAAGCCACAAGCTTGAGCAAGTCTATCTGCAATCTCTTCTTTGCTTGGATCGATCATTCGGTTTTGGTTTGGGAATTTCATTAGCTATACCAGTTTTTACGGCGCTTGGGCTTTTTGTTGGCACCCTTGACGGGCTTTTCAGTCACTTCTTCTATGACCTCATTATCCTGCGTTTCTGATGTGTCTTGGGCTTTTGCGGGCTTCGCCGTAGCCTTAAGTGCTGCCCAGTTTACGCGATTGATGCCAAGGGCGTGGGCTGCGGCATAGGCATAAACCCAACAATCCAGGGCTTCATTGCGCTTGCGCTTTTTGACCCATTCCTGTTTGGCAAACCCGCGTGTATATTTTGTGACGCGCTTTTCTGCGGTGAGCTGTTCGTAGTATTCCGGCTCTATGCCAATCGGGAAATGCAAATAGCCTGTCCCTGGTTTGGGAAGCCTCAGCCGAGCGTAGAGCACTCCTTTGATGGTGTCTGTGCCCACGGGCCAGAGTCGCACTGATTTTTTAAGAATCTTGCCTTTGTAGCTCACTTCCTGGGGGGTGGGCTTGCCGAGGATGGGTCTACCTGGGGTCGATGACCCTCGAACAGGGTACAGCCCACGACCAGGGCGCACCCGCACGAAGTTGTAGACCTCTTGGGGTTTATAGCCTGTGTCAATGCAGGTTGCCCTGATCTTGAGCTTTGCCCCGCTGGCATGGTCAAAGGTGTTGCTTAGAAATAAGTCTAGGTCTGTCCAGACTACATCCTCTGTGGGGTCGCCCCAGAACACGGCGTGATAAATCAACCAAGCCTCTTCGCGCTCGCCCCAGCCCCAGACGCTGCACTCTAGGCGATCGCCCTGGACATCTACCCCAGCCGTAAGGATTAGCGCCTGCTCTGGTACGGTGAGTGGCTCGTAGGGGTCGGCTCTTTCTAAGAGGGTGTGCCACTCAAGCTCCTCACCTTCATCTTCGTTCCACAATTCCCCCAGAACGGTATTGACAAAGACCTTGAGCTGCTCTGAGTCGTCTTTACAGCTCAAAAATTCATCGGCTATCTTCCCCCAAGGGGTGGTGGGGAAATAGCCTTCCCAAATGTGGAACCCTGGGTATCTCCCTAGTGGGTTGGTGGGCCTCCACTGACCAGCCAGCACCATTTGAGGTTTGCTGTAGGATTCAATTCGACGGCTGCATTCCTCGCATTCATACCAGGCTGCTTCCGGTGAGCCTTCCCACTTAATTTGCCCCCATCTCAATATCTGAAAATGCCCACAGTGGGGACAGGGGACATAGTAGCGGCGCTGGTCTGACTCTAACCATGCGGTTTCAATGCGCGATCGCCCCTTTATGGTGGGGGTGCTACACAACAAAAACCCACGATTCCAGAATCGCGCGGCGCGGCGCTTTGCAATTTTGATGGGGTCGCCTTCTAAGCCAGCAGTAATGGCAAAGCGGTCAACCTCATCAAATAGCACCTTACGCACCGGGCGGGAAGCTAGGGACGCAGGGGAATTCGCCCCGGCCATTGTAAGATGACCGCCGCGAAAGACCTTATGTAAGATGGTGCTGTTTTTGTCTCGGCTGCGGGAGCTGGCCACTAGACCATGCAGACACTCGCAGTCCCTGAGCATGGGGTCTAGGCGGTCTTTTGAAAAGGTCTCCGACATTTCCAGGGTCGGATTAATGAACAGCATGGGGCACGGGTCCAGGTGGATGTGATACCCGATGACGTTCTCTATAAAGGTGGTTTTGGCAATCTGGGCAGAGGACATGACCACCACGGTGTCTGCCTCTGCTACAGAGTCCTGCATCTCGCGCAGGTATTCAATGCGGCTGGTGCGGAACTGTCCAGGCTCTGCGCTAGATTCGGGCGATAGGACGCGGTAGGTATCCGCCCATTGACTGAGGGTGAGCTTTGGGGGTGGGCGGAAGATTTGAGCCGATATCTGAATTAAGTCTTCAGCTTTAGCGAGTGAATAATTTACCATCCGCTAACTCATCAGTAGCCTCGCAAATTGCCTCATATAACAGCTTCTGACATTGCCGTGGGTCTGTAACGCTGGACAAGTCCACAGCTAATCTTGGGGGGATGGACAATAGGCGCGATCGGCAAACTCCAATAGCCTGCCCCCAGACCTGTAAAACTTGGTCAACTGCAACCAGCTCGCCTGCCTTTTCGGCAATCTCTAGCTCTAGCTTATCGGCCTGGGCTTGCGTGAGGCGGATTTTCTCTGCGTACAGCTCATCTTCAAAGGCGACTTGCTTTTTTGGGGTGGGCTTGTCCCGCAAGAATTTAATGATTGCCCTGACAATTTCAGAGATATCCTGACTTTCTTGGATAACGCCCTGCTTTTGCCATTCCCGAATAGTGCGCTCTGGAACCCCTGTGAATTTTGAAATTTCAGGAGACTTAAACATAGTCTGATAGGTCTACGCCGTACAGCCCTCTTCTCCGGACGACGCGAAAAAGGGTTGCTGTGGATGCATTAAACCGCCGAGAGAGTTTGCAGTAGCTCCACCCTTGGGCTTTGAGTTGGCGGATGCTGTCTGCTTCTGAGGGGGGAAATCTCATGACCTTTAGGTTATGAGAATTAATCCCTCGGCTCCGCGCTTTGTGGCGCTTTTGAGTTGCAGCAGAACATTTGGGCAGCCGGTGACTTGCATCAGGGGGACTAACCGTATACCAGTTCATCTATGCTTCCTGCCTTGAGCGCCTAGTGACGGATCTTGACTTGGTTGAGCTTGACTTCTTTTGGCTTTAAAGAAGTCAGGTATCCTGCGACAGATCCCGCCACGGTGACAATGGCCGCTGCCACTTCCGGAGGCATTTGCACACCGCGCAAACCTGCGACATAGATCAGGAGTGTTGAGACTGAGCCACTAATTCCCACGTTTTGGATTTTGGCAATGGGGGCCAAGCTTTTTACGATGCTGCTCATGTTGATGCTCCTAATAAACCCACCTGATAGTCCCTGGCCCGCGCCTCCATCCCCCATCCCTCAAGTCAAGATGGGTAAAAATCCGGCCTGACGCGATGCCGTAGCCCAGCCCTCCTCCCCAATGGCGGTCTAGAAAATCCTCGAACCGATAATCGTTGCCATCCACTGCGTAGATGTCTACGGCTCCGCCATTGAGGTGCTGAGAAAGCCGAGCACCACCAACGGCGCGATTAACGGCCTCTGGCCTGTACCAGGAAGTGACAGCTATTGCAGAGCCCCACTCGCGACGAATCTTGTCCAGCTCGTCAGCCATGCGCAGGATGTTGCGCTCTACGATTGAGTTTTTGGCGGGGCGTCTGCGGGGGTCGCCTTTGGTTACTTCAAAAACAGTGAAAAACTCGCTGATGGCGTGGTCGCCTTCAGCCCAATCGATATCGCCAGGGCGAATAATCCGAGGAGATGGTGCGACTTGCTGGCTACTCTCTGCAGCGTCTTTAGGCTCAGTGGCCTCTGGATAATCTGGCTGCTTGGGCTCCGGCTTAAGCTCCCAATGGGGCTCAAATAAATACCATGTATTGAAGTTTTGTGGGCCGACGCCTCCTGCAAGGGTCACTAGACGTTTCCCTTGCTTTAACTGTGGCGCGATCGCCCTAATGTGAAACTCGCTACCAGGGAGCACATCAAAGACAAAGCCGGAAGGAGATGAGCTGGAGTCTACCGCTTCCTTGGTGAGCTTCGTGGGTTGCTTTGCGATCGCCAGCATGGCTTGGATCCAAAATCTTGCCCCTTTATTTTAAACATGAAACTGTGATCTTACTGAGATCACAGTTTAAATAAAGAGGTACAAAGCTTTGCTGGCAAGTATTCTGACTTCTTGACACCACCCTTGACATCGTGGGGGTCTCCCGTTCGAGTCGGGATGTGTCCATTGGCTAGGGAACCGTTTACTAATAAGGCTTGCGGGGTTTCCTGGGAAACTTCATAGGTCGATTTTTGTCGACCGCTCGCCTTGAGTCGAGGGCATTTAGCCGTCAAACAATCAACACGGCGCTCAATGGCTTAGGGACTCTTGACTATCCAAATCTATTACGGACTCAAAGAGACAGTGGCCGAAAATTCGGTGGGGTTATGGAGAACACCTACAATAATTTTCCAGTCCTCATCGACTTTACGCAGGGTGTAGGTGAAACCAAAGTGCTCTAGGACGGAACCATTGGTTTTGTAGCGAGTCGCTGTGCCGCTGACAATTGCCTGGTTTTCGCTGACTTGATTGATTTGTAAGCCATGCACCTTACTTTCTTTAAAGTCCCCTTCTTTCAATTCCTCGAAAAATTTGTTAAACGTACCTTTAACTTCTACATCATTGCTTATGGGTACGACAGCTTTCAGCGTTATGAGTAGGGCGGGCAGGTGGATAAAGGGAGCAACCAAGTCTGGGTTTAGTGTATTGAAGGCTTCTGCATAGTCGATAAAAGTTTTGAAAACGGCTTTAGTATCGTCGGTCATGATTGTGCTCTCCTGAAGTATGGTTTTACGTTGTGCCGAATGATGCTCTAGAAAAGAGGTCAAGGATTGCGGGGAGGACTGTTGGAGCAGCACCCTCTGGAATTTCGTGCCCAACGCCATCTAGGGCGAGGTAGGTAGCGTTAGGGATCTGCTGGGCGTAGAGGGCAGCATGAGCTTCGGGGATGAGCGGATCTTCGGTGCCGTGTACTACTAGGGTGGGGGCAGTGATGCTGCTTAACTCTGCCATACGAGAACCAGAGCGTTGAATGGCGGTGAAGTGATGGGTAAGGCAGTGGGGGTTATAGCCTTGACGAATGACAAAGGCTTCTTGGTAAAGCTCTCGATACCGCTGCGCATCAAAGGGGTATCGGCTCCCTGACAACAGCCTCCAAAACTGAAGCTGAATGTCTAGAGGAGGAAGTTGGGCTGGGTCGAAGGGGGGATTCGGGCTAGGGTCAAACCCTAAGTTAGCGGAGTCGGCTGAGGAGGTTAAAGATGTGAGGGAGCGCACGTAGCTGGGATGGCTAATGGCAATGCGCTGGGCAATCATGCCGCCCATTGATACCCCAACGATATGGGCTGTTTTGATGTTGAGGGCGTCTAGAAGACCAATGGCGTCTTTTGCCATGTCTTCTAGGCTGTAGGGGTTTGTAGCCCAGGTTGCGGGGTCAATGCGATCGGAGAGGCCAATATCGCGGTTGTCGAAGCGAATGACGTAGTAGTTTTGCTGAACGATGGGTTCGTAAAAGTAGGGAAACCAGTTGAGGCTTTGGGAGGCTAACCCCATGATTAGCAGCACTACTGGATGAGAGGGATTGCCGAAAGCCTCGTAATAAAGGTCGAGACTATTAGTTTTGACTTTTCCACTTGATTGGAGAGATGTCACTGTTATAGATATCTGTGAAAGTATTAGTAGGTTCGGGTTGAAGATTAACCATCTTCAATGACATAAAATTATTGACCTGAATAAACATGAGCCAATTTCCTTCTCCGAATTCAAGTCCGGAATATTTAGATTGGCTTGCTGAGCAGCCGAGTTTTTAATTCCTCAAATAAGTCAACTATTAATTGACCTAGATCTTCAACATGGAGGCTAAGGGGTTCAAAATGCCATCCTTGTAACTCTTTGAAGAGCGGAGGCTGAAAATATTTATTTTGAAACTGTTCTGATAGAAAAGATACATCATCTTCGGCTATTTCATCCCAATTAAAGGAAACTATGCTGGTCAGATTAAAAGTTTCACTACTTGAACGAATCAAGCACTCTGTCTGGCGTTGATTAGGATCAGTACAATTGTTTGATATTCTCCAACCTGACTTCAAAAGTCTGACAGTATTACTAATTTCAGGAGCAAGAAATATCGAAGGTTGATCAAGAATAAAGTTTTGATTTAGTAATTTTTCTGAATCAATCTTCTTGAGAATTTTTTCTGCATTCAATTCACCCAAACATTCTTTAAGAATTTTATTTCGCCTACTTGAGTTATTACTTAAAACTTCAAGTAGAATAATATACTTACATCCGAGACTGTGCCCTAGCCATAAGTATTTTCCTTTCGAATAAACTTCAATAACACTGCTTGACTTACTTTTTTCTTTTAGTTTTCTAATGATTTCAGATTTAACAATCTGCTGCTCTTTTAGTAATTGAAGAGATACTTTCCAGTGATCGAATTCAAATGGATTCAAAGGAAATCGATATAATATTATCGAATAACCTTGATCAAATAAAAATTGAAAAAGATGTTTGTATGCCCAAGCAGGAAAGGAACCAAAGACAAAACTGCCAATAAACTGAATAACTCCTTTGGGGTTTGAATGCAATAAAGCCTGACTATTTGATATTTTTTCATATTCTAGATAATTATTTTTTTTCATGTGTCTTATAAGTATAGTTTGATATCAATTTTATATTTTTTGAATTTTAATTATTGAAAGTAGCTTTATAAACTCCCAAATTTATATTAATCAATTAAACTTTTATATGACAAAACTATGTTCGTAATAGTAATTCAGAGATCATAGATTTGCTTCATAAAGTATTATATTTATGACCGATAATTCTTGAAATTGAAAACCTGGCCTAGAAAAATAGATCAGGATAAATTTATATGAAAAAAGTTCTAGTATTTATAACAAAAAGGATGAAGCTTCTGATTTTTACTAGCATTTAAAAATCATTTGGACTGTTGATATGCTGGTTGACTGACACAACATGAATCTAAATCTCTGAAATCATTACTTGACAAAGACTTCAAGCAGTAGAAGCATAGAGTTGATGAGCAAAGACTGCAACCCTTGCTATAAAAGATTTCTAATCGATCTACGTCAAACTTGTGTAAGTCAACCAGGTTGTTATGTAACTATATTTGCTCAAATCACAGCTCAAATAGCGCATTGCCACCGCTAATAGGCAATGCATAAGCTAACTCGCCTACTTCTGACTGATCACCCTTAGGTTGATCGGTTGTGAAGAAAGTCCCGCGATGCTCTGGAATAATTAATAACTGAGCTTGTTTTGATGTAGATTTTGGACTGATAGAAATTTCAGCGTAACCCCGCAACTCAAAATTACTATCTGCCAGGAGTTTGTCGTCTAAAATATTTGGCTGTAAAATGAATAAACCGGTATCGTTACCATCTATAGAAAATGTAAAGGTTGATGTTTGAATGTCACCATCGTTTTTAAAATCACTTTCTAATACATCTTTATCTGAACCTGTAGAGTCAAGAAAAGTACGAATGCTTGTCGAATTGAAATCTGAAGTTCTTGTTGTTGCAACAAGTGATAGAGTTACCTGATCTTTTGAGATGTTTGAAATTGTCAAAAAGTAGCCTTGTAAAATTGTTCGAGTTATTGCAGAAAGAGCTGGAATCTTATCTGTAACGAATCTGGGAAGTTGAGGTTTTAAAAGCAGTTCAAATGTGGAAATTAATGTCATAAAGTATCTCCTTGGTTTGTTGAATTAAGAAATATATTGATTCCAGAAAAATTGGAATTTTTCTACTTGATTGCATACTGTCCAGATTTACTGTCGCTCTGTAGCGAGAAGATAAATCTGAAATCCGAATTTTTGATTTTGGGAGTAGATTAGCTTTCATACCCCATTTGCTTATGGTGGGATTTTGATTAAAGATTTTAGACAAATTAATCCTATGGATGCTATTAAATACATGATCAAGAGTGTTGGAATTGATGTATAATTTATTGCAATTTAATGTTTCTACCTAACTCATCTGTAAAAGAAATAACTTATATCTGATTGTTACTTCAGTAAGAAAAAGTGAGGTTTTATGGTATTTTCTTGTAAAGTTTTTGTAATATTGGCGTGATCGCCTATAGTCCCATAGCCCAAACAGCCCAGCAGTTTGGGTTAGGCATAGGCAGAGCGATCGCCAACGAATGACTCGATGAATTTTTTTGCAGAGAAAAATATTGTTCTAAATCTTCACTATTGAGCGATCGCTTCGTAAAGGTTCTGTCCTTGTGCGGCGATCGCTCTCTTTTCTCTCAAACTATCCAACAGAAAAGAGGGTGGCTTTTGTAGGGCGATCGCCACCAACGTATTTAGTGCTTCGAGCTACACTGTTACTAATCGACCCGTTTAGTGCTTTAGTACACTTAACCTCTATGCACGAAGTCATCGAGATACCCGTTGAGTTGACTCACTTTCAACTCCCTGAAGCCGTTCACGCTCGTCTTCAACTATTGTTAGATCGCCAAGATGCTGATGAAATCCTTACTCCGATGGAAAAGCAAGAGGCAGAGGGTTTAGTCGAATTAGCTGAGTTTCTGTCTCTCCTGCATCTGCGGTCACAAACGGTTACACACTAATAATAAATGGCATCGATCCCTGCATCTTTGCGTCAATTGGTCATTCAGAGGGCAAGAAACCGTTGCGAGTACTGCGGTTTATCACAATTGGGGCAGGTAGCCACATTTCACATCGATCACGTAACCCCTGTCGTGGCAGGTGGCTTAACGACAGCCGATAACTTAGCACTTGCGTGTGTCGCTTGCTCGCTCTACAAAGGAGCAAAGCAAAACGTAGAAGACCCTGAAACGACCAAAACAGTAAAGATTTTCAACCCTCGTCAACAACTTTGGACAGACCACTTTCGCTGGAATGGTGTTGAGGTTGTTGGGGTTACAGCAGTGGGACGTGCAGCCGTAAATGCATTGAAGCTGAATCGTCCACTCATACTGGCAATTTGGACAGAAGAAGAACTACTGAGCCGTCACCTGCCACCATCACCGTCATAAACTTAAGTCAAACTTTGGCGTTTGTAGGGCGATCGCCTCAGCATCAGCTCCCCTACAGATGAAGACTCTGGAGTGAAACAGGGCGACCACGTCCATTCACGCGTCTATTCATTAGAGTTGGCTATGCTGGCAAAATAGAAATACCGTAGGCATTCATTCGATGGTCGCGAGTGACCAATGTGCATCCTTCGAGAATAGACTGAGCGATGAGCATTCGATCAAAAGGGTCATCGTGGTGTCTGGGCAGAGAACTTGCTTTCATCGCATGGGCCAATGTTATAGACAGTGGCTCAAAACGACAGATCGAAATAGCCTTTGGCAGGTCGTCGGGCGCTTCTAGCTTGCCAATTGCTGTTTTTATCGCAATTTCCCAGCCGCTGGCTGCACTCACAAAGACGCTATTTTTACTATCAACCACTTGGGCGCGAATATCCTTTGACAGGGTTGGATCATCAGCCAGACACCATAACAGAATATGAGTATCTAGCAGCAACCTCATGGAGCTTCACCTTGAAAGGCACTTGCTAGGTCTGGCGGTAGCTCATCAAAATCCTCAGCAATTTTGACCTTGCCTCGCCAGATGCCTAGAGGCCGAGGGCTAGTTTGGTCGGGATAAGGAATTAACTTAACGACTGGTTTACCGGCTTTGCTGATGATGACTTCCTCGCCTGCGATCGCCATTTCAATGAGGCGGGAAAGCTGGCTTTTAGCTTCGTGGATGTTAGTGGTATGCATATCTTTTGTTGCTCTAACAAAGGTTAGCTAAGCCTAGTCTAGCTTATGTCATTATCTAAAGATCCGTCCTAATTCATACCAAGGTCGAAAACTCCATAGCCGATTGGATGACCGAGCGAAGCGATCTCGCCGTTTCTGACTATTTGCCAGTGGCAATACTAGCGTGAACGTAGCCACTCCTCCAGAGCCGCAGCACTAGAAAAATTGAGCAATGCCTCGCCCCGTAACTCTAATTGTTCAATGGAAAGGGATTCAACCCGCGAGGTTAGGGCTGGAGAGACTGCTTCTGGGTTTGACCCTTGTCCAGCAGCCGTAAAAAAGCGTTTTTGAATTTGCTAGACGATTAAAAAAAACTGCGGTTATTCAGTCGCCTCTCTGGAGACGCCTGGTGCTTTGACGCGGATAGCCATGACGCGATTTTTCTTTTTGAAGAGTGTATACTTGCTTTCATAAATTTAATATATATATCTATGGGATGATGTAAAAAAAAGATTTAATCTAGTACAGGTAAATTCCCCATCCCCTTGGGGCGAAATCTTGAGATTGCAATGCGGAGCAAAGCTCCACGAGCAATTTAGTTTTGATACCCCGTCCACTTGCGGCGGGGTAGTTCATTCCACTTATATACAAGAAATAAAAAATGACTGACGCTGAGGCTTTGGCTCTGGTGGATAGGCTACTGCAAGCAACTGCTCAATCCAGCCTCAGCGATCTTCAGTCCGCTATTTTACAGGGAGTTTGGGTCGGACATTCCTATCAGAAACTTGCAGATTGCCTCGGCTACGAAGTTGACTACATCAAGCAAATTGCAGCGCGGCTCTGGAAGCAGCTTGCAACCATTACTGGGGAAGAAGTTTCTAAGCGGAACCTTCAGTCCGTCCTGCGGCGCTATCAAGAGAGTCACCTTACCCCCAATCATCACCTTCAGGACTGGGGCGAGGCGAGTGATATTTCTCACTTTTATGGTCGTCAGTCTGACCTACACACCCTAGAAGCTTGGGCGCTCAGCACCCGCTGTCGGCTGATTGGCATTTTTGGCATTGGCGGCATCGGTAAAACCACTCTTTCCGTTAAATTGGCTCAGACGGTTCAGACCCAGTTTGACTGCCTCATCTGGCGCAGTTTGCGGCAAGCACCCCCTCTGCCAGAGCTACTGAACGATATCGTGCCCCTTCTCATGGGGGCTGAGGTGACGGGGGCTTCGGTAGCTGTCTTGATGGAGCAGCTTCAACAGAAACGCTGTTTATTGGTTCTCGATAACGTGGAGTCGATTTTGCAGAGCGGCAACCGCAGCGGCCAATACTTAACGGGCTATGAAGATTATGGCCAGCTCTTTGAGCGTATCTGTGATCAACCCCACCAGAGCTGCGTCATCTTGACCGGACGTGAAAAGCCAGGGGGCATTGCCCACCGCGAAGGGCAAGCGCTCCCCGTGCGATCGCTTCAGATCCAGGGGCTTCCAGCGATCGCCGCCCAGCAGATCCTGATCGACCGAGGGCTATCCTCTACCCCACAACAGTATCAAGTGCTGGTGAACTATTTTGGCGGGAACCCTCTTGCCCTAAAGCTTGCCGCGACGACCATTCAAACCCTGTTTGGAGGCGATATCCAGACCTATATGGCGGAGGGCAGCACCGTTTTTAGTAACCTCTGGGACTTACTCGATCAGCAGTTCCAGCGGCTATCGCCGCTCCAGCAGCAGGTCATGTACTGGTTTGCCATCAACCGCGAAGGGATTACAGCCTCCCAACTCCAGGCAGAATTTTTGCCAAAACAGCCGTTATCGAAGCTCCTAGAAGTGCTGGAATCTCTGCACCAACAGTCTCTGCTGGAATCAACTGAAATGGGCTTAACCCAACAGCCCGTGATTATGGAATACGTAACCGACCGATTCATTGAAGCCATCGAGCAGGAATTGATTCACAGAGAACTGAATCTGTTGCGAACCCATGTCCTCCTTGAAGCTCAGACCCAAGACTATCTGCGAGAGGCTCAGACCCAGCTCATTGTCTGCCCCCTAGCAGAACGACTTTTAGCCCACTTTGGCGATCAAACTCAGCTAGAGCAGCACCTTTACCAAATTGTAGACAGTCTGCGGGCCACTCCAGCGCATACGGGCTACGCAGGGGGCAACCTTCTCAATTTGTTTGGCAACCTCAAAACCAATCTCAAGGGGTTTAACTTTTCTGGTCTGTTCGTTCGCCAAGCCCATCTGCTCAATGCAGCTCTCCATGAGGTTGATTTCACGGATGCTCAGTTTAGCCAAACTGTCTTTGCTGAAACCTTTGGTGGGGTTGTGGGTGTGGCGTTCAGCCCCGATGGGAAACGGTTCGCCACGAGCGACACCAAGGGAGACATCCAAATTTGGGATGCGCAAACGGGAGCCCAGATCCGTCGCTGTAGGGGACATCAGCACTGGACTTGGGACGTAGCCTTTAGTCCCAATGGGCAGTATCTCGCTAGCGCCAGTGACGACTACCGCGTCAAACTCTGGGATGTAGAAACAGGGCAATGCCTGCAAACCTATGAGGGCCATACCAATTCTGTGAATGCCGTGGCCTTCAGCCCCAATGGACAGATTATTGCCAGTTGTGGACAGGACGCCACCATTCGGCTGTGGCAGGTTATCCCTAGAACTCCCACCCCCGCCCTGCAAACCCTTGTGGGGCACCAGGGCCGCATCTGGGCGATCGCCTTTAGCCCCGACGGTCAAACCCTAGCCAGTGGCGGCGAAGATTGCGACTTACGACTCTGGGATGTCGCAACAGGCCGCTGCAACCAGACTTGGAAAGCCCATAATCATTGGGTTCGTTCCCTTGCCTTTAGTCCCAATGGACAGTACCTTGCCAGCAGCAGCTACGACCTCACCATCAAACTCTGGGATCTCCAGACGCCAGAACTTACCCCAGAACGTACCCCAGACTGCCTCCAAACCTTTACGGGACATTCCCAAGCGGTCACGGCGATCGCTTTTAGCCCCAAGGGTGATCGTATCGCCAGCGGCAGCTTTGACCGCACCGTAAAACTCTGGGATGTTAATACAGGCCGCAACCTAAATACATTTTTTGGACATACCAGCCGCCTTTGGACCTTGGCTTACCATCCTAACGGACAGCAAATTGTCAGCGGCGGCGATGACCATGCCACCAAATTTTGGGACTTACGATCTGGGCGCTGTACCAAAACCCTGGTCGGTCATACCAATGCCGTCTTATCCCTAGCCCTTAGTCCCGATGGCCAGTACCTCATTAGCGGCCATGAAGATCAGGCCACCCGAATTTGGGATATTCAGAAGCGAGTTGTTCTCCAGACCCTACGGGAGCATACCAATCGAGTCTGGGCAGTGGCCTTTCAGCCTGCTGGCCAACAGTCCCTACTCGCCAGCGGCAGCGCTGACTACACCATTAAGCTTTGGGATTGGCAGTCCGGCACCTGCCTCAAAACGCTGCAAGGCCATAATAGTTGGGTCTGGAGCGTCGCCTTTAGCCCCGATGGGCAACACCTTGCCAGCAGTAGCTATGACCACACCCTTAAACTTTGGGATGTTGTCACCGGAGACTGCCTTCATACCCTACAAGGGCACGGTAGTCCAGTGGTTTCC
This sequence comes from Thermosynechococcaceae cyanobacterium MS004, assembly GCA_022402525.1. Taxonomy (GTDB): domain Bacteria; phylum Cyanobacteriota; class Cyanobacteriia; order Thermosynechococcales; family Thermosynechococcaceae; genus JAAURS01. Next base: position 166,514 of record JAKRSB010000081.1, read on the forward strand.
GTTGCCTTCAGCCCCTGCGGTAAAGTTCTTGCCAGCAGCGACTTTAAGGGGACAATCCGACTGTGGAATCCAGCAAATGGAGACTGTCTTCAAACCCTCACTGGACATACCAATAGCGCTTGGTCTGTTAGCTTTAGCCCTACCGGAGAAACGCTACTTAGCGCCAGCTTTGACCAAACCCTCAAACTCTGGGATGTTACCACCGGAGCAACTTTGCAAACCATGAACCATCAGGGCGGAGCGTTTAAGGCTTGCTTTAGTGCCAATGGTGAATTTATGCTCAGCGGTGGAGCAGATCGCAGCCTACAGCTTTGGCAGACGGAGACGGGGAAATGCATTCAAACCCTACCAGGTCATACAGATCTTATTTATGCCCTTCTGCTGAATGCCGCGCCGTCAAAGGATGCCGACTCCTCACCGCTGATGGCTTTTAGCGGTGGCCTGGATGAGAGCATTAAGGTTTGGGATTTGACTTCGCAGGCTTGTAAATCGACCTGGAGAGTTCCCCGTCCCTACGAAGGCATGAAGGTGAGTGGGGTTCAAGGACTGTCCGAGGCTCAGCTCATGACCTTGATCGCCCTGGGATCTGTGGAGTAGGGGTGGGCGCTTCCTTTGCACAATTCATGTTCATTGGCGCAATTCATGAGCCAAGATTCTTAAATCCTTTCTGAAAATCTTTTCTGAGGTTTTGTTACGAAACGCAACGTTTTGTCTTGCCGGATGGACTGCAAGCCCTGATAATTTTGGGTACTGGTCTCATGTATTCTTGCGCCAGCAATATCTGGCTTAATAGCTTCCCCCGTAGGAATGGCCCACTAAAGCCATTTCACATTAGGAGCTGTCACCGATCGCGATCGCCCCATAGAAGACAACTGCCGTGATGCACTTTTCTGAAAAAAGTTAAGAGATCGCGGGTGGTCTGTCCTCATCCCTTACGATTCATTTGGCCTCAAAGCACGGCTCAGGAGAAATTTCCATGGTTGGGTTTATTAAAACAATATTTTCAGGCTTACTTGGCCTCCTTGTTGCCATCCTTAAGCTGCCGATCACGCTGATTACGCTGCCGCTCAAACTTCTATCTGGGGACAAAAATAAAACGTCTGAGGGAAACCCAGCCGCTAAAAAGAAAAAGTCAGGTGGAGCATTTTATCTAGAAGCAGATGACGCCAAAGGCTTCACTGAAGCAGCCCCAAAGGCAGACCCTGTGAAAGCAGACGCAACGAAAACAGCAGCGCCAACAGCACCGAGCGTCACAAAGGCTGCTCCCGCTCCCGCCACGACCGCGTCGGCACTGAACCTACCTCAGCCTAAGGTTACGCAGTCAGCGCCAGAACTCGCCTACTCTCAGTTTGGCCCTCGGCGCGCCCCTGGAGCAAACATGAAATCCTTCTTGGATATGGCAAAAACCGTCAGAAAGGCTTAAGGCTACTGAGCCGACCCTTTGACTCAGCAAATAAAGCGTAAGCAAACAAAGCGTAAGCAAACAACATGCAAAAAAGTCGGGACGCCTACCCCGGCTTTTTTGATGAACCTTGCCGATTAAGAACCTAAACTCTGCCTATTACTTCAAACTCTGCCCCTCTCTTTCACTGCTTCGCTTCGGTCAAGATTTGAGATTGGGCTTGGTGCGCTGTTGCTTCAGCCGTCAGTGAACGCAATTCAAGGGTTGAAACCAAGATCCAGTTCTCTATCTTGGGTAGATTCTGTGCTTTCAAGTAGACAGGTTAGTATGAGTCTACCGAGCTTGATTGTGAGCTTGAGCAATGCTTTTCCTGAGAGTACAACGATGGTCATCCGTGGGTGGTTTTCCACAGGAATTCAACAACATGCTCTGCCCTGGACTTTGGTAAAGCGGTACCAGGTACTGACCTCTGCCTCTGCAGATTTGACCTGGCAGAAAATGAGCGATCTCGCGGATTTATCTTGGCATCCTCTCATTAAGCGCACGAATGTTCCCTATGGTCTTGTGCCCAAGCCCGGTTTGATTTACGAAGCCATTCATCGCTTTATTCCGCTCCCCTTTCGGATTTTTGTGGAGGGGGTGTTGCCTCAAGAGCTGCTGAGTATTCGTATTTTGGGGCTGCCCGGTATTGAAGAACGGGTGACCTATCAAATTGTGCCCAGCGTTTGTGGCACCTATATTTCTTACTGCATTATGCTGCGCGGTTGGCTGACGCCTCTGGTTTGGTCGTTTTTGCAGGGACATGCTGCTAAAGTTGCTCAACAGCTTGCTGCTGCTGTTGAGGCTGAAGGTACTGTTTCTAAACGACTGCGATCGCCCCGCAACAGCTGTCTCGACTTCTAAAGGTATCCCTGGAACGTTCTCGGTCTAAATCGTCCGGCGGCAGACGCGTCACGGGATAAGATTTAGATAAAGACTCAGCAACTTCATCTTTACCTTCATCATCTTTATCTTCATCTCTCAATCCCTTACTCGCTGCCCAAGCCAGCTTTAAGAGGGTTGCTTGGTGAATAACTTGCTTGCTGAAACTTGCTTGCTGGGAAACCTGATCAAACCATTGCCAAACAATATGTCAGCCTCCTTAACCACCGCCTCTGTCCTCGAAGTGCTGCGCCCAGTTCAAGATCCAGAACTGCGCAAAAGCCTGGTAGAACTCAACATGATCCGCAACGTCCAGATTCAGGCGGGACGGGTGGCGTTTACCTTGGTGCTCACGACACCAGCCTGCCCCCTGCGAGAGTTTATTGTGGAAGACTGCAAAAAGGCAGTCAATACCCTGGCTGGGGTGGAAAGCATTGATATTGAGGTTACGGCTGAAACCCCCCAGCAAAAAAGCTTGCCAGACCGTACCGGTATTGCTGGCGTGAAAAATATCATTGCGGTCTCCAGCGGTAAGGGCGGAGTGGGCAAAAGCACCGTCTCTGTGAATTTGGCCGTCTCCCTGGCGCAGTCTGGCGCTAAGGTGGGCATGATTGATGCCGATATCTACGGCCCAAATGTCCCCACCATGCTGGGCTTAGAGAAAGCTATCATTGAGGTACGCAAGGAAGCCCAGGGCGATGTCTTAGAGCCTGCCGCGAACCACGGGGTCAAAATGGTGTCCATGGGGTTTTTGATTGACCGGGATCAGCCCGTGATTTGGCGCGGCCCCATGCTCAACGGCATTATTCGCCAGTTTTTGTACCAAGTGGACTGGGGTGAACTGGACTACTTGGTGATTGATCTGCCCCCTGGGACGGGCGATGCTCAGCTAACGCTGGCTCAGGCTGTGCCCATGGCTGGGGTGGTGATTGTAAGTACGCCTCAGGACGTGGCGATCTTGGATGCCCGCAAGGGGCTGAAGATGTTTCAGCAGCTTGGTGTACCCGTCCTAGGGGTGGTGGAAAATATGAGCTACTTTATTCCACCGGATCAGCCGGATAGGCAGTACGACATTTTTGGGTCGGGGGGCGGCGAAAAGCTGGCTCAGGAGCTGGATGTGCCCTTGATCGGCTGCGTGCCCTTGGAAATCCCGGTGCGTCAAGGGGGCGATCGCGGTATTCCTATTGTGGTCGCTCAGCCAGATTCTGCCTCTGCCCAAGCCCTGAAGGCGATCGCGCAAAAGGTAGCGGCCCTAGTCTCTGTTGCGGCGCTCACCTAAGCGGGCGGATGGATGGCCCTTTTGCTACCCTAGTCTCAGCTGGCTAGTCTCAGCTCACTATTCTTAGCCCCCTCGCGACTCTCTAATCAATACTATGCTGGCACAGCGTTCCCGACGGAGTCCTTTTTGGGTTCGGTGGTTTCAGCCTTGGCGAGACCTTGACCCGTTTTTGTTCTGGGTGCCTATTCTGCTGACCGGACTCGGCGGCATCCTGATTCGCAGTACCGAACTTCACCACGGCTGGACGGACTGGTCTCAGCACTGGGTCATTGGTGCGGTGGGAATTGGGCTGGTGCTGTTCCTGTCCCGCATTGACTATAAAGCGCTACTGTATTTCCACTGGATGATCTATGGCGTGACCTGCCTCTCGCTGCTGACGGTGCAATTTATCGGCACCAGTGCCTTAGGCGCTCAGAGCTGGATTACCATTTTGGGCTTCAACATCCAGCCTTCAGAATTTGCGAAGGTGGGCGTCATTATCTCCCTGGCGGCGCTGCTGCACCATGCGCCGGCCAATACGATCTTTCGGGTTCTTAAGATCCTATTGATTACTGCCCTGCCCTGGGCCTTGGTGCTAATTCAGCCCGATCTGGGCACCTCCCTGGTCTTTGGGGCAGTGACCCTGGCCATGCTCTATTGGGGGGGCACTCACGGTGGCTGGATTATTTTAATGCTGTCTCCCCTCATTTCGGCGATCGCCCTCAATATTCCCTTACCCACGGCGTTATCCGTGGCGTTTTGGATTGGGTGGACGCTGAGCATGGGGTTGGTGGCCTGGTTTACCCTACCCAACCGATGGGTGAGCGCCATCCTGAGCATGGGGGTGAACCTCAGTGCGGCTACCCTAGGCCACATTCTCTGGGGGTTGCTTCGGGATCACCAGCGCGATCGCATCACGCTATTTCTAGACCCAGACAAAGACCCCCTAGGCGGCGGGTATCACCTCATTCAGTCGCGGATTGCCATTGGCGCAGGGAAGCTGTTTGGCAAAGGGCTAAATCACGGCACCCAGACCCAGCTCAACTTTATTCCAGAGCAGCATACTGACTTTATTTTTTCAGCCGTGGGCGAAGAGCTTGGGTTTGTAGGCTGCATTTTGCTGTTGCTGGGCTTTTGGGTTGTCTGCGTGCGCCTCATTAAGGTAGCCAACTCCGCCAGCGATAATTTTGGCGCTCTGATTTGTATTGGTATTTGCGCCATGGTGAGCTTTCAAACGGTCGTTAATATTGGTATGACCATTGGTCTAGCTCCCATAACGGGTATTCCGCTTCCTTGGCTGAGCTACGGCCGTTCCGCACTGCTGACCAACTTTATAGCGATAGGTATTGCCGAGGCGATCGCCGCCCAGTCCAAACCCCCGCTCCATCCCTATGCTTCCGGTAGACGGTAGCTTGTTTGATCATGCTTTCAGTCTAGAGAGGAGACACACCGTCTAAAATAGAGAAAGTTTTTCACCACACCGAGAGATATAGACTGGTATGCAGCCCCCCCTTCTTCTTCCCGGCACCACCGTTCGCGTTAGCAACCCCTCTGATACCTACTATCAGTTTGAGGGACAGGTTCAGCGCATCTCCGATGGTAAAGCAGCCGTTCTCTTTGAGGGTGGAAATTGGGATAAACTCGTGACGTTTCGCCTCAGTGAGCTAGAAACCGTAGACCCGCTTGGCAAGAAAGGCTAAGGCTTCCCCCTACAGCCCCCTGCGTAAGCTCTGGTTTTTCGGACAGCGTCCCTGATACGCTCTAGACGCGCCCTAGAATCTTGCAGCATTAATGTTTGGCCAAAAAACGCCAAAAATGCGCCACAACATGAATAAAAAACTGGCCACAAAAAAAATAAAAAAGATACCTAAAAAATAAATCTGACCCCTAGTCCATGAAATGTCATCAGACAAGAAAAATCTGCATTGTGAACTATGTTGTGAAAATTTGGGATCTGTTAGGGTAAGGGTATAGAATTTAATCCACCCGATTATCCTGTAAACCCTAGTTGTCATTCACATTTCTTAGTCATTTATCACTTACCCAATGGCAGTTCCTCCAATCAGTCGAAAACCGCAGCAAGACCTTCCTAACATCAACGAACGCATTCGTTACCCAAAAATTCGAGTGGTAGATACCTCCGGTGAGCAGCTCGGTATCATGGCTCCCCGCGAAGCAATGGTCATTGCAGACGAGAAAAACTTAGATCTTGTCCTGGTAAGCGACAAAGCCGATCCGCCTGTCTGCCGAATTATGGACTACGGCAAATATAAGTTTGAGCAGGAAAAGAAGGCGCGGGAGGCTCGCAAAAAGCAGCATACGGCGGATGTCAAAGAAGTGAAGATGCGCTATAAGATTGAACCCCATGACTACAACGTGCGGGTCAATCATGCGGAGCGGTTTTTAAAGTCCGGCGATAAGGTTAAGGCCACCATTACCTTTCGGGGCCGAGAAATTCAGCACGCTCACCTCGCAGAAGAACTGCTTCGACGGATGGCGGACGATCTCAAGGAATTTGCCGAAGTGCAGCAGTTCCCAAAGCGGGAAGGCCGCAATATGATTATGTTTCTCTCGCCGAAGAAAGCATAGGAGACTTGCCGCTCGTCGGTTACGAGTGCTCCTGAGCGCTTAAGTCCTCGAACTTGCAATGATCTGATCTTTAGGGGCATGTCTGATTCGTGCCCCTGCTTTGCAAGAATTCTGGACACAACAGAATTCTATTGCAAGATCATTGAGTAGCTCTTAAGCCATGATTAAATAGACAGCAATGAGTAGATAGACGTAGATTTGTGACCCAGCGAGAAGATCTTCAGCAGCTCCTCCAGAGCGTTGCCGCAGGAACGATCAGTCCTGAGAATGCTTTTGAGAGTCTAAAAAATCTAGAGTATGAGGCCGTGGGAGATTTTGCTAAAATCGACCACCACCGCACCATCCGCACGGGATTTCCGGAGGTGATCTGGGGCCCTGGTAAAACATCTGCCCAAATCATTGAGATCTTTAAGGTGATGATGCCCCGCCAGCCCTGCGTTATGGCAACCCGCATTGAGCCTCTTCAGTATTCAGAAATTCAGGGTGAGCTGCCTCAAGTTCGTTACTATCCTCAAGCGCGCATCTGTGCGGTGGGGACGGGGCTGTCTCGGCCAGGACGGATGGGCATTATTTCGGCGGGAACGGCTGACCTGCCCATTGCTGAAGAGGCTGCGGTGACTGCTGAGCTCTGTGGATTTTCAGTTCATCGCCTGTGGGATGTTGGCGTGGCGGGTATGCATCGGCTGCTGCGCAATCGAGCGGCGATCGACCAGGCGGATGTACTGGTGGTGGTTGCGGGCATGGAGGGAGCTTTGGCCAGCGTGGTTGCGGGGCTGGCAGACTGCCCTGTGGTTGCGGTGCCCACGAGTATTGGCTACGGGGCGAGCTTTAATGGACTTGCCCCCCTACTCACCATGCTCAATTCCTGCGCCCCTGGCATTGGGGTGGTCAACATTGACAATGGGTTTGGAGCGGCTTTACTTGCGGGGCAAATTTTGCGGACGGCCCATAAAGCGATCTCAGCCAAGCCGTCAGACGCTGAAAGCGACTAAAGCCGACCTCCAAATCCAATGTTGTTTGACTGACTACGGGGCTGGATGCGAGGCTGGCCCGTGCGCCGCGCGGGATGACGAGGAAGGTCGCTTTCGTCGTAAATTTCGCCCACCAGCTCCTCAATGACATCTTCGAGGGTCACAAGCCCGACAGTGCCCCCGTACTCATCCACCACGATTGCCAAGTGAATACGCTTTTGCAGCATTTCTTTGAGTAAATCCGCCACGCGCTTGGTTTCAGGGATATAGACCGGAGCATCCATTGCATCCGTCACCAGCTCATTGCCGTGGGTTTTGAGATACTGCACTGCCCGCTTGAGGTGAATGACGCCCACAATCTCGTCCTTTGACTCGCCCTGAACCGGAATGCGAGAGTAACCGCTCTCCAAGCACAGATCAATCACCTCTTGAATGGTGGCCTCATGGGATATCGTGCACATTTCGGTGCGGGGTTTGACCACTTGCCGAGCGCTCAGGTTATCCAGGGCAAGGGCCTTGTTCAACAGTTGACTTTGCTGCAGGTCTAGCTGGCCTCTGCCGCCCAATACCTCAATCATGAGCTCCAAGTCCTGTACAGACTCACTAGGCTGGGGTGCGTTGCCCTGAAGCGATCGCAACACGCGATGAATAATTGACTCAAAGCTATAGATGATGGGCGTGAGCGCCACCGAAAGCCAGTAGATAGGCCGCACCACAATTCTAAAAATGGGCATGGGCCGATTGATGGCAAAAGATTTGGGCGTAATTTCCCCAAACAGCAGCAGCAGCACCGTCACCACCCCAGTGGCCACCCCTACCCCAGCCCCCCCCAGCCAAATCACAAACAGGTTGCTGGTAAGGATCGCAGCGAGATTATTGACGAGGGTATTGCCTACCAAGAGAGTGGTAATAAATCTTGCGCGTTTTTCTAAGACCAAGCGAAAGAGGCCCTGGGGGTCACCTTCGTCGCGCATGAGTGCCCGCAGCTTGAGATTGTCGAGGGCCGTGATGGCGGTCTCAGAACCCGAAAAAATGGCTGACATCACAATCAGTAGGGCCAAGGCAGCGATGTCAAGCTTGATATCCCCTAGCACTGGTTCAATGGCCAGCCGCATTGAAAGTGGAATCCACGGTACAGTCACTAAAAATTATTCAGCCTCAATGGGAGTAGTCAGTCAGATTAAAGCGTCAGGTTAACGCTGCGAGAGATAAGTCACGAGATAAATTAGAGCGCGAGATGACACGCGAGATTGCACGCGAGACTATAAAAGACTTATCCCAAATCATATCGTTTCTGCTCGAAGTCATTCAGTTTCAGGATGGGGGTTAAGTCAGGTTTCCTTAAAGCAAATCAGCCATGAGCAGACAGAAAAAAGAGGAGGCCGTGAATATGGCCTCCTCTTTTAAACGTTTGAGTCGATTTTTAAGCATGGAGCCTATGACGGATTAAGGCACACAGGCTGCTCTAGGTTTGCATCTGACATGGAGTGCAGTGAAGACTGCGTCAACGTCTGAGCAAAAATTCTTGGCACAAAACCCTTAGTAGGTTTCAACGTGCCAGCGACCCGCTTTCTTCAGCTCACGCTGATACTCAGACCAGTCCACCCCATTCTTGATAGCTGCGGCGGACATCCCTTCATCAATGCCGCCCTCCATACCCTTGAGTCCGCAGATATAGACATGGGTATTTTCTTTTTGGACAAGCCCCCACAGCTCATCCGCGTTTTCCTGGATGCGGCTTTGGATATACATCTTGCCGCCGTCTACATTTTGTTGTTCTCGGCTGATGGCATAGGTTAAGCGCAGGTTTTCAGGGAATTGTTCCTGTAGGGACTCTAGCTCTTCTTTATAAAGAATGTTGGGCGTGTAGGCCACCCCAAAGAATAGCCAGGCTAGACCCTTAAACTGATAGTCTTCATGCTTTTCCTTCAGCATCCGCCAAATGAATGCCCGAAACGGCGCAATCCCTGTTCCGGTTGCCATCATGATGATGTTGGCGTTGGGGTCGTCGGGCAGCAGCATTTCCTTGCCTACCGGCCCCGTGATTTTGACGGGAGCCCCAACCGGAAGCTGCGTGAGATAGGTTGAGCAAACGCCCTTCACCTCTTCATTCGTTTCTTTATTTTTGTAGACGAGTTGACGCACGCAAAGCGAGACGGTTTTGTCATCTAGATTGTCCCCATGTCTCGTGGAGGCGATGGAGTAAAGGCGAAGCTTGTGGGGCTTCCCTTTCTCGTCAGTGCCTTCTGGAATAATGCCGATGCTTTGGCCTTCTAGGTAGCGCAGATCTCCACCAGACAGGTCAAAGGTCAGGTGGCGAACCGTACCTTCGCCGCCTTCACGCACCAATTCTTCATTGGACAGACATTTCCCGACAAAGGGACTGTTGGGACGGTAAATATTGACCGGAATATCAGCACCTTTCTTGGACTTAGGTGCTGGAGCTGCTTCAGCCGTGCTTTCAGATGCGGTACTGTCAGAGGTGCTAATCACGTTGGATGCTGGTAGATTTTCAGAAGAAGCAGGAAAAATGTTGATGATTTTTCCACCGCTCTGCGCCACCTGGCGCATAAACTGCCCCATGCGCTCGTAGGATACCGTAAAGAAAGTGCTGCCGCTACGACGTACCGTAGAAACGTTACTGCGCAGTCCGACGACTTCATAGCGGTACAGCCGACCGCCCAGGCTATTGGCAGAGCTAGATTCACTGGGGTTGAACATTGCGATTAAATCTCTCCGAAAGCTAACCTATCTTAAATATTTTGTAATAGACCTTGATGCTGCTGCTTACTTGATGCTGCGACTTGACTGATGCAGCGATTTAAGTGATTTTGCACAAGAAACCAGCTAATTAAAGGGGTTTAAGCAATTTTTTGCACTAACTCATTTTTGCACTGACCCAGCTTGTTTAAACCAGGGGGGATAAATGCAAACTAAATCAACTGAAGGCCATCAAGTTAAATATGCCGGATTAAGATAGGCCGGACAATCTACGCTGCAATCAATCTAAACTGCAATCAATCTAAGCTGCAAGCTTCAAAGACTGCACTATGCAACCAATTGAGCTACACCAGACTGCACTACAACAAGTTGCATTAAACAAATTGCATTACATATTACCGTGTTTCGCCACTTGACTTAAGAGTAGCGAAGGATGAAGCGACAGAATTGTTCGCTGTCATACCTTTGAGCTTAAGGAAAGCTTAAAATGTAACGCTCTGTTGCGGCAAGGTTAAACTGTGTTGCAAGTTGCGTCTCGGAATGGACTTTCGCGAATTCAGGACAAATTTACCTGTTACGATGCAGCTCGTAGCAGTTTTAAGGTTTGGAGGGTCGCTTGGCATTACGAGTTGCTGTGGTCGGGTCAGGGCCAGCCGGTTCTTCTGCGGCTGAAACGCTGGTCAAAGCTGGCATTGAGACCTATTTGATTGAGCGTAAGCTAGATAATGCAAAGCCCTGTGGGGGCGCAATTCCGCTTTGTATGGTGGATGAGTTTGATTTGCCGCCCCACATCATTGACCGTCAGGTGCGGAAGATGAAGATGATTTCGCCCTCGAATGTTGAGGTCAACATTGGTGGCACGCTTAAGGATGGCGAATATATCGGAATGTGCCGCCGGGAAGTGCTAGACGGGTTTCTGCGCGATCGCGCGATTAAGCTCGGTGCCAAAATTATCAACGGTACGGTCAACAAGCTAGAGATTCCTGCTAGCGACAGCGCGCCCTACGTCATTCACTATGCAGATTTATCGAGCGGCAGCCTAGAAGGCGAAATGAAAAAGCTCGAAGTGGATTTGGTGATTGGTGCAGATGGGGCAAATTCCCGCATTGCCAAGGAAATTGACGCTGGCGACTACAACTATGCGATCGCCTTCCAAGAGCGCATCCGACTTCCGGATGCTCAGATGGCCTACTACGAAGACTTGGCGGAAATGTACGTCGGGGACGATGTTTCGACGGACTTTTACGCCTGGGTTTTTCCTAAGTATGACCACGTTGCGGTGGGCACTGGCACCATGCAGGTGCATAAGGCCGATATCAAAAAGCTTCAGGCTGGCATTCGCGCCCGTGCTGCCCATCGGCTCCAGGGTGGTGAAATTATTAAAGTAGAAGCCCATCCCATTCCAGAGCATCCAAGGCCGCGCCGTGTGGTGGGTCGGGTTGCCCTTGTGGGTGATGCGGCGGGCTACGTCACCAAGTCTTCCGGTGAAGGTATTTACTTTGCCGCGAAGTCTGGCCGGATGTGTGCAGAAATGATTGTGGAGCGCTCCGAAAAGGGCGCTAAGGTGCCTACGGAGAGCGACCTGAAGGCGTATATCAAGCGCTGGGACAAAGAATACGGCATCACCTATCTGGTGCTGGATATTCTACAGCGGGTGTTTTATCGCACAGACGCAACGCGAGAGGCGTTTGTGGAAATGTGTGCCGATATTGACGTACAGCGCTTGACCTTTGACAGCTACCTCTACAAGACTGTGGTGCCTGCCAATCCGCTGACTCAGCTTAAGATTACGGCAAAAACCATTGGTAGCCTGCTGCGCGGTAATGCTCTTGCGCCTTAGGTGCTGCTTCCCTAGCATTGACTGATAGATCTTCTGCCCTACGGTTTCGTGGGGCAGTTTTTTTGTCAACGCTGGGTCGCGGGGCTGGTTTCCCAGTCCCAGGTGTGATGCTGGAGATGGCGGGGTTGCTGGATGGTGGCCACGGCTGCAGCGAAGCTGTCCAGCATCGCGAGATCCTTCAGCCAGAGGGTAGATGTGCTGCGGCAGTGTTTCTGGCTATTCTTGAAACTGCTGGTACTAGAGTATTCTGAGACGTCATAGGCCTTTAGCCCTGGAAACAGGCGATCGCCATGGAGCTTAATGAGCGCTTCTTTCCGCGTCCAGATCTGGAAAAACTTTGCCTGTTGTTGCTCCAGCGGTAGGTCGAAGATCTCTGCCTGCTCCTGGGCTAAAAACACACGACGGGCGATCGCCATTCCATTCACTTTGGGGTTTATCCATTCGAGGTCAAGCCCTACGGGCTGACCTTGACGCACCGCAAATAAAACCATCCCTTGAGAGTGGGAAAGATTAAAGTAAAGCTGAGGACTGGTGGGGAAGAGCTCTGGTTTCCCGTGAATTGAGTAGCAAAACTGAACTGCAGCGGGATTTTGCTGGAGATACTGGCCGAGCAAGCAGCGCAGCAGCGACCGAACCAGGATGAACTGCTCCTGAGCCTGTTTTGTTTGATAGCGCTCTGCACGCGCTAGCTCCTCACCGCTGAGCAAAGCACGCAAGTCAGAGTGTAAGCTGTTTGCGCCTTCCCCCTCGGAGACTTTCAACCGGATGGATAGGCTGGCGGACCAGAGGTGTAGCTCCCCTGCCCTTGGCAGACCAGAAATATTGGGGAGGGGAGAAATGCCAAACAAGGGGACCAAAACCAAGCTCTATCTTTGTGCTGTGTTTTCCGTAACGTGCTCCGTAACGTGCATTGTCCAGAGGACAGCCCGTCTCAATGATGCAATCTATAACGACACAATTTCAATAACACAATTTCAATAACACAATCTCAATGACGCAATCTCGATTCGTCCTGTACATTGTTAAGTAATGTAAATCAAGCGGTCGGTTGAACGGTGTTTATCCAGTTATTTCAGTGGGCGATCGCGTGATAGTGCAAGAGAAAAAAATGTCAGCCCCTCCAGTGCTTCAGAGACACGGGGATCAACCCGAATGGGCTAGCCTTGCGATCGCGGGCGGTATTATCGGCCTTTGGGGAGCGAGTACGGCCATTCTTTTTACCATAAACCTTCAGGAAATCCCCTGGGTGGTCAAAGTTCTGCTGCTGCTGTGGCAAACCTTTTTGTACACTGGGCTCTTCATTACAGCGCATGATGCCATGCATGGCGCGGTTTATCCCCCCAATCGGCGCGTGAACGATGGAGTGGGAATTCTAGTCCTCAAGCTCTACGGACTATTTTCGTTCAAAACGCTGCTTCAGCGCCATATCCTGCATCATCAGTTCCCCGTCAGCGAAGTAGACCCAGACTACCAGCCTAGCGGATTTATAGGGTGGTATTGGGCTTTTATGACCCGCTACTGGAGCTGGACGCGCTTTGCTGCGCTGGTTTTGATGTTTCACGTCATTCACGGGGTTCTTGGGGTAGCTGAAGTCAACCTAGCCTGGTTTTGGGTTTATCCTTCAGTGCTTAGTTCCCTGCATCTATTTTACTTTGGCACCTACCTGCCTCACCGTCAGCCTAAGGGTGGCTACCTAGACGAGCACCGCTCCACGACGATTCGTCGCCCTTGGCTGCTGTCTCTGTTGGCCTGCTACCACTTTGGCTACCATCACGAACACCATCTTTTTACGGATGTTCCCTGGTGGCAACTGCCCAAGGCGTACAGACAGCAAGGCTATCTGGATGTTTAAAGCAGGTTCTTTTGGTGCGGTTTTTTGGGATGCAGTTTTTGGGGGTGCAGTTTTTTTAGATGCAGGCTCTTTGGCGCTACTGCCTGGGTGACTTCCATAGACCGGACTGAATCTAAAATCACGCGCACAATTTGATCGGGCGCTGTCCGGATATCTACAATGAGGGCTTCCTGGGGTTCTTCAAGGATAGCGAGCTGACTCTCAAGCAAAGTGCTGGGCATGAAGTGCTGTCTCGCCTCCATCCGCTGGCGAAGGAGGTCTGGGGTGCCTTTGAGATAAACAAAGTGGAGTGTATCTGTAGAATCATTGCCCCGCAGAGTATCCCGATAGCATTGCTTCAGTGCGGAGCAGGACAGCACATAGTAGTCTGCAATTCGTCGATACAGAATAATTTGCTGCCGTAAACTGTGCAGCCAAGGCCAGCGATCGCTATCTGTGAGTGGAACCCCATGAGCCATCTTTTCGATATTGCTTTGGGGATGAAAGTCATCCGCATCCTCAAAGACCCCACCTAAGGCGTGGGCTAATTTTGCTCCGATGCAGGATTTACCGCTTCCGGAAACGCCCATCATCACAAATGTTCTGAGCATTGTTTGTGATTTCTCCTGTGGATGCCGCTTGATGCCCTCTCCTGGACGACTGCAGCGACTCAGGCCTCAGCTTAGGGTGTAATTCCCCCAAATTGACGGAAATCTTCATCGCGATCGCTGAGCTTGACCCACTCAATCCCGATCTGCTGAAACTTCTCCACCAGCAGGGCGCAGGCGGGGCGTTCTGTGGCGTAGTGCCCTGCATCAATCAAAATGAGATTGCGATCGCGGCTTTCTTGAAATTGGTGAAATTTGCAGTCTGAGGTGAGGTAGACCTGTGCTCCTGTGCGCGCGACTGCTGGAATATAGCTCGCACCAGAGCCCCCCAGCACCGCAACTCGCTGAATACGCGTCTGGCGATCGGCAGGCGATACGAGTAGGTCTGCTGGATTAAGGGCAGCCTGAATTTTGTCTAACAGCTTTTGTAGGGTTAGGCTAGCACGCAGGTTGCCCACCCGACCGTAGCCTAGACCCTCTTGTGTAGGCTCAATGGGTTCAGTGTGCTGAAGGTCTAACCGCTGAGCCAGTACATCAGCGGTACCGTCTGCGACCTGATCAAAGTTGGTGTGGGCGCTATATACCCCAATGCGATGGGTGATCGCCAACTGCACCATCTCTCCGAGAGGATCACTCTGGTTAATGGACTTCAGTGGGGCAAAAATCAGCGGATGATGGGCAAAAATCAGATTCACGGGTGTACCGTTCTGCTGAAGGGCGATCGCCTCTTTCATCACCGCAAGGGTAGGCGTCAGACAGACTAGAACCCGTGCGGGTTCCTGGAGCAGTCCTGGCTCAATCTGCCAGCCACAGTTGTCCCATTTTTCTTGCCAAGCGGGGCTTGCCCAAGTTTCAAACCACTGAATGAGGGTGGCAATATCCATAGTGCATGTCCAGAGAGTGCAATCAAGACTGAAGAAGATGGGCTTGAGGATGGCTGGGATCGCTGCGTTTATCGCGCTCTTTCCTATCCTACCCCTCTAGCTGAAACCTGCATGATGGCCGTCTTGGGGACTGCTTGAGGAGGCTACTTTTTTTGAGCTAGTTTTTGAAAACCAAAGCAATTTGAGCGCCATAGTAAACGGAGCAGACGCGATCGCATCTGCTCCGAGGGTGACGGGTCAGAGAACCCGCTACTTTTTAAGACAGTTGAGGGTTCTGAGGGTTGCTGCTGCTGCATAGTTACGCAGTGCTGGCGCATTCGGCGTGAAGGCAGTCCCCGCTTCATTGACCGGAGAGGCAACGCCACAATAGGCAGACATCTGACTCATGAGGTCTGCGGCCCAGTGCCCTTGGGCATCGGAGAAGTTAAAAACGGCCTGGGTGGGCGCTAGTGTGGTCGGCTGCTTCTTGAGGGTTTTGACATACTCCGAGGTGCGTCGCAGGACGGCGAGTAGCTCAGCGCGGGTGACGGGTTTGTCCGGCAAAAATGTCCCGTCTTGGTAGCCGCTCACAATTTTATTGTCGCGGGCAAAGCTAATCTTGGCGGCGCTCCAGCGTCTTGCTTGCACGTCTGGGTAGGGGTTGCTTGTAACAGTCGCCGGAACCGCAGGATTCACCCCTGGAACAGTCTTAATGGCCTCCAGCACCATGGAAACAAGCTGTTCGCGGGTGAGGGGTGTGAGGGGGCGGAAGGTATTGTTTTCAAATCCGGCAATGAATT
Organism: Thermosynechococcaceae cyanobacterium MS004; assembly: GCA_022402525.1. Classification (GTDB taxonomy): domain Bacteria; phylum Cyanobacteriota; class Cyanobacteriia; order Thermosynechococcales; family Thermosynechococcaceae; genus JAAURS01. Next base: position 182,318 of record JAKRSB010000081.1, read on the forward strand.
TTAGCCCCACGGCTTCCTGAATTTCTTTGAGGTAGACATCTCCTGCAACGTCCGCAAACGGCAGGGCGGCACCCGTTTCTTTGGTCAGGTAGACGTGCCCTAAGGTTCTTTCGCCGAAGGTGCGTTTTGTGAATCGCCAGCCCGGATCTAGCTGGATCTTGGCAAATCCTGTGGTGTAGCCATTGGCGCGACCAATCACAATTTCTGGATCCCCAGAGCGATCGGGGCTACCCACCAGCACGATGTCATTGTCGCGCGATCGCATCCGGAGGGTGTAGCGACCCCCATAGTCTTGCCCGTCAATGCGAATGGAGTAGCCGTTGGCATCGGTGCTGCGGCCACAGATGCCCGTGAAGTTAAAGTTCAAGAGCAGCGGATCAACAATGGTTGGCGCGCTGCCGCTTTCGCTCCAGCAGGCCTGTTTGTCTGAGATTTGCTCTAGAACCAGAAGCTGATGGAAACCTTGACCAAAGGGCTTGGCGATCGCAATAAACTTCGTTTGATCTACCTCTTTCTGGCCAAAGGGGATGGCAAAGGCTGCATTCATCGAAAGGGCAGCGGTCAGTGTCAGGACACTTGCACTCACAAGGGGAAGGGAGGAACGGTTGCGGCGAAAAACATGCATGATGACGAAAAAGAATTCCTAAGTGACCAAAAACTGAGAAACAATAGGGGAGAAAAATTTTGGAGCAGAGTCGGAGTCGATATTACAGTCGTTTGTAACGGTTGCCAAGTTCCATTTGCCCTATACGCTCTCTCCGTCAGCGCTAGAAATGCATCAGTACAGACGCTCTGACCAGGTGCCGCTGGTTCGGGTGGATGGTTGATGTGATGACTGCTGAGGGGTGGGCGTACTGAGTCCGATGTGTAGCCCATTGGTGTAGCCCATTGGTGCAGTGAATTGATGCATCGATTGGGTGCGTAGAAGTTGGTGCGTAGAAGCTCAATGTGTGAAATTTGATGTGTAGAAATTGTCGAAAGATTTGTACAGCCTGGGAACACTAATATCAATGCACTGCTTAGAGTGACCCGTTAAGAGCGTTTCTTTTTATACTGCTGAGTTGCCCAAACCTGACTTTTTGACAACTACAGAATCTGAAATATAAAGATGGAAGCGCTTCGATCAGTATTTGTCAGTATTTAGTAGCAAAGTTCAGTCAAGAAAGCCCACATCTCTTGTTGCAGCGCTCAACTTTAGGCGTGTCGGTTTCTGGTGAGAGGTTAACGAAAAATCTTTCTTCTTGTGATTCTTTCTTCTTGTGATATTAAGACTGTCTGGAGCATCAAATGGTAAGCATGGTGAACTACTCAGATGGAGGATACACAGTTCCTTTTAAGATTACTTCGCGATCGCACAAAAAAAATAGCTCATCGCCTCAATTTGATGCATTTAAAGGGCAACAGTCTGGGGAATATCATTTACTGAGTATTGAAGATAAGCAAGAGCGTAAAATTTTACTGCTGGAAAGCTCTAGCTACTCCATCGGTCGTCATGCGGCTAATTCTATCGTTTTAAATTCTCCAGAAATTTCTAGACACCATGCTTCTCTGCTTCGCATTCTAAATCCTAAAACCAAAAAATATTATTTTAGAATTGTAGATGGAGATCTAAACGGAAAGCCCAGCCTAAATGGATTTTCAATCAATGAACAGCGCTGTCAAGCCCAGGATTTAGAAAATGGTGACGTTATTTCCTTTGGGGAATCCAGTAAGATTACCTATCACTGTATTTCTGATCTAGCAGAATTTAGAACTGCAATGACTCAGGTGAAAGGGGTTCCAGTCCCTAGCCTTGTTTCTGCTGCGCTGCCTGAAATCTTACTGTCGCCGAAGAAAACTTTTGGCGACTCCAAAGAAAAATCTACAGATGCTAGTGATGCTGAACATGAAAATAATGTAGATTCATCAATTTATCGAATATATTCTTTTGCAGAGCTGACGCCAAATCCAATCATAGAATCAAACTTTGAAGAATGGATTACCTATGCAAATCCAAGCGCTCACGTACAGTTTTCTGATATTAAAGTTGGAGAAAAACATCCGCTCCTAGAAGGTATTGCTGAGCTGATTCAGGATGGTCAGCGACGGCACGGGGTAAGAGAAATTGAGTTTGAAGGAGCGATGTATGAGCAGTCCGTCCACTGCATTGTTCAGAGTCAGTTAATTCGGAGCTATTTTGTAGATATCACCCTACGCAAACAGCTTGAAAAAAAACTCCACGAGAGCGAGCAGCGCTATATTGCAACCACTCAAGGGGCCAATGATGGACTGTGGGACTGGGATTTGGTGAATCAAAGAGTTTATTTTTCCCCGCGCTGGAAAGCAATGATTGGCGCTTTGGAGAAGGACATTGGAGATCGCCCAGAAGACTGGTTTGAACGGGTGCATCCCCTAGATCGCGATCGCCTCAGACAGTCCCTTGCCCAGCACCTAGAGCATAAAACCCAGCATTTTGAATGCGAATACCGCATTCCACAAAAAGATGGAAGTCTGCGCTGGTTTTTGGCGCGGGGTCTAGCGATTTGGAGTCAAGATAACCAGGCAGAGCGCATTGCTGGATCGCAAACTGACATTACTGAATACTATCGAATTCGTGAGCAGCTCACCCACGATGCCCTGCACGACCCTATGACGGGGTTGCCCAACCGGACGCTGCTGATGGATCGCCTAGACCAGTCTATTAAAAGCCTGAAGCGACAGGAAGGCCATCTTTGCGCGCTGCTTTTTCTAGACTTAGACCGATTTAAGCTCATTAACGATAGTCTGGGGCATCTGGCCGGGGATCAGCTTTTAGTTCAGGTGTCCCAGTGTCTGCGGAGCTGTCTAAGAGAAGAAGATACTGTCGCTCGCCTGGGCGGTGATGAATTTGTGGTGCTGCTCAACAATATTCAGAGTACGGAAATGGCGATCGCCACGGCCAAGAAAATTTCCTATTCTCTCAATCGGCCATTTCAGGTGGGGGGGCATGAAATTTTTACGAGCGCCAGCATTGGCATTGCTGTAGGAGGTTCAGACTATGAGTCTAGCGAAGACCTGCTCCGCGATGCCGATACCGCTATGTATATTGCAAAGCACTCCGGCGAGAATCGCTACGAAATTTTTGGCAGCGGGATGCGGGTCAAAGCCATTGATCAGCTATTGCTCGAAACCGACTTGAAACGCGCGCTAGATCGCCAAGAGTTTAGCCTCGTCTATCAGCCCATTATTGCTCTGAAAGATCAGCAGCTCATAGGGTTTGAAGCGCTTCTGCGGTGGCATCATCCAGAGCGTGGTGTTGTTTCGCCCGCAGACTTTATTCCGCTGGCCGAAGAAACGGGCTTAATTATTCCGATTGGATGGTGGGTGTTGCGGGAAGCCTGCCATCAAGTGCATAGCTGGCAGCTTCAGTATCCTATGCTGTCCACCTTGACCATTAGCGTCAATATTTCCAATAAGCAGTTTGCCCAGTCTGATTTTGTGAACAAAGTAAAGTCCATTACGCAAGACGTGGGGATTAATCCCACAACGCTCAAGCTTGAAATCACAGAAGGTACGGTGATGATTGAGCCTAGTGCCGTTGCGGCCAAGCTGAAGCAGGTGAAAACCCTGGGCGTTGAGCTGATGATGGATGACTTTGGGACTGGCTATTCGTCTCTCAACTATCTGCGGACTTTTCCCCTCGATACCCTGAAGGTAGATCAGTCTTTTGTCGATCAGATGGGCTGTGACGATGGCTTTGAAATTGTCAAAACAATTATTAACCTGGCCCACAACTTAAAAATGCAGGTGGTTGCGGAAGGAGTAGAAGATGAGGTGCAGGTCAGAAACCTTGAAGCCCTTGGATGTGAGTATGCACAGGGATATTTCTTTTCAAGACCCCTCGATCGCAGTGGCGCGGAGACGTTCATTCAGGCTAAAGCGCTTGGATGATAGCCCTCAGGTAAGCCTGAATCTATAAAGCAAAGGGGGTGTGAAGACTATCACAACCCCCTTTATATTTTGCTAGCTGTATTCTGCTAGCCGTTCAAAGATTGGCGCGGCGGATAGTTTGAGTCTATCTGGTACCGAGGAGTTCCACGTCAAACACAAGAGTTGCATTGGGTGGAATGACCCCGCCCGCTCCACGGGAGCCGTAGCCTAGCTCTGGTGGAATGACGAGCTCCCGACGGCCGCCAATTTTCATGGACAAAACGCCCTCATCCCAGCCTTTGATGACGCGCCCTAGCCCAATGGGGAATTCAAAGGGCTGACCGCGATCACGGGAGCTATCAAACTTGCTGCCGTCCGTCAGGGTGCCCGTGTAGTGAACGGTCACGGTTTGTCCATTTTTGGGAGAGTCTCCTGTCCCTTCCACAATATCTTTGTACTTCAGTCCTGTGGGCGTGGTGACATAGTCTGAAGGGGTTGCGGCCAGGTCTTTGGCTGAGTCGGTCATGGCAATTAAAGGTTCCGTAAAGTTTTGCGCAGCTGCAGGTTTCTCAGCCGTCGGTTGCGAAGCTGAAATGCGTTCGGTGGGGGCTGAGTCGCTCAAGGGGGCAGCGGAAACATCAGCGGGTTTTGAGAAGATCTGAGCCACAACCAGAAAAACGACGCAGGCAAACAGCGCCGCTGCGCTAATCAAAATTCCTTGCAAGGTCTGTTTCCTCCTAATAGTCTGAATGGTCTGATCTTTTGGATAGTCTATTCTGGATAGCTGATCTGAGCGATCGCTAAGGCCAGCATTGGCTGGGATATCTGTGCAGTGTTTGCCTGTGAATGGCCACAGCCTAAGAACGCGGCACCGATGGGAAGCCAGCTAGCGCCAGAGCTTATTCTCAAGATCCCGAACCTGACGTTCGAGCCGATCAATTCTACCGCGCAATTCGTCGATTTCGGGCTGACGGGCAACGCCAAAATCTTGCATAATGTTGCGAAATTGGCGCTGTACCTGTCCTTCCCACTCTAGCGGGTCGTTCCGCAACTGCTGAAGGAGGTCTTCAACAAAGGCTCTAGCTTGCTCAGGGTTTAGCCGTCCTTCCCGTACCCATTCTTCGCTGACTTCCCGAACCTTGTCTGCGACAAAACTGGTGGTTCCTACGCCGATGAGCAACATTTGCTTCAGAAAGTTATTGGCATCCATAGGGGGTACTGGTGAGAGGACAATGGTCTACAGAATTTTGAGATTTCCAGAATCTTGAATCAGGATCTTGATTCAGTCTCTTGCTCTCGCATGGGCTGGGCGGATTGAAGCTTTTGCCATTGACTCGGCTGTTTTGGGATCACAGGGCTTGGAACCATCATGCTTCTCAGTTATAAGCTTCTTCCTTTATTCTGTCAGACTTCCGAAAGGCAGAAAGGAGGGATTTCCGAAGTCACCCTCAGGCTTTCATCCTAAAGCTTGAGTTTTGCTTAAAGCTTTGTTGGGATAAATTGAGCCTTGAGATTGCCTGGGAAACTCGTCACGGATAAGTCCTTTTTGATAGGGTTAAGGAGAGAGAAAGCGTCTTTTCGAGTACCTGCATGCCTGAGTCTATCAACGTGCCCGCCCCCCTAGACAATATGACCCATCCCACCCTGGAGGAGTTAGAGGCTCAACTGACCGCAGGCAATGAGAAAAAGCGCTTCCAGGCGGCGCTGGCGCTGGCGGAGCTGGGCGCAGCGGGGACAAATGTTTTGCAGTCTTTTTTGCTCCAGCATTCTGCCGAAGGGGCGATCGCAGGGCGTTGCTACGAGCTTCTATTGCACAGCGAGATTCCTGAGTCTCAGGCTTTTTTGGCGCAGCATTTCCCGGATGGGGTGGTGCCGCTGCTGTCCGAGGCGGGGATAGACTATAGGCCGCTGCAGCAACTTTTGGCGGCGCACAACTTTTTAGAAGGCGATCGCCTCACTCTGCAAAAGTTGTGTGAGCTATCTGGCGCAGCGGCTATGAAACGCAAGTGGCTGTATTTTTCAGAGGTTGAGAGCCTGCCCATTACGGATTTGCACACCATCAATCAGCTTTGGCTGGTGCATTCCGAGGGGAAGTTCGGCTTTTCGGTGCAGCGCCAGCTTTGGCTGAGCGTGGGCAAAAACTGGGAGGCGCTCTGGCCCAAAATTAAATGGAAGTCTGGCAAAACCTGGACGCGGTATCCAGGGGAGTTTATCTGGGACTTAAGCGCCCCACGGGGACACCTGCCCCTGTCTAATCAACTTCGGGGGGTGCAAACCATCAACGCGCTCCTCTCTCATCCCGCATGGTTGGCCTCCTAAGGGCGATCAGGTTAAGAAGACGTGAGTTCCACAAAAAACAACTGCCCCTCATCCTCCCATCCTCCTTTTCTCCAGGGAGAAGGAGGATCCATTAAAAATCAAGCTTCTTAAGCCCCTCGCCTTTGGGAGAGGGGTTTGGGGTGAAGGGCTTCAAGGGCATTATCGAACTCAGGTTAAGAAGGCTTTTCTGGCGCAGATTTAACTGGCGCAGATTTAAACTGAGAGCGGGCTTAAAGCCTAAAATGCCTGCCCCATCATTTGCAGGCGATAGAGACTGGCATAAACGCCCTCCTGCGCCATGAGTTCTTCATGAGAGCCGGACTCGACCAGTTCTCCGTGACGCAAGACTAAGATGCGATCTACGTTGCGAATGGTGGAGAGGCGGTGGGCGATAATAATGGCGGTACGGTTTACCAAAAGGCGTTCTAGGGCGTCCTGAATGAGCGCTTCGGTACCCACGTCTAGGTTGGCGGTGGCCTCGTCCAGCACCAAAATGCGGGGGTTGCGGATGGCGGCTCTGGCAAAGGCTAAAAGCTGCTTCTGTCCGGCGGATAAATTGGTGCCGCGCTCCCGCAGGAGCGTACTGTACCCTTCCGGTAGCGCCTCAATAAAGGGCGCAATATTCATTTGTACGGCGATCGCCTGAATTTGCTCTAGGGTGTAGCTTTCACCCAGGGAGATGTTGCTCTGCACATCTCCAGCAAACAAAAAGCCATCCTGCAAAATGACGCCAATATACTGGCGCAGGTCGGCCTGGGAGACGGCCTTGACGTTGATGCCATCGATGGTAATGCTGCCCTGAGTGGTTTCGTAGAGTCGGCAGAGGAGCCGAATAATGGAGCTTTTTCCCGCTCCGGTTGGCCCCACGATCGCCACCTTCTCTCCGGGCTGAATGGCAAAGTTTAGTCCCTTGAGGATGTAGTCATCGTCTTTGTAGGCAAACCAAACATCCTCAAAGACGACTTGGCCTACTGGGGCTGCGTCGCCGACAGGCAACTGCTGGGTCGTTAAGGCATCTCGAATATCTACGGTCTGGTCAAGGAGATTATTAATGCGCTCCACGGCGGTAAAGCCAGACTGGATAGAGGTAAATTTTTCGGCAAGCTGCTGAAGCGGATTGAACAGCCGCTGGGCGAACAGAATAAAGGTCGACAGGGTGCCAAAGGTGAGGGTTTGGTTTAGGATACGGCTGCCCCCCAGCCACAGAATACCGGCGATCGCAATGAAGCCAATCCATTCCAGGGTGGCGGACACCGCCGAGTCAAAAAAGATCGTGCGGTCTACGGCCTGCACATAGCGCAGGTTGTTATTGCGGAACAGCTCACTATTAAACCGCTCACGACGAAAAATCTGCACCACTCCAATGCCGGATAGATTTTCCTGAAGGGTGGAATTGAGAGAAGACAGCTCATCGCGAGATTTATAGTTGGCCTTGCGGAATTCGAGCTGAAAATACCAGATTAGAGCGCTAATCGGCACCAGCAGCAGCACCAGCAGCAGGGCCAAATCCCACTGGAGGGCAAACATCGCAATCACAACCACCACAATGGAGAACAGATCGCTGACAATGCCGATCGCACCCGTGGCAAAAACGTCGCCGAGGGACTCTACATCGCTGGTAAGGCGCGTGATCAGTCGGCCTACAGGGGTCTTGTCAAAAAATTGGGCCGCTAAGGACAGAACATGACGAAACAGATCGTTGCGGATATCCGTGGTGATTTGCTGCCCGACCTTGGCAACCTGGTAGCCCTGGATAGACTGCAGCCCAAACCGAAAGACCACGGTCACGCTGAGCAGAACGCTGAGCAGTATCAGTCCATTGGATAAACCAACATCGCGCAATAGCCCGTAGGTGGTGGGTTCATTGCGCAGCAGTGAAATTGCCTGACCAATTAACACAGGCTGAACGGCGCTGGCCACCGAGAGCGGAATCAGCAGAAAGGCCGAGAATAAGAGCGATCGCCCATAGGGACGCGCGTAGGGCACAATCCGTAAAAAGAGTCGCCAGTCGCTGGTGCGCGGTCGACGACTCTCATGACGGCTCTCTTCAGAGGCTGAGAGGGTTGCATTAGCCATGGGTTAAACGGGTTAAGCCGAAGGAGCGATCGCAGGCTGTAGGGGTTTAATCCAGTCGCGCAGGCCATCTGTATTGAGTCGATAGCTGAGGGGATGGGCAATGAGTCGTGCGGTGCTCTCGTACAGCACCTCCAGCTCCGTTAGACCATTTTCCTTGAGGGTGCGTCCCGTTGAAACCAGATCCACAATGGCTTCCGACATGCCCGTAATGGGGCCAAGCTCCACAGAACCATACAGCGGAATAATTTCCACGGGTAAATCAAGAGACTCAAAGTAGTCGCGTGCACTGTGGACATACTTGGACGCTACGCGGCAGTTGGGCGGCAGCTCTGTTGCGGACCGATAGGGACTAGAGGCTTTGACCGCTACAGACATTCTACAAAAGCCAAAGCCTAAGTCGTGCAGATGAGCCACCTTTGATTTTTTTTCTTTGAGTACATCAAAGCCGACAATGCCGAGCTGAGCCTGACCGTACTCTACATAGACAGGCACATCTTGGGCGCGCACCAGCAGCGCTTGGGCGGCTCCCGTGGGGTCAGGAATTTGAAGCTGACGATTTGAGTCGTCTAGAAAGGCGCTAAAGTCCAGTCCTGCCCCTTGAAAGAGACGGATACTGTCTTTGAGCAATGCGCCTTTAGGAAGGGCAACCGTTAGCATTCAGGCTATAAAAATGAGGATGAAAAATTGAGAATGAAACAAAACTAGAGGATTGACTCTATGGCTTCAATTGTGACAGACCCTGAGGCATTCACCCAAGCGATGTTTGGGATATTGCGATGGAGTGCGTAGTCACGGGCACTGTCCGTCGAGGATGCTTCTAAAGCAACCTCAACTCGCACCGCTGATTCAGCGCCCTTGATCCGCAAGGTTTGAGCATAGCGAAAGGCTACCGCGATCGCCTGTGTTGACTCCGCCACCACCAGCCAGTCGCTGGCGAGGGTCTGATTAGGAATCTGGCCCACAGACAGCAGCACCTGCTGAAGATCCTGAAGATTTAGAGAAAAGCCAATGCCCGGAATCATCTGTCCCTGGGGATGATAGAGGCTTAACAACTGGTCGTAGCGACCGCCCTGCCCCAGCACCCGCTGGCCACTCTCGCGATCGCTCACGACCTCAAAGACCAGCCCTGTGTAGTAGTCAAAGGTCTGAATAAGGCTTAAGTCTAGGGTAACGGAAGGATGCCCCTCTAGCAGTTCCACCACTGACTTAAGATGCTTGACAGCGGCTTGCTGTGTGTCATCCAGCGCCCACTGGCTGACCTGGTGTAGTACATCGTCTGGCGTCCCCCGCAGATCCATAAGGCTGAGCGCTCGCTCCCGTAGGCTTGGCTCTAGGGGCAGGGTTTCTAGCTCAATCCGGTCTAGACGGGCGATCGCCTCACGCACCTTCCGCCGGAGCGGTTTAGGAAAATCCCACAGCAGCGATCGCGTGAGTCCGGCATCCCCCAGTACCAGATGCCAGTGGGTTAGCCCAATGCTAGATAAGCTATCCGCCAGCAACAGCAGCACCTCTGCATCTGCCGAGACGCCCCCAGCCCCCAGAAGCTCCACCCCCGCCTGATAAAACTCGTGCTGCCCCCTAGCCTGCTCCCCCGCCTGCCGTCGAAAAATATTGGCAGTGTAGTATAGGCGCTGGGGGTAGGTTGCTCCTGCCATCCGGTTGACCGCCGCACGGGCGATCGAAGCCGTGAGTTCAGGGCGCAGCCCTAAGAAGCCTTCCTCCGCATCCCACACCTGAATCACAGACTCAGGCTGCACCGCCCCCCCTGCCGTGAGGGTTTCCATACGCTCCAGCGTTGGCGTAATAATCCGATGATAGCTCCAGCGATGAAACACATCCTGAAGGCGGCGCTCAATCCAGTGTTTTTGCGCCACATCAATGGGCAGCAAATCTCTTGCGCCAACGGGGGGTTGATGAATCATGTCTCGTTATTTTTTGCCGCCAAATAGCCCAAACAGACCCCGACGTCCCGCAGGCTTAGCACTGGGCTGAGTGACCTTTGCCCCTGACTTAGAGGATTTAGCCTCCGCTGGGGTAGCCTTCGCCACCTTTGCCTCCAGCTTTTGCAGGTCTGCCATTGCCTGTCGCGCCTCAGCATTTTGCGGGTCAAGCTTAATGGCTTGAGTCAGGTGTCCCTTCGCCATCTTAGGCTGATTTTGCTTCAGATAAACTTTTCCCATGAGTGTATGGCAGCGGACATTTTGCGGGTCAAGCCGCAGAGCATCTCTCAATTCCTGAGTGGCGGAGGGATACAGGTTTTTTGCAATATAGTCCTCCGCTCGCCGCAGATACTGGCTCACGAACCCTTCACCCATATTAATTTGCTGAGCGGCAGTCGCCTGCACCGCAGATTCTCGCGTTGGGGTTGTAATGGCGGCTTCTGGATTGATGGGCACCGCAGAAACGGCAGGTTCTGGCTCAGCATATTTTTTGCTGCTGGGCGATCGCTCTCGACAGAGGAGAAAGGCGAGGTTTAGCTCACTAATTTTTTCCGTTTTCTCTAGGAATTGAGCGGGTTGACTGTACTGCTGCTCCACCAGCGTCTCTAGGGCTGTTTGATAGAACGTCTCAAAGTCTGGGGTAGTCAAAAGCGCCTGGGCTTCTGGCGCAGTGAGCTTGACCGACCCAAACTCTAAATTTGCCCGCTGACCGACCAGCTTAAGCAACAGACTATAGTCCGTGCGCTCTTTCTCCTGAGAGAGCATTTGATAGGCGGGATTTACAAGCTTCGATAAAATTTTGCTGGCCTGTTCCTTATTGCTACTCTCGCAGCTATCAGGGTGCAGGCGTCGAGCCAGCTTCATATAGCGCTTGCGAATCTCGCCAGCGGATGCATCGATCGCAACCCCTAGCACTGCGTAGTGATCGGGGTAGCCAAATTCAGCAAGTCCTCGCTTTAGTTGAAAAGACATTGGCTTCCTTTCAGATTCATGAGACGGTAGTTTACCTCTAGTGAGCAGTCTAGCTAGCAGTTTAAAGGGCTTTACTCGGAAAAGTGGAGGGGGTCACGGTGAGCAGCTCAGTGCTCAATGCCCTGTGGATGTGGCGGTTTGTGGCTAGAATGCGCCCAGAGTATAGGTCAAAAGGCGACTCATCGTAGGCTGTTATCCGCCCGCCCGCTTCTTCAACCAGCACAACCCCTGCGCTAATATCCCAGGGAGACAAACCTCGTTCCCAATAGCCATCGAGCCGACCACAGGCCACGTAAGCCAGATCTAGGGAAGCAGCGCCAGCGCGGCGTACCCCCTGAGTGAGATGGGTGAGATGGCAGAACTCAGCATAGTTATTGTCCACGATTTCACGGCGGTCATAGGCAAATCCGGTTACGAGAAGACTTTGGTTCAAGGTATTGACGGTTGAAACCTGAATGGGCTGACGGTTGCGGGTTGCGCCGAGTCCTTTGGCTGCGCGAAATAGCTCTTGACGAAATGGATCAAAAATGACGCCGACCTGCGGCACCCCCTCAATAATTAAGCCAATGGATGTGGCAAAGAAAGGATATTGATGGGCGTAGTTTGTGGTTCCGTCTAGGGGGTCAATCGCCCAGAGGTAAGCGCTCGACTGGTTGCCCTGCTGGCCGGATTCTTCGGCCAGAATCTGGTGGTCTGGGAAATGCCGCCCCAAAACCTTCAGCACCACGGCTTCAGCCTCGGCATCGGCTTCCGTGACCAAATCCCCTGGTCGCCCTTTTTCTTGAATCTCTTCTAGATTTCCCCAATAGTGCTGCAAAACTGCACCGGCAGCTAAGGCCGCTTCGGTGGCAATGTCTAGGTAGTGCGCTAAGTCGGGCTTTACGGTCATATTATTCTGGTCATGTTTTTAGGGAGATCAAGACTTTGAATCAAGATTTAAATCAAGATTTAGTCGAGCAATCAAGTCATGCAACCAAGTCGAGCAACCAAGTTGCATAACCAGTAGCACAGCCAGTCGCACAGCCAGTCGCGTAACTATTCTTCATCTAGGGGTAGCCCGACCCGCACCTTACCTTTGCCGAAGTAGCGCCCAAACTGCTGCTCGTATACTTCGTCTTCGTCTTGAGTTTCGACGTAGAGATTGGAACAGGGATAGCTTACGCAGAGTAATGCGTAGCCCTTTTCCTGAAGGTGAGGCGACAGCCCCATCGCCTCTGGCTGGTATAGATCGCCGGAGATGACTCTGACCGCACAGGCTGTGCAGGCCCCGTTGCGGCAGGAGAAAGGCAGCGTGACGCCCTGTTCTTCAGCGGTTTCTAGGATATAGCGGTTGGCTGGAACGGTGAGGCTATATTCGGTATTGGTGCGGCGATCGCAGACGCGCACGGTGAAAGACGGAACCATATCCACGGGCTAGATTTATAAAGGGTTTGTGAACGAGTTTATTAAAGGCTCAGATTCTGTTAACATATCTTGCGGGATAAAATTCCACAACCCCGATTGCAAGTGACTGACGGTACGAGCGCAAGCTGTACAAGAGTTAAGTCCCATAGAAGCAGCGGGTCGAGTTGGAGAGGTGGCCGAGTGGTTGAAGGCGCAGCACTGGAAATGCTGTTTAGGGGTAACTTTAAC